>JAGXHK010000085.1 GCA_024636255.1 Desulfuromonadales bacterium | reverse complement strand
GGCAGCGCCTGCGCCTCCTGCCCCAAGGCCGCCAACGAATAATTCAGATAAATAAACCGCTCCGATCCCGAAGCCCCGGTTGCCTGCAGCCGGGGCTTCGTCTATTCCTCCTGCCTTGCAGTCCTTAAGAAATATCCTCCCTTGACCCCCTGAAAAAGCGCCACGGACCGGCACGCATTTCGCATTAAAGTTTTTCAATTGCATTGTGATAATGCGAATGAGGACCGGGATCGGATGTGAATGAACAGCCTGGAGGCGCCTGGTGGATTTTCAGTTTTTTCTTCAGAACTTCGGAACGACGTGATGCGACGCTGGTGGGCCGCTTCGCTGGCGGTATTTTTTTCTCTTGTATGCAGCAGCGCTGCGGCGTCCGCACAGGTCGGGTGCCTGGCCGCTGAATGCCACGGCGACCTGGGCAAATCGCGGCACACGCATGGCCCGGTGGCGGCGGGCGAGTGCGAGCTCTGTCACGTGCCCACTGAAAACGCGCACCCGGGCGCGGCGCCGGGATTCAGCCTGGCTGCGTCAGAAAATGCGCTCTGTTCGCTCTGCCACAGTCAAAAGACCGTCGGCCGGGGCGATACACTGCATCCGATTGTCGAGCAGGGCTGCACCTCCTGCCACGATCCGCATGGCGGTCCATTCAAGGGAATGCTTTCCGCGCAGGGGAGCGCGCTCTGCTATCAGTGCCACGACAACAAGGCTGAAGGGCAGTCCGTGCATCCGCCGGTTGCCGGGGGCAACTGCACCATGTGCCACAAGCCGCATGCCGGCTATGGCGGCGCCCTGCTCATTGCGCCGCCGGCCGAGCTCTGCGGCCGCTGCCACGCCGACAAGACCGCCGGCAAGTCTCACCTGCACGGCCCGGTCGCAGACGGGGATTGCACCGCATGCCACGACGCCCATGCCAATTCCGGCCCTCATCTTCTGCCCGAGGCGGAACCCGCGCTTTGCAGCCGCTGCCATGAGAGCAAGCAGACGGCGGCGGTGCAGCACGGCCCGGTGGCCGCCGGCGAGTGCAGCATGTGCCATGATCCGCACGGCTCCCAGGCGCCTTATCAGCTCGTCGGCGAGGGGAACGAACTCTGCTATCTCTGCCACGGCGAAAAAAGCGATCTGCGCGCGATGGACGAGGTCCATCCTGTGGTCGGCGAGGGGTGCACCAACTGCCACGATCCGCACGGCGATGCGCAGCCCTTTATGCTCTCTTTACAGGGCGATGCGCTCTGTCTCGACTGTCACTCCGCAATCGGGCAGAAGGTCGAGCAGGCGACTTCGAAGCACGCCGCCGTCACCGACGGAGGGTGCTCCGCCTGCCACGACGCGCATGGCACCGGCAACCCGAAGATGTTCTTCGACCCTGCTGAAAAAATCTGCTTCAGCTGCCACGAGCAGATGGAGGCGGTCGCGCTCGAGAGCCTTTCCCATCATGGCCCGGTGGAGGCCGGGGAATGCTGGATCTGTCACGATCCGCACGGCTCAAAGGATGCGCCGCTGCTCAATACCTATTATCCGCAGGAGTTCTACACCTCCTTCGAGCTCGAGAACTACGATCTGTGCTTCCTCTGCCACAAGAAAGAGGCGTTCACCTACGAGCGCACCGCCACAGAGACTGGATTTCGCAACGGCGACCAGAACCTGCATTACCTGCACGTCAACCGCCCGGCCAAGAGCCGCGTGTGCAAGGCGTGCCACGGCGTGCACGGCGCCGACCAGGCGAAGCTGATCAAGAGCAAGATTCCCGGCTTCGGCGCCTGGGAGATCCCCATTCGTTTCACCACCTATAAAACCGGCGCCACCTGTAATGTCGGCTGCCACAAGCCGAAGACCTACGACCGGGTCCGGCCGGTGCGGTACTGAGCATGCCAAGAAGCGGGAAAAAAGATATGAGAAGGTCTGTTCTCTTTGCGGTTCTGCTGTGCTGCGCGCTGCTTTCGGGATGTGCGGCGAAGTCCGAAAGGGCAGCGGAGCGCTATTTCTGGCCCCCTTCGGCCGAGCATGCGAAAATCGAATACATCGACTTCTATCAATCCGATGACCTGGGAAAACTCGGCAAGCTCGACAGGTTCAGCGAGGCTCTTCTCGGCAAGACCCGGGCGCAGGCCGTTTTCGCCCGCCCTGTCGCTATTGCATCGAACGGGCGCGGCCAAGTTTACGTCACTGATACCGGCAACCGGATCGTGCATGTCTTCGACTTCGCCAAAAACGAGATCCGCGCTCTGCGGGACCCGAAAGATCGGGTCGCGGTTTTCGATTCGCCGCACGGCATCGCGACCGATGATCAGGGGCGCGTCTACGTCTCGGATGCGAAGCGGGGCGAGGTTCTGGTTTTCGGAGCGGATGAGAAATTTATCCGTAGCATAGGCAAAAAGGAGATTGTCCGCCCCATCGGCCTCACCGTCGACAGCGGCGCAGAGCGTCTCTATGTGGTCGAGCCGAATGGGCACCGCCTCTCGGTCTTCTCCCTTGACGGCGAGTTTCTTGAATACTTCGGCAGCCGCGGCGATTCCGCCGTGACGTTCAACTTCCCCCTCGATGCCGCCGTGGATGCGCAGGGAAACCTCTACGTGCTCGATTCCCTCAACGCCCGGGTCAAGGTGTTCAGCCGCGAAGGCGAGCCCCTGCGTACCTTCGGCGAGCGCGGCACGGCCCTGGGCTCGTTCCAGATTCCAAAGGCGATCGCCGTCGATGCGTTCGGCCATGTCTATGTCACCGATGCGCCGGCGAACCGATTCGTCATTTTCGACACAAGCGGCCAGCACCTGATGACCATTGGCGCCAAGCACACGGTCACCGGCGGCAGCGGCGTGGTGCCGGGCGGCTTTCTGCTGCCCAACGGCATCGATGTCGATGACAGCGGCGCCATCTGGGTCGCCGACAGTCTGAACCGGCTGTTTCATCGCTTCCAGTATCTGACTCCGGCTTATCTCGAAGAGCACCCCATCGCAGCGGATGAAATCTACCTGCCGCCGGGGTACTACCCCAGTGGACGTTGATGTGTTGAAAAAAGGGACGTTATGCCGATAAGAAGCCTCATCATGCTCACCGCCGCGCTGATTTTCAGTGGCTCGGCCGCCCAGGCGGTGGAGATCTTCTATCCCGCCGACAAGACGTATGTGACCCGCTCGGATTATCTCATCGTGCAGGGCGGCAGCAGCGACGTCACGGCCATGACCATTGCCATCAACGGCGTGGAGAGCGAGCAGATCGACATCTCGAGCGATGCCTACCGAGCTGCCTTCGGCGACCTGCTTATCGTCGAGCCGATCTGGGACCCGGGCGAAAACAAGATTCTCGTCAAGGCATACAAGGGCGGGCAGCTGGCCAGCAGGGCCGAGGCGACCATTTTCTACATGAACAGCCCCTCCGCCTACCCGCCGCAAGGCTACGAGCCGTTCGTGATGCACACCGCCGACCGCGAGGCCGAGTGCGCTCCCTGCCACAACCTGAGCCCGAGCGAGGCCGAATACCAGGCCGACACCGAAGAGACCAGCACCTGCGGCAGCTGCCATAAGCGCATGCTCGACCGCGAATACGTCCACGGCCCGGCCGCCATGTACGCCTGCGGCACCTGCCATGTGCGCGACAGCGCGCCGAACAAGTACCGGCTGGTGAAGGAAGAGCCGGCGCTGTGTAACGACTGTCATGCGGACAAGACGGAGGAGTTCAAGGAAAATAAGTATGTGCATGGGCCGGTGGGGGCGGGGATGTGTACGGTTTGTCATGATCCGCATGCGTCGGATCATGTGGCGCAGGTTCATGGCTTTCCGAACGATGTCTGCATGGCCTGTCATGAGCAGCTTGATAAAAGTAGCCATGTGGTGCGCGGGGTTGAGGGCAGAAACCACCCCCTGCAGGGACCGGAAAACCCGCTTGAACCGAACAAGGAGTTTTCCTGTGTCAGTTGCCATAATCCGCACGGGGGTGAGGCGCAGTATCTGTTTGTGCAAAAGGTCAGGACATCGTTTGCACTTTGCCAGAAGTGTCATGCCAAATAAATCACCCACTTTATGAATATTGAGACTATAGGAGACCCATCCATGAACAGGAGCTTTCGATTTTTGGTTTTTTGTCTTTTCGCATTCGGGGTGCTTTCCGGTTGCGCATCGAAAAGTGATGAAAGATTTTTTTGGCCGCCACCGCCCAACGAACCTAAATTTGAATGGCTTTCTCTTATTCATTCAGAAAGTGATCTGCCTAAAAACCAGATGGGCAGGTTTGTTGGGCGGGCAATCTCTGATGGATCGAGCCATGTTTTTGAGAGACCCATCGATGTAGCCTCTGACGGCGAAGGTTTGGTTTATGTATCAGACAACACCGCCAACATGGTCCACCTGCTTGATCTGACCAAAGGGACCATTGGGGCGGTGGGTGATGCTGGGTCCGTGCGGCAACCCCTTGGATTGGCTATTGACGCACAGAGGCGGCTCTATATTGTGGATGCCGGGCGCCATATGGTTTTGGTTTATTCGCATGAGCATAAGCCACTTCTCAGTTTTGGTGGGATGGATCGTCTTGAAAAGCCCGCCTTCCTGGCAGTTTCTGACTCTTTGGACAGAGTTTATGTGACAGATGCCAAGGGGAGCAAGGTTGTTGTATTCGATAAACAGGGGAAATTTTTATTTGAATTCGGGCAGTCTGGCTCCGGCGAGGGGGAATTTTTTTCGCCACAGGGGATCGCGGTTAATGCCGAAGGCAAGGTTTTCGTGGTGGATATGTTTAATTTCCGGGTGCAGGTCTTCAGTGCCGAAGGGGTTTTTATAAGTGATTTTGGAGAGCAAGGGATTCACCAATCGCAGTTTGAACTTCCAAAAGATATTGCCATTGACAGCGATGGTTACATTCATGTCACCGACCCACGCAAATCCGCATTGCTTTCCTTTCGTGAGGATGGTCGCTTTCTTATGTCCACCGGTATGGGGCGCTCGGCCCACGCTATGGGATTCACCATGCCCAGCGGGATAGCAATTGACAAAAACGATCAGGTCTTTATTACCGACAATTTGCTGCGCCGGATTAGCCATTGGCAGTATTTGTCAGAAGACTATCTTACGCGCCAACCTCTCGACCCGGAATTATTGAAGCAGAGAGAGCAGAAGATGGAGGAGATTTTGCGTAAAAAAGGGGCGCTGTGATTTTTTAAAATCACAGGCATGAGAATTGCTTAATAGTGGTGGCGCATAATAGTTCTTAATGTTTTTTCACTTGGGAGTCCAAAAAGGTCCAACCAAAAAAAGGAGGCAAAGATGGTCAGAATCGGTGTGGTGTTTCTTCTGGTGTGTTTGGCAGCGGGGGCTGCGTGGGCTACCCCCTCGGGTAAGATCAGCAATTCTGCGCATGATCTATCTTCTTCAAGTAGTTATGCGCGTCAAGGCGCGGAGCAGCATTTCGAAACCGATTTCGATCGGGTTTGCGCTTACTGCCATACTCCGCACAAGGGGGACCTTACCGTAACGAACGCACCCCTCTGGAATCGCACAAATCCCGACGTTACAACGGCGGCATACGACTATTACGATAGCCCGACGTTGACCGCCGCAGCAAGAGGTGTCGCCGCCGTTGCGAATTCGGATGTGCCGCTTTGCATGTCCTGCCATGACGGCACTTCCCTGACAAGCCCGCTCAAAAATCCGGTGGGCAACCACGACAATACCTTCACGACTATTCAACAAATCAGCGCTGGTAGCACGGGGTTGTTGCTTGATGGCACAAATTCTCTGACCAACGACCATCCTGTGGGTTTCGAATATGATGCCGCGGAGACTGATGCGGCTGAGTCGAATTTGCATCCTCTGGCGACTGCTAAAACCAATGGGGCCGCGTTTTTCGGGACGGGAGCGAATGAATTATGGTGCTCGAGTTGTCATGCCGTGCACAATCCCGGGCTCGCGGCAGACAACAATATCCCTTTCCTGCGCAAGACAAACGCTGGCTCGGCACTCTGCCTCGCCTGCCACGACAAATAGCCGCTTATCACAACCAGTCAATTTCACGACCAGGCGGAAGGGGATTATTTCCTTTTCCGCCTTTTTTATTTTCGCCGATAGCCCGGCTACTTCAGCCTTTCGGCCAATCTTTTTCGGCCAAATGGCTTAAATCAGTACCCCGGAAAGAATTCCCTTCTGAATATCGGCTGATTAAAAAAATTTTTTCTGGGTGCGAAAGTTGCAAAGAATTCAAAAGGGATTTTCTTTTGTGCATTTCCACGTCAGGATTCGAATAAATCAATGCATTCTTGGCTTATCGCCATCTTATTATTCCTGGTCGCCTCGGGCGTTGTGCCGCCGGATGCTTATGCCGATCGCGGGCAGATCGACGGAACCCTTGAGTGGCGTTACGGGGCTCATGACGCCGAGGAGGACGGTGACCGGGTGTTTGAGTCGTCCTGGTTCACTCAGCAGTATTCACTGATCTATCGGACCAAAGGCGATCTTGCGCGGGGGCGCGCCGGCAACTACAATCTGGCCCTTGGCTATGAGTGGACCTCCCTCGATGGCTCTATGAACGGAGAAAGCACTGACGTCAGCACCGACAAGATTCTTTATCGAGGCGATGTGGTGATCGCTCCAGGCGGATTGCCCTTTCACCTGCGCCTTTATTCCCACGACCTGCACCGCTCGACGTTTACCACCGGGTCAGCCTCCGGCCTTTTCGAAAGCCCCGGCTCAGAGGGGCTGGGGGCGCAGAATACGGTTGTCGGCATCTACAACGGCCAGCAGCTCGCCTCCGGTTTTACCCTCATGGTCGGTTCGGCCTCCGGCAACTACGAAGGGATGTACCGCAATGTGCTGGCGAACGCACCGCGGCTGCTGATCGACTACCGGCAGTATGACGTGCGTGACCTGCAGGGGGTTTCGCCGCAGCACTATCGCGACCGAAATCTGGCCTTCGTATCCCTTAACAAAAAGGACAACTGGTTCCATTATCGGGTGTTCGATCACAAAGACTTTATCAATGCGAACAATGATTTTGTCGAGAAGGCCTATATCCTCGGCACCATCGACCACGCCATGCAGCGCCGCTGGGTGCAGTTGACCAATTGGGTCAAATTCAGCACTGATGCGAGCTACACCACGACGAGCCAGCTTTCTCGCGGTCAGGAGACAGACAGGCGCTACGAGATTAATCTGTTCAGCGTTGCGCGCCGCAGCGATTGGGAGGCCTCGAACTTCACTACCTTTAGACGCGAAACGGATGGTATGAGCCTGCAGCGCGATCTGGTATTCCCAGTCTACATCACCAAGGCACTCGATCCTGAAACCACCTTGCGCACGCGCTTTATCGCCGAGCGTGAGGACCGCAGCCTGTTTGCCGACAGCGAAGATCGCCTGCTGTTTGGCGAGGATGAGGAGGATATTAGAGACTCGACCCGCGAAGTGGTGTTTTTGAGCAACCGCCTCGAGGCGTTGCAGCGTCAGCCCTGGACGCTGACGGGGCAGATCGATGCCGAGCACAAGAGCGGCGATTACGGCGAGGGCGTGTCTATGCGCGCTCTGGCCGAGGCGGGCACAAACCACCTCTATCGCCCCCGCTTTGACATGTTCGGCGCCTACTCCGTCGGCTATTTCGGTGGAGAGGGAATCGATGGCGGTAATGTCGGGTTCTGGGAGCAGACCCTGACCGGGCGGCTGGAAACGGATCTGAACATGCGCTTTCGTACCGGCGTGACGCAGGAATTTCTCTACGGCAGCGGAACCCTTGATCGCCAGGTGGGCTATTATATTCTGCCAAAGAGCGACCTGGGGCTGGTGCTCTCGGGCGTTGGGGTCGAGCGCCGCGACGGCAGCGTACTGCGCTCGACCACCACCTGGTTCGGGGAGTATCGCGGCAGCGCGCGTCTGTCGAGTCGGCTGGAGCTGACCTATGATTATCTCTCCGACGATCAGAGCACGGAAGATGTTTTTATCGCCTCTCATCGGTTGCGTTACGATCGCCGCAAATTCTACACGACCTTGCAGAACCGGCTGGTTCTCGGCAATCATCGGGTCACCAGCGGCGGGAGCGGCGCGGGTTCGGTTCTGAATGCGGGCAGCTTGAGTGAGGCGGAACAGACTTTTGAAAATCGCCTGTTTCTCGCGGTCTACCCGATGCGCGCTATGGAGGCGAGCTTGCGGGTGGATCATGATTGGCGCCGGTCGAGGGAGGGCGATTCACAGCAGTATCTGGTCGAGCAGAATCTGCGTTACCATGTCAGAAGCGCTGCGTCCAGGCGCACTCTGGCAACCCTGGGGCAGGAATTTTTGTTCGAGCGTCTGGAGTCGCCTCGTGCCGAGGTCCGAAGTGCCCGTACTCTGACCCTGACTGGTGAATTATATCCGACCATCCGCACCCTCCTCGGGATGCGCCTGCGTTACCTCTATCTCGAACCCGAGGACACGACCACCTATACCGCCTATCTCACCGCCGGCATCAACTGGGAAAAGCTCCAGCTCGCAGTCGACTATTCCTATGGAACCCGCGACGGCGGGGACGATCCCGAGCGAAAAGAGCACCGCTGGGAAATGAAGGCGCGCAAGATATTCTGAGCAGGACGGACTCCGGATTCTTTCCGATTGGCTGCTCGCCATTTATTTTTGCTGATATCATGAGTAGGCTGCAGCTGGCCAAACTGCCCAGGAAGAGTTCTCAACGCCATTGATGATGATAAATCACGACCCTGACTCTGAAACCCTCGACGACCTGCGCCTCGGCGGTCTGAAGATCATCCAGGCCAGCGACGGCTACCGCTTCTCCCTCGATCCGGTTCTGATGTGCGCCTTTGCCCGGATCGGCGAGGGTGAGACCGTCTTCGATCTCGGCACCGGCGCAGGTGTCATTCCCCTGATCCTGGCGAAACGCAGTCCCGCAAAAAAGATCGTCGGCATCGAGCTGCAGCCGCAAATGGCCGATCGCGCCCGGCGCAGCGCGGCCCTGAACGCTCTGGAAGATCGCATCGAGATCCGCTGCGCCGATATCCGTGCGGTTCGCGAGTGGGGGCAGCCGCAGAGCGCGGACGTGGTGGTGTGCAATCCGCCCTTCCGGGTGCCGGGCAGCGGGCGCATCGCCCCTGGCGACGAGCGTGCGGCGGCGCGTCACGAGCTCGCCGGCTCTCTCGATGATTTCCTGGCGGCGGCCGCCTATCTGCTCCCTGATGGTGGGCGCTTCTATATTATCCATCTGGCAGAACGCCTCGCCGAGCTCCTGGCGCTGATGCAGCAGCGCCGGCTGGCGCCGAAGCGGCTGCGCTGTGTGCACTCCCGCGAGGGCGAGGCGGCGCGGCTGGTGCTGGTCGAGGGGCGGCGCGGCGGGGGCGGGGGAATGAGCGTCGAGGTGCCGCTTTACATTTATGCGGGGGTGGATTATACGGCCGAGGTGCTGGCCATGTACGGGGAGGATTAATCCTGTTTGCGGATCTTCTCGAGCCGTTTCTGCCGCTCGAGCACCCGGCGCATGGCGCCGCGCAGCTCTGGATCGGGAAGGCCTGCCAGCGTCTTTTCGATCTGCGCCTGCTCGTCGGAATCAAGGCTGGCCTCGCGCCAGGTCGGGAGCCTGGGGGCGGTGGCAGAGCGCGCTTCGATTTTGCCGCGTCGCAGGTAGATATCCGTGAATGCCCGCTCGCCGAGAGCGTCGTTGAGCTTGGCGAGAATGCGCGGCTTGAGCAGCTGCAGCTGCTGCATCCAGACCGGGCTGGCCACTCGGACTTCCAAGGTGTTTTCTCTGATCCGCACCGGGCGCGCCTGAGCGGCGATCTGCGGACCCACCGCGCGGTCCCAGGCCAGCCAGACTTTGTAGCGGGCCATCTTGTCTTCCATGCCTTTGGCGCGCAGCAGGTCTTCGAGAAGATTCCCGATGGCCGCGGCTCTTGGCATGGGCGGTCGATCTTTCGCCATCCTGTTTACGCCTTCCTTTTCAGGTAGCCGCCCAGCAGCTGCCCCATGATCGCGCAGCCGAAGGTCAGGGGAACCACTTCCCACCCGAAATTGTTGGAGACACGCAGCGCAACGATAAAGGGGATGGAGAAGTGAATGTAGATGAACCAGGCCACTGAATATTTGCGGGCCCCCTCGCGCATATATCCCAGAGGGACGTTGACGCCGAAGGCGAATACCAGGAGGCTGATCAGCCGCACCAGGAAAGCAAGACTCACGAAAAGGCCTTTTGATGTAGAATGAAATGAGCGACATGAATCCGCTGCAAAATTGAGTTAACCTAACCCTCGAATCCTGTTTCTGTCAACGAAAGAAACCTTGCGCGGGGTCTGCAAACATGGCATCATGCCGCTCGTTTCGGTGGTTTTCAGGGAGATCGGGTCATGGTGCAGGAGAACGATTACGTCGCCATTTTTCATTCCATTCACAAGGTGATGAAGGCTGAGAAGATTCTCAAGCACGAAGGCGCAAAGATTCTTCTGATCCCCGTACCTCGCGAGCTGACCTCGGATTGCGGCCTCGCTATCCGCTTCTCGCCCGAGGATTGGGGCCAGATCCTGCGGATTCTCGCCGAGGCCGACCTGATGCCGCCGGAAATCTTTCGCCGCAAGGGGAAGTCGTTTTTTCCGGAGGACGTAAGGCGGACAGAGAATTGACCGTTTTTTCAAGGATTTCTGCTTGACTCGGAAAAATGGCTTGATCTATAGTGTTGGTTTCGCGCTGTTTCAGATATATGGTTTGCCCTTATGTTCGATAATCTTTCTGAAAAGCTCGAGTCGGTCTTCAGCAAACTGCGCGGCAGGGGGCATCTGACCGAAGAGGATGTCAAGGCCGCGCTGCGTGAAGTGCGCCTGGTCCTGCTCGAGGCCGATGTGAATTTCAAGGTCGTCAAGGACTTCGTCGCCGCGGTGCGTGAACGCGCCGTCGGGCAGGAGGTTCTCAAGAGCCTGACCCCCGCCCAGCAGGTCATCAAGATCGTGCGCGACGAGCTCGCCAAGCTGATGGGCGAGGGGCTCGACAATCAGCTCGATCTCGCTGCCCGTCCGCCGGTGCCGGTGATGCTGTGCGGCCTGCAGGGGTCGGGCAAGACGACCACCTGCGGTAAGCTGGCTCTGCGGCTGCGCCGTGAAAAGCGGAACCCGCTATTGGTTCCGGCGGACGTTTATCGTCCTGCCGCCATCGACCAGCTCAAGACCCTCGGGCGGCAGCTGGATATCGCTGTTTTCGACTCGCAGCCCGGGCAGGACCCGGTGAAGATCTGCGAGGAGGCGCGCAGCTACGCCGAGCGCCACGGTTACGATACTCTGCTGCTCGATACGGCGGGGCGTCTGCATATCGACGAGCAGCTCATGGGCGAGCTGCTGCGCATCAAAGAGTCGCTCGACCCGCGCGAAATTCTTTTCGTTGCCGACGC
>JAGXHK010000006.1 GCA_024636255.1 Desulfuromonadales bacterium | reverse complement strand
GGCGATGACGCCGAGCGTGGCGAAGAACATCGCGTGGCGGTCGCGCGGAATCACCTGGGTCGAGACCGGCTCGGGCGCAAGCCCCATCTTTTCGCAGACGTACTCCTCGACCGAGGGGTCGATGTTGGCGAAGGTACCGACCGCGCCGCTGATGGCCCCTGTGGCGATGTTCTCGCGCGCGGCCTGCAGACGCTTTCGGTTGCGCTCCATTTCAGCGTACCAGGTCGCGAGCTTGAGGCCGAAGGTCACCGGCTCGGCATGAATGCCGTGGCTGCGCCCCATGCAGACGGTGTCCTTATGTTCGTAGGCTCGCTCCTTGATGGCTTCGAGGATCATATCGAGATCGACAAGAAGTTCGTCGGCCGCCTGGGTCAGCTGCACTGAAAAGCAGGTATCGAGCACGTCCGAGCTGGTCATTCCCTGATGGATGAAGCGCGCCTCGGGACCGACATATTCGGCCACCGACGTCAGAAATGCGATCACATCATGCTTGACCTCCGCCTCGATCGCATCGATGCGTGCGACGTCGAAGTTCCCTTTCTCGCGGATGACCTGAACCGCCTCTTTGGGGATGACACCCAGATTCGCCTGTTGTTCGCAGGCAAGCGTCTCGATTTCAAGCCAGATGCGGAATTTGTTTTCCGCCTCCCAGATGCGGGCCATCTCTTTACGGGTATAACGCTCGATCATTGGTCATCGCTCCTGTTCTATAAAATAAAGAAAAAAGAGAATTTCGTTTTCAGCAGGAAAAGCAGATGCTGACCTGTTCCTGGCACCCGCTGATCAGACGCGGACCGCAGAGATTCTGGCGGTTGAGAATTTCACGATGCGCCGTTTCCGCCAGTTCCCGGGTGTTGTTGGTCTCGCTGAGATGAGATAGAAAAACCGCCTCGAGCCCAGCCCAGCGCAATTCGTCGAGCAGAGCGGCGGAAGCGCGGTTGGAGAGGTGGCCGTGATTGCTGCGGATGCGCTGCTTGAGGTGCCAGGGATAAGGGCCGTCGCGCAGCATGTCTTCGTCATGGTTGGATTCGAGAATCAAAACCCGGCACTGCTTGAGCCGCTGCTGAACCAGGCGGGTCGCGATCCCGAGGTCGGTGGCGAATCCGACGCGCCCCTCCCCGGTCTCAATGGTAAACCCAACGGGCGAAGCGGCATCATGCGTCAACGGGAACGCTTCGACCTGCAGATCACGACAGGCAAAGGCGACCCCGGTATCGATTTCGTGCAGCTTTTCGACCTTGCCCAGACGGGGCAGAGCTTTGATGGTTTCAGGCTTGATGAAGACGTCCAGAGCGTAGCGGCGGGCCATGGGACCAAGGCCGCGGCTGTGGTCGGAATGTTCGTGGGTGACGAAGAGGGCGTGCAGCGAATCGGCGGCCACACCGATGCCTTCGAGGCGTCGGCTCAGCTCCCGGGCCGAAAAACCGGCATCGATCAGCACCCGGCACTCCCGGCTTTCGATATAGATGGCGTTGCCCTTGCTGCCGCTGGCAAGTAAGCAGATGCGCAAAAGTTCTCTCCTCGTTCCCCCTCCAGCGGAGCCCTATATACCGAAAATCACGCAGGATCGCAAGGAGAATTTGCTGCTGCGCGCGCTGGCCGAAAAAGAATTTTACTGCGTGGCGGAGTAAAGCCGGTTGCCTTTTTATGAAACTGATGTAAATTAATTTATGCTATGGACAGCCACCGGAAAGACGGGCGCATTGCCCGCTTCTTCTTTTTACAACACACATTCACCTGATCCGCATTCCACACCAACAAGGAGGCAAACAATGGCAGCCAAGGTTGCAATCAATGGTTTCGGCCGCATCGGCCGCAACGTTCTGCGCGCGGCACGCGAGAGCCGCGAGATCGAAATCGTTGCGATCAACGATCTGACCGATTCCAAGACCCTCGCCCATCTGCTCAAGTACGATTCGGTACACGGTATCTATGAGGGCTCGGTCGAAACCCGCGGCGACAATCTGGTCGTCGATGGCCGAGAGATCCGCGTCCTTTCCGAAAAAGACCCGGCGAATCTGCCCTGGAAAGACCTCGGGGTCAAGGTGGTCATCGAAGCGACCGGCCTGTTTACCGACCGCGACAAGGCGCAGAAGCATATCGATGCCGGGGCTGCCAAAGTCATCATCACCGCCCCCGGAAAAGGGGTCGATGCCACCTTCTGCATGGGGATCAACGAAAACAGCTACGATCCGTCCGCGCACCATGTCGTATCCAACGCCTCCTGCACGACCAACTGCCTGGCGCCGGTCGCCAAGGTGATGGATGAAACCTTCGGCATCGAACAGGGGATGATGACGACGATCCACGCCTATACCAACGATCAGAAGATTCTCGATCTTCCTCACAAGGATCTGCGCCGCGCCCGAGCCGCCGCCATGTCGATGATTCCCACGACCACAGGCGCCGCCAAGGCGGTATCCCTGGTCCTGCCGCAACTCAAGGGAAAACTCGACGGCCTTGCGATCCGCGTTCCCACTCCCAACGTCTCGCTGGTCGACCTTGTTTTCCAGAGCGCCAAGAAGACATCGGTCGAGGAGGTCAATGCCGCCTTGAAAAAAGCGGCCGAGGGTCCCATGAAGGGAATTCTGGACTATTGCGAGGAACCGCTGGTGTCCAGAGACTTCAATGGCAACCCCGCATCGTCGTCGGTGGATGCCCTCTCGACCAACGTCATCGGCGGCTCTCTGGTCAAGGTCATGTCCTGGTACGACAATGAGTGGGGGTATTCCTGCCGGGTGCTCGACCTCACCAAATACATGGCGACCAAGTAATCCGGAAATACGGCCTGACGAGGGCGGGGGCATGGCCCCTGCCCTTTTTACTTTATTTGAAATCTGGTTGACCACGAATTTCACGAATCGACACGAATGTTTATAACGCCCCTATAAGTTCTGAGCATCGATCCGCCGCGTGTGGGGCTGCGGCCCCATGCCGAGCAGTTCCAATTCCTTCTGATTTTATTCGTGCGATTCGTGAAATTCGTGGTCAAAGGTTTGTTTTTCATTTCAAGCGAGGAGTCCAGCCATGGCCAAGATGTCCATCGACGACATCGATTTCAAAGGGAAAAAAGTTTTCTGCCGCGTCGATTTCAACGTTCCTTTCGACGAAGACCGCACCATCACCGACGACACCCGCATCGTGGCGGCCCTGCCGACCATCCGCAAGATCATCGACCAGGGCGGTCGCCTGATCCTCGCCTCGCACCTGGGCCGCCCCAAGGGCAAGCCGTCCGAGAAGTACAGCCTCAGCCCCGTCGCGCCGTTCCTGGGCGAAAAGCTCGACAAAAAGGTGGCCATGGCACCGGATTGTGTCGGCGACGCGGTGAAGGACATGATCGAGGCCATGTCTGATGGAGACGTGCTGCTGCTCGAGAACGTGCGCTTTCACGAGGGGGAAGAGAAAAACGACCCGGAATTCGCCCGAAAACTCGCCGATCTGGCTGACGTTTACGTGAACGATGCTTTCGGATCCGCTCACCGCGCCCACGCCTCCACCGAAGGCGTCGCGCACCTGCTCCAGCCCGCCGTCGCCGGATATCTGATGGAAAAAGAGATCCGCTATCTCGGCGAGGCCCTTGCCGAGCCCAAACGGCCTTTCGTGGCGATCCTCGGCGGCGCCAAGGTCAGCGACAAGATTCCCGTCATCGAGAACCTGCTCGGCAAAGTCGACACCCTGATCGTCGGCGGCGGCATGGCCTACACATTTCTCAAAGTCAAAGGGATCGACGTCGGAAAATCTCTGGTTGAAGAAGAACGCCTCGAACTGGCCCGCGAGCTGATGCAGCAGGCCGAGCAGAAAGGGATAAAATTTCTTCTTCCCGAGGACCACGTCATCGCGAAAGAATTCAAGGCCGATGCCGAGCACCGCGTCTGCAGCAACGACGATTTCGAATCCGACTGGATGGCCCTGGATATCGGCCCGAAGACCATCGAGACCTACGCGCAGGCGCTCAAGGGGGCACAGACGGTGGTCTGGAACGGCCCGATGGGGGGTTTCGAATTCGACAATTTTGCCCAGGGAACGCTGGCCATTGCCAAAGTGCTGGCCGAGTCCGACGCTTTAACGATCATCGGCGGCGGCGATTCGGTTTCCGCGGTCAACAAGGCAGGCCTCGAAGACAAGATGACCCACATCTCCACCGGCGGCGGCGCCTCCCTCGAGTTCCTCGAAGGACAGGAGCTGCCCGGAATCGCTGCCCTGACGGACAAATAGATCGCTCAACCACTTACGAACTGGAGGGATAGATGCGCACCCCGCTTATTGCAGGAAACTGGAAATTGCACAAAACCGTGCCGGAAGCACTGGAGCTGGTCAAGGCTCTCAAGAACCAGGTCGCCGAGGTAAAAGATGTCGAAATCGTGGTCGGCCCGGCATTCACGGCTCTCTACCCGGTCACCGAGGCCATTCGGGGAAGCAACATCGCTGTGGCCGCGCAGAACTGCTATCCGGAAAACACCGGCGCCTACACCGGCGAGGTCTCCCCTCTCATGCTCAAGGATGCGGGGTGCAAATACGTCATCATCGGACATTCGGAGCGCCGCCAGATCTTTAAAGAGAGCGATGAATTCATCAACGCCAAGATCAAGGCGGCCCTCGGCGAAGATCTCCATGTCATCTTCTGCATCGGCGAAACACTCGAAGAGCGCGAAGCCGAAAAGACCTGGGATATTCTCAAGACGCAGTTGCAGAATGGACTCGACGGCATCACCAGAGAAGATTTGAAAAAGATCGTCGTGGCCTACGAACCGGTCTGGGCCATCGGCACGGGAAAAACGGCCACCGGCGACCAGGCGCAGGAGGCGCACGCCTACATCCGCGGCCAACTCAAAGAAATCTTCGGGCAGCAGAGCGCCGAGGACATGCGCATCCTCTACGGCGGTAGCGTCAAGCCGGACAACGTCGACGGGCTGATGAGCCGAAGCGACATCGACGGCACGCTGGTCGGCGGAGCGAGCCTGAAGGCGGCGGATTTTGCGCGCATCGTAAAATTCCAGGCCGGATAAACCGGTTTGCGTTATTTTTCCCTTTTCACTACGGGTTTTCTGTGGTAATTTTCGCCGGTTAGAAAAAACACAAGGAGAGTTTTCCCGGATCATGTATTTCTTTCTGATGTTTCTGCACGTATTCGTCTGCATCGCCCTGATTCTCGTCGTCCTTCTGCAGGCCGGCAAAGGCGCGGAGATCGGCGCCGCCTTCGGCTCCGGTTCGAGCCAGACGGTCTTTGGAGCTCGCGGAGCCGGAAGTTTTCTCGGCAAAATGACGGCTGCCGCAGCGGTGATCTTCATGTTGACCAGCCTCATTCTGTCCTACTTCGCCAGTCAACCCGGCGCGGGCAGCGTGATGCCCTCGGTCGTCGCCCCGAGCAGCCAGGAAGCCCCCGCTTCGCCGATGGGCGAAACGCCCGCAGCACCTGCTCAGCCGGCCGCTCCGGAGCAAAACGGGCAGCAGTAAAAATCAGGTAAATTTTTATTTGACACAACGGAGTTGAATCAGTATAAATACTCTCCGTTCGCCGAAGTGGTGGAACTGGTAGACACGCCATCTTGAGGGGGTGGTGACCGACAGGTCGTGCGAGTTCGAGTCTCGCCTTCGGCACCAGTTAGATTTAAGAGCCCGGAATCATTTAGATTCCGGGCTTTTTTTCGTCAGGGTGCATATAGAGGAGCATTCCGCCCTTACTCCTAAATATTACACGAGTACGGAAAGTATCCGTACCACTTGACATCTCCCCCGAAGACATCTATAGTTCACCTAAAGAGTACGGAAACATCCCGTACAACCACAAAGGAGAACTCACATGGCTACCGCACGTCTTGACATGAGACTTGATTTGGAAATCAAGGAAAAGGCAGAGAAGGCTTCTGCCCTGCTTGGAATGCGCAGTCTCACAGAATATGTCGTGCACCTCATGGATGAAGATGCATCCAAAGTCATTGCACACCATGAAAGTATCACTGTAAGCGACGATGTCTTTGATCGCTTCATGAACGCCTGCGAGAACGCGAAACAGCCCAATAAAGCCCTGCGCGAGGCACTGACCTTCACCCGAAAGCAAGGCATCAAGTGAGCTGGGCAAAGGAATTCGTTGAGCTTGACAAAAAAGTCCATGACCGCAGTTCATTTGACAGCGGCGAGGACGAGCTGAACGATTTCATCAAAAGCAAAGCAGCAAAGCATATGGCGGCTGGAATTAGCAGAACAATGGTGCTACCAGCCGCCTCTCCTTTACCTGATGGGAAATACCCCATTTGCAGCTTTTATTCGATTGCTCCGAGCCAGATAGAAAGACAAACACTCCCGGCAGCACTTGCCAAAAAACTTCCGCACTACCCTATTCCGGTCTTCCTGATCGCCCAACTTGCTGTGCATGCCGGAATCAAGGGGCAAGGTCTGGGCAAGATCACACTGATTAAAGCACTGGAGCATCTCTGGAGCGTCCATGCCCACATGAGAGCCTATGCAGTGGTTGTCGATTGCCTCAACCAGGCGGCCCAGGGTTTTTACACAAAATTCGGCTTTGAGATCCTGTGCGACAACAACGACAGGACTAGAATGTTTATGCCGATGCGTACGGTGGGGCAACTCTTCGAGGGAGAGTGAGAATAGATTCCGGGCTTTTTCTGTCAGGGTGCAGACACCGTTAAGCGCCTGTCGATGGAAAGCGGCACGCTCTCGGTGAGTTGGACCTGGGCAAAATCGGGATGGTTGGGGTTGAGCAGAAGATTGAAGGCATCTTCGCTTGTGGCAAGAATAGAGGCGGCAACCGCATGGCGACCCAGCGGTTTTGCTGCACCCACTGCTCGCCGTGTTCTCTGGAGGGTTCAACCTGTGGGAAGAATACCGGATCAGCCGGGTCCACCAGGGCGTCTGGAACTTCGATGACCATGCTGTGGTAAGCAGGAAGGTATTGCTGCCGGACGTTCACCAGGATCTCGAGCAGGCACAGGGCGGTGGAATTGGAAGTGTACAGGACGGCGGTCCCCTTGCGGTTCCAGCGCCCGCCGTGGCGCCTTGCGCCTGTGCCGGCAAGCGATTGGGCGAAGGGCTCCGGCGTGACGCGGTAACAGATCATGAATAGACGGTATCTTCAATTCGTCCTAGAATTTCCAGCACGCGCTCGGCACCGAAAGCCGAATCGAGAAGCTCCAGGGGCACAGCCTCCAGGGCACCGTTCATGTCCGTAAGCCATCCGGCGGCGTTCTCGC
>JAGXHK010000084.1 GCA_024636255.1 Desulfuromonadales bacterium | reverse complement strand
TACCCTGATGGTCGGCACGGCGGGACTGCCCCATGTTCTCTCCCGCTTCTACACCGCCCCCAATCTGCGCGACGCCCGCTGGAGCGTGGTCTGGGGGATCTTTTTTATCGGCCTGCTCTACTGGAGCGCCCCGGCCTATGCCGTATTCGCCCGTCTCTGGGAGATCGAACATCCGGCCATGTCTGACCCGGGAACGGCGCGCGCCATGGCCGACCTGGTGGTGGTGCAGGCCGGGGTCCGGGCCGGGCTTCCCTCCTGGCTGACCGGAATCATTGCCGCAGGCGGCATTGCAGCGGCCTTTTCCACCGTGACCGGTCTGCTGGTCACCGGCGCCAGCGCCTTCTCCTACGACATCTACTTCCGGCTGATCAATCCCCGCGCCAGCCAGGAGCGCTGCGTCGCCGTCGCCAAAGGGGCCACCCTGGTTCTCGGACTGCTCGTTGTCCTGATCGCCTGGAATCCGCCGGGGCTGATCGCCGAAATCACCGCCGTCGCTTTCGCTCTCGCCGGCAACACCCTGTTCCCGGTCTTTCTTCTCGGCATCTGGTGGGACCGCAGCAATAAATATGGCGCCCTGGCCGGCATGATGACCGGCCTGACCATCACCCTGGGGGCATTTTTTCTCGAGACTCTGGCCCCCGCCCTGGCGCACCTGCTGCCGCCGACATCCTCGGCCTTGATCGGGGTTCCGGTCGTTATTGCCGTCATGGTAGCAGTCTCCCTGCTCACCCCCCCACCGCCTGAGCACATCCGCCGTTTTCTGGCCACAAAAGTGCACACCCCGGACCCCGGTTCGCGTTGACGACGATAGCAACTTTTGCTAAAACAGATTTTTAGAATACCGTTCTAACTCTTGGAGCATCCATGAAGCTCGTCCTGTCGGCAGGCAGCCTGTATACCCTCCCCCTGGAGACGGTCTTCGAACTTGCCAGGGAGACGGGCTTCGATGCTATGGAAGTAATCATCAACTACGACTTCCAGTATCGGGACAATGCCTCCTATTTGCACGACCTGCAACAGATCCTGCCCATCAACTCGCTGCATGCCCCGTTTTTCGAGCTCGACGGCTGGGGCAACAAGATCAACCAGCTGATCCGCACGGCGGATCTGGCCATCGAAACCGGAATCCCTCTGATCAATTTCCATCCCCCCTCCTGGATCGGCCTCGAACTCCGATTCTGGCGCTGGCTCAAGAGTATCGCCGACTTTCAGGAGCAGATCGGACACAATCAGGTCACGATCACTATGGAGAACATGCCGTGCATGGCGGGAGCGTTCCGGACCAATCCCCATTTTCTGGGACCAACGGCCAAAATGATCGAATTTCTCCGCCGCCACCATCTGTTTCTGACCTTCGATACCGCTCACATGGGCTCGTCGCGCGCCAATTTCCTGACGGACTTCCACCGCTTCTATGATGCCGGGGTCATGCGCAATATCCACTTCTCCGATTACGGCTACGGCCAGGAGCACCTGCTACCCGGGCACGGCATCCTTCCCCTGACCCGCTTTCTCAATCATCTGCGCGAAACAGGCTACGATGCCTCGCTCGTCCTTGAGCTTGCGCCTCATGAGTTTCCTGAAGAGCTCGCGTTGATCCGTGAGAGCCTGAGGGAGATTTTTGATTATCTGTGCGTGGAGACGCGGCATGCGGAGGCAGTCTCTGGGATCGAACAGAGGAGCGCAGTCGAGGAGGTTCAGGCGCGGTGAAGCACGAGCGAAGACTCAGCGCACTACGTAGACCGAGCAGCGCGCGTGCAGAGCGACTTTGGTGGAAACGCTGCCGAGCAGCGCGCGACGCATGCGGCCGGCCCCTGATGAGCCGATAACGATGACCGAGATGTCATAGTCTTCGGCAAAAGACAGAATCTCTTCGGCGGCATCCCCGTAAACGACCACGCTCTCCAGCATCACGCCGGATTCGGCCGCAGCCTTTTCGACCACGTAGAATATCCGCTTGCGCTTCTCTTCCCATCCGGGGCGCTCGGTCGGGGGCGCAGAGGGGATGAAGTCCGTGTAAGAGGGGGCCCGGTTGCCGGGCAGGGCAAGAATGGCATACACTTTGCTTCTAAAACGGCTACCGGACGCGGCGGCCATGCGCACGGCTTCTTCGGCTGCCTTGTCCGACTGGGGCGAACCGTCTATTGCAACAAGGATTTTCTTGCTGAGATTCAGCATGATTTGTCCTCTGGCAGGGGGTGATGACCGGTCAAAATTAACGCAACACCGCGAAAAGAGTCAACTGAATTGGAGAAATCCCCGAGAAGTCGGTGACGCATTGCTGTTCATATTGACATAAGGTAAAACATCATTTTATATTTGACCTGTTTTCCGGGCCTGTCCCACGCATCGCGCACGGAGGGCTCTTCATTAAGCCCGCTTAGCGTTCGTTCTTGACATATGGCCTTTAATCACTAAGATGGTAAGCCATTTGCTATTCCGACCGCCGCATCCAGGAGAGAAGGATTTTGACTGCCATGGCCAAAAAAGAAAAGTCCGAATACATTATTCAGGCCGTTTCACACGCACTCGACCTGCTCGAGCAGTTTCACGACGACGTCGACGAACTCGGCGTCACCGAGCTGAGCAAACGCCTGAAACTCCATAAAAACAATGTCTTCCGGCTGCTTGCCACGCTTGAATCGCGCGGCTACATTGAACAGAACAAGGCCACGGAAAATTACCGCCTCGGCCTCAAAGCTCTTGAATTGGGGCAGACCTTTATCAAACAGATGGGTCTGCTGCGCCAGGCCAAGCCGATTCTCGAGAAAATCGTGGAAGAGTGCAACGAAACCGCCTATGTCGCGATTTTCAAGGAGGGCTACATCGTCTATCTCGATGTGGTCGAAACGACCCTGACCGTGCGGGTAGTCTCCCGCGTCGGTTCGCGCATGCCCGCATATTGCACGGCAGCGGGCAAGGTCCATCTCGCCCATATGTCAGACGAAGAGGTGGATGCAGTCCTTCCCCGCGAGTTGAAGGCGCACACTCCGACCACGATCACGGACCGCGCCGCCCTCAAAGAGCAAATCCGCGAGGTCGCCGAACAGGGCTACGCCCTCGATGATGAGGAGCTCGACCCCGGGGTACGCTGCGTTGCGGCGCCGATCCGCGACTACACCCGCCGGATCGTCGGCGCGATCAGCATTTCCGGCCCTTCCATGCGTCTGAGCGACGAGCGCGTGAAGACGGAAATTATCCCCCTGATCACCCAGGCAGGCGAAGAGCTCTCCACCCGTCTCGGCTTTCATAAGTAAATCGAAGTCACCACCCAATCAAAAAATCCCCTTCCGTAAACCAACGGAGGGGGATTTTTTATCCGGAGCGCTCGCGGGACCCATCAGCACGGTCGGAGGCATGTCACCGGCACGGTTGCGAATCGCAGAGATCCGCCTCGCCTGCAAGCTGCTCAAAAAGCCGCCGCACCCGCGCGAGAGCCGCTTCCTGCGCGCCCGTATTATCAATGACGAAATCGGCCCGGGCGATCTTTTCCGCCTGCGGCATCTGCGCTGCAATGCGCCGACGCGCGGCCTCTTCGCTCAAACCGTCGCGCGCCATCAGGCGGCGCAGCTGTTCCTTTTCTTCGACCGTCACAACCAGCACCCTGTCGACCCTGCGCTGTGCGGCGAGCTCAAAAAGAAGCGGCGCCTCATAGACCACCAACCTTGAGCGGGATCGGGCGGCGGCGAGCTTTTGCTGAGCAAGCTTTTCGATCACCGGATGGACGATGGCCTCGAGTTCTCGCCGGGCGGACGCATCGCCGAATATGATGTGCGCCATCTTCTCGCGATCAAGGGTCCCGTCGGCATGAAGCACCGGCGGGCCGAATCGCTCGACGATCCGCTCGAGGGCTGGAGATCCCGCCTCCACCGCCTCACGCGAGAGCTGATCGGCACTCACCACCTCGGCGCCAAGGCGCCGGAATTCACCGACCACCGTACTCTTTCCGGCTGCAATGCCGCCGGTGACTCCCAGAATCACGGTTCCCCCCTCTCCCGTACTGCCAAACTTCCACAGCCGCGCGCTGCTGTCAATGCCTGTGTCCTGTGGTAGACTAGGATAAATTCCAGAATTTGAAAAGACAGCATGAAAGAAAGGGGTGTATCCATGGGCGAGACCATCCCCGGAATGATCCTTGAATTGGCCGAACAGCGGGCCAGGCATGCGGCATTGCGCCATAAGAGCGACGATGTCTACCGCGACATCAGTTGGCAGGAGTTGGGCGAGAATATTCGGCGCTACGCCCGGGCGCTGCTCGCGGCGGGGGTCGAGCCGGGCGACCGGGTGGCGATCATGAGCCCGAATGGACCGGCGTGGGTTTTCGCCGACCTGTCGATCATGGCATGCGGTGCGGTTACGGTGCCCATCTATCACACCGAAGGCCCCGAGGCAATCAAGCATGTCCTTGCCGACTCCGGCAGCCGGATTCTGTTTCTTTTCTCGTCCCTGCTGGCTGCGGATCTGACCCGGGAGTTGGACGATCTGCCGAAACTTGAACATATTGTACTGCTGCAAAAATCTCTCGACCACGACAAGATCCAACGTCTTGAGAAATTTCTGGGCGACGGCAAAGCAGAAGCGGATGAAGAGCTGAGCAGGCGCCTTGCCGCTGCTGAGGCTGAGGATCTTGCAACCATCGTCTATACGTCAGGAACCACCGGCTCACCAAAGGGGGTCTGCCTGACGCACCGCAATCTGTTCACCAACATCGAGGACTGCAGGGAGATTTTCCCGATCGGAGAAGAGGACGTCTGTCTCTCCTTTCTCCCGCTCTCCCATGTCTTCGAGCGGGTCGACGGCTACTATTTCATGCTGCGCTCCGGGGTGGTGATCGCCTATGCCGAAAGCATCGAAACCGTCCCGCAGAACATGGCCGAAGTGCGGCCGACGGTCATAGTCAGCGTACCGCGACTCTATGAAAAAATGCATTCACGGGTTCTCGACCGCGTGCTCGAGGGGCCATGGCTGCGCAAGCAGATCTTTTTTGCCGCGCTTAAGGCCGCTCGCCTCTACGTACAGCGGCAGAACGCCGGCCAGGATCCGGGAACCCTTCTTACCAAAGTGGTAAAAGCCGCCCGCAAATCGGTCTTCTCCAAGCTCAACGACCGCCTCGGAGGGCGTTTACGCTTTTTTATCTCCGGAGGCGCGCCTCTCGGCCGCGAGATCGCCGAATTTTTCCAGGCGGCCGGCGTTCCCATCTACGAAGGATACGGCCTGAGCGAATCGGCCGGCGGCATCGCTGTCAATACACCGGATATGCACAGACTGGGCACGGCGGGAAAACCCTTCCCCTCAACCGAGGTCCGCATCGCCGAGGATGGCGAGATCCTTCTCAAAGGTCCGGCCATTTTCAAGGGGTATTACAAACGCCCGCAGGAAACGAAGGAGGCGCTCGAGGACGGCTGGTTCAAAACCGGGGACATTGGCCAGCTCGATGCACAGGGGTTCTTGTCTATTATCGATCGTAAAAAGGATCTCATCGTCACGGCCGGAGGAGAAAACATTGCTCCACAGCCGATCGAAAACCTGCTCAAGCGCGACAAATTCATCACCAACGCCATGGTATACGGGGACGGCAAACCCTATCTCACCGCCCTGATCGTGCCGAACTTCGAAAAACTCGAAAGCTGGGCCGACGAAAAGGGAATCGACTACCTTGACAACTGCGGCCTCGTCAGCCACGCCCAGGTCCTCGAATTGCTGCGCGAGCGAATCGATGCCCTGCAGAAAGGGATGGCCCCGATCAAGCGGATCAAGCGTTTCACTCTGCTCTCCGCCGATTTCTCCAAAGATGAAGTCACGCCCACACTCAAGGTCCGTCGCAAAGTGGTCACGAAGCATTTCCGCAGTATTCTCGAGGGAATGTATCTTGCCGAGGACCATGGCGTCCACGACAGCGGCTTCTGCGTCGTGGAAGAAGCCGGCAACGGGTAAATTCGCCCAGGCTTTTCCCAGAGACTTTACAAAACACCGCTTTCAGGGCTATTTTGGGGACGATCCTCCAACCTCTGTCATCGGCAAGGAGCAATTCGTCCACGTGTCTGCAAATTTACCTTTGCACGCCCAGCTTGAAAAAGCACTTCGCGGCCTGGGCATCATCATTAAGGCCGTGAATTTCTATCCGACCGGACACCCCGCCCTGACCCAGACCCTGACCCGGCATCATGAAGAGATCGCCGCGGTGCTGCAGGGCGCGCAACTGCACCTGCAGATACAAAAGGATCGCTTTCTGCGCGAAGGACATCCCGTCGCTCCCGCCAACCCCGCGCTTGTAAAACTGGCTCATCTCTTTTTCGTTCGCCGCATGGAAGAAATCCTCTTCCTCCCCGACCTGACCCGAAATGATCTGGAAAACTTCGCCCGCATCCTGACTCTTGAGCCCGAAGAGATCCGGCGGCGGCATGGCCTGCCCGCTCTTTTGCGCGAAGCCGCAGTACTGACCATCTGGGTCAACGAAAAAGATTTCTCGCGCATTGCGGCGACCCGCCGGGAGATCACGGCGGACAGATCGCGCCCTGCGCATGCGGCACTGCCGCAAGATAACCGGGAAGCGAATGAAAAGGCACAGAAAGAAGAACGACAGTTCGGTGCGACCGGAGCCGCCAGGCCTCGACCCAGATTGCCCGCTCTCGATGCGCAGAACGAAGAGTCGATCGAGGCGCAAAAACTCAATGCACTCCTCGATGAGCTTGAACGTGAGCAGATCGATGACGAGCACTTCTGTCGGCTGGCGCGTGAGATTGCGCCGCTTATCCATCTGGAGGCGGCCAACGAGCAAACCGGTGAACTTCTGCGCGCCCTTGCATTGCTGGGGAGTATCAGCCAGAATACCGAATCTTCAGCCAAAAGGCGCGAGGCGGCCACCGGCACTCTCAGGCAGATCGGCACCCGGGAGATGCTTGATTTTCTGACGGGGAAACTCGCCAGCTCCGGCGTCAACCCGCAGATCAGCCAACGGGTACAGAATCTGCTTCCATTTCTTGGCGAGCCGGCGGCTCACTATGTGGCCGATCGTCTCGCAGAGGAGGACGACGCCAGAGCACGCAAGCGACTCGCCCGGACGCTGGTCCGGTTCGAACGCGCTGCGCTGCCGGCTCTTTCCCGGCTGCTCAAGGATGAACGCTGGTATGTCGTACGCAATGCGGTGGCAATCCTCGGCGAGATCCGCGATCCCGAGAGGATCTCGCAGCTCGCTGTTCTCATGGCCCATGACGATCTGCGCGTGCGGCGCGAAGCAGTTCGCGCCCTGACCCGCATCGGCAGCGATGACGCGATGGAGGTTCTTTTGGTGGCCATGGAAGAAGGGGATAAGGATCTGCAGCGTCAGTCTCTGCTTTTTCTCGGCGCATTCAAGCAACAGGCGGCCATCCCGCATCTGCTCGCTATCCTCGCGCATCCGGATCCTTTTCTGCGCCGGGGCGATCTGGTCCGGGGGGCGGTTCATGCCCTGGGCGAAATCGGCAATGCTCAGGCACAGCCGGCACTGGCCGCGCTTCTTGCGCGCCGGCGACTCTGGAGACGGCGGCGCTTCGATGAGATCAGAGCTGCCGCTGCCGAGGCGCTTGGCAAGATCGCCATCCCGCAAAGCCGCCAGGTCCTTGAGAGGGCGGCTGAAAACGGTCCGGAAAAAGTGACCCGGGCCGCCAACCGGGCATTGCGGGAGCTGGCGGCGGATGAAGACGGCGGCCGAAACACATCAGGTTGAAATCATCCGTGGATATTGAACAGATAAAAAGATTCGTGCAGGAGATGGGCGGAGCGATTCAGGCCATGCGCCTTTATCCGTCAGGCCATCCCTCGGTGCAACGCCAGCTCGCCGGCTGTCTTTCGGCTCTCTCAGCCATGCTCGAGCGCCAGGAGGAGATAAAACTGGGGGTCACGCAGGAGATGCTGTTCTGCGAAGATTACCTGTTCAGCCAACCCGGTCCCGCAGTCGATCAACTGGCCCGCCTGCTGCAGCCCTTGCCGGCGGCGGGTTTCGCCTTTCGCCAGGGCGTCAGCTCCAGAGAGCTTGAAGGTTTCTTCTCTCTTCTCACAACAGACGGCTGGCAGCAACACGGCCTTGAGGAGACATTGGAAAACGCGGGGGTGGAGTGCATTGTTGCTTTGGACGATGAAGAGCATGATCCGCATAAAATCTATGCGCGGGCCCTGCATGTCGTTGCGGACGTCTGCCAGGATGTACGCCTGGGCAAGATCCCATCCTCTGTCGAAGCGATGGGCGTGGTGCGCACCATGGTCGGCGCGACTCTGAAAAACCCCTTCGCCCTGCTCGCCCTCTCCATGATCAGGGATTACGACAATTACACGTTCAATCATTCGGTGAATGTGGCGGTTATTGCCGTGGCGGTAGGCCGCGCCTGCGGTGCAAGCGATGAAGAGATGCGCATTCTCGGCATGGGGGGGCTTCTTCACGATCTGGGCAAGCTCAAGATCGACAACAGGATCATCAACAAGCCGGGACGTCTCACACAGCAGGAATTCGCCCTGATCAAGAAGCATCCGGAATACGGCGCCAGCATCGCTGAAGAAATGAACGGAATCAGCCCGGAGGCCGTCGATATCGTTCTGGGCCACCATCTGAATTTCAGCCGCTCCGGCTACCCCGACGATGCCCGCGGCCGCCAGTTATCGCATCTGGTCGATATGGCGACCATAGCCGATTCGTACGATGCGATGACGACGCTGCGCTCGTACCGGCGCCCCGCCAGCCCCCGCCAGGCTATTGCCGAAATGCGCAAAGAGGCAGGGGCCAGCCTGCATCCTGAGTACCTGCAGATGTTCATCGACTCCCTGGGCCCTTACCCGGTCGGGACGATGCTCCGCCTCGACAACAACGAAGTCGGGCTGGTCACGCTGGTCGACCCGGAAGAACCCGAGCGCATGCAGCTCAAGATCCTCTTCGACGAAGTCGGCAGCCCGACGGCGGAACCGGACCTGGTCGAGTTGCACGGCAGCGAACAGAAACGGATCATCACCGAGGTCGACCCGTTTCTTTTCGGTGTCGACCTGGCGGATCATTTCTGAAGATCCGGGCCGGACAGGCTGAGTTGAAGAGATATCCGCTCAGATCCGCAGTTCACCCAAGCCGCGTGCCGCTGCCTGACGCACCTCGGGGCGTGAATCGCGCAGCAGGGCCAGAAGATATTTTTCTCCGGCCGCGCTTCCGATGGAGACCAGAGAATTCACCGCACACACGACGATCTCCGGATCGGGATCGCGCAGCGCGGTGGCCAGATAGGGAACCAGGCGGCTGTCGGAAAATCGCCCGAGCGCCTCGACGGTATGCAGGCGAACCGCGGGACTTTCATCTTTGAGTCCCTTGACCAGATCCGGCAGGACCGAAGGCTCGGCCCGGCTGCCGAGAACCTGAACGACGGCGCTGCGCACATCGGGGTCCGGATCATCCAGTGCCGAACACAGCGGCTTTATCACCGCCTCAGAGCGCACCTGTTCGAGCGCAAACACAGCCCGCACCCGATGGCCCCGCTCCGGCGCGTGCAGTTCTGTGAGCAGTCGTTCCAGGTGCAGGGCCGGCTCCAGGCGCTCCAGCGCCTCTGAAGCCGCGCCGCGCACCTCACTTTCTTCATCCTCCAGCGCCTTGCGAAGGGCTATTCGGCGGTCTTCCAGCATCACTCGCCTCAGCCCCGGTTCCAGAAAAGATAGTGGATATTGTGAGCGAGAAAATCAAGACACTCGTCGAGCGTTCCCATAAAATCGATGGCCTCCCAACGCTCCAGATTATGAAAATATTCCATGCGCCAGTAGCCTGCTTTTTCGGCCGGGATAAGGCGGGCGAAGCTCTCCGCCCCCTTCGAAAGGTGCAGCTCGTGTCCTTCCGCCCGTACCTTGAAATCGGCTAGCTTCGGGTCTTTCTCCACGCGGCGCCGCGCACTCTCGAGAATTTCTTCCGCCATGAGAATTTCCTCTCTACCGTAGAAAGTTGTGGATTTTTCATATAAATTATACGACATCTAGCCGTGAACGAAAGCCGCAGGCGATCACCGACGCGGCTGAACCTCATCAACCAGGAGACCTCTCTCGATGATCAAAACCGCTGTCGCCACGTTTCTTTTCCTGCTCGCCGCCGCCCTTGGCGTCCTGATCTATGTCATGTTCTCCGGGGTTTACAATATCGCCGCGACCGAGCCGCACAACCCGCTGATGAAGTGGGCACTGCATATCACCATGAAGAATTCGGTCGAACACCATGCAAAAGATATCGAAACCCCCGCCGATTTCGAGGAGCGTGAGACGGCCGAGGGCTTTGCGCATTTCGACGAGATGTGCGTTGCCTGCCATGGAGCGCCGGGGGTCGAACCTCTTCATTTTACCCGTGGCCTCAACCCCGAACCGCCTGATCTTGCCGAAAAAGCAAAAGAATGGAAACCGGCTCAGCTGCACTGGATCATTGCACACGGCGTCTCAATGTCCGGCATGCCAGGCATCATCAACGCGCATGCGAAGCAAGAGATCTGGAATCTGACCGCCTTTGTGGCCGATCTTCCGGATATGACACCGCAGGAGTATGCACGCCTCAGAGAGCAGACAAAACCGAGCGGACACCGTCATGACCCCGCCGAAAGTGCCCATGACGATGCGAAACCCGCAGATGACCTCGAAGATCTTTTCGCTGCGCCGCATGAGGCGGACAGAGAACGGTAACTTTTGCGCTGGTGTTTTTGCGCAGAGTCTAAAAAAGACCGTCAAGCGCAGTGCTTGACGGTCTTTTCGTTTACTTTTTTGAAAAAACTTCCAAATTAGAACGGAATATCGTCATCCGGATTGAATGACGGCTCCTCAAAGTCATCGTAACTCTTTTCACGGCCCTGCTGCCCGCCGCTCTGGGCTGGGCGCTGGTCGTTTCCGCCACGCCCACCATATCCGCCGCCCCCGCCTTCTTCACCGGCACGACCGAGCATCTGCATCTGGTCGGCGACGATTTCGGTCATATAGCGATCATTGCCGTCGCGATCCTGATACTTGCGCGACTGGATCTTGCCCTCGATATAGACCTGTTTGCCTTTGTGAAGATACTTGCCGCAGATCTCGGCCAGGTTGCGCCAGGCAACCACATTGTGCCACTCGGTCTTCTCTTGCTGCTGGCCCTGCTTATCCTTGAATCGCTCCGATGTGGCCAGTGGAAAGGTTGCCACCGGCACGCCGGACGGGGTATAGCGAAGTTCAGGGTCCTTTCCGAGATTCCCCACCAAAATAACCTTGTTCACCGACATACAGAAGCCTCCGTTGAAATATGTGAATTGCCAATTGTTTGTGTCGCTTGCCAAAACGTAGTGTCACTGGCGAAAATACACTTTTCAGGCATTTCATGTATCGCCCCTTTAAAGCCACACAAGTACAGCAAGCTAATTTTAAAGATTTCGAATTGGATATTCTACACGGTTCAAGCAAAGACCGAAAGTCAATTTCCTTAATTGAGGGAGTCCTGCGCAGGCACCTAAGACTCGCATTCACATGACGCATCAGTAGAATTCTGAGGTCCGGATTGCCGAACCCCAGCAATCCGCCATCAGGGTCAAAGCACGGCTCCGTTTTTCTCAGGTAGGAATGGGTGTTTTCCCTCGCGCAATTCCTGGCTGAGTTTGGCAGGCTTCATGTCTCTCTCCTCGTTTTCGTTTCCCCGATAATCCCCCAGCCTAGTGCCCCGTGCGGTTAGTAGCATCAATTAATTCTGAGTCATTTTGGTCGCTGTCAAGGCGCGCCGACGCTGGCATAGCCAGAGCTAAGCCGAGGAGGCGCAACGCCGAGAGCGGGCAAAAGGGCCAGAATTAGAAGAGGGAACTAGCCGCACGGGGCACTAG
>JAGXHK010000083.1 GCA_024636255.1 Desulfuromonadales bacterium | reverse complement strand
GAGCGACCCCCATGTCCTGGAAACCGGCATGACAGGCGGCGCACTCGGTATAGGGCTCCGGCAGGGGACCGCCGGCAACCCCTGAGACATGGCAGAGCTGGCAGTTATTTGTAATGCTGGTATGGAAGTCGTGGCCGGGCGACTGCGGCCCGTTGCGGAAATCGTGGCGCGTCACCTGGTGGCATTGGTTGCAGGCCGGCGCGTTCTCGCCGTGGCAGATGGTGCAGTCGCCGGCGCCGAATTGCTGTGTGTGCTGCTGGTGAAGGGTGCCGTTCAGGCCGCCGCGAAAGCCGACATGGCAGACATCGCACTCGCCGAAAGGCTCGCGCAGCGGTCCGCCGGCGATCCCTGAAACGTGGCAGGTCTCGCAGTCGCCGATGCCGATATCCTGAACGTGAAAGTCGTGCCCGGGTGCATTCGGACCGTTGCGAAAATCATGCAGCGGCAAGCCATGTTGGTTCGATACGACCTCGTGGCATTGGCTGCATGCCGGCGCACTCTCTCCGCCATGGCATGTATCGCAGTTGCCCGCGCCGAAGTTGAAAATGTGATCGGCATGCAGGCTGTTGCTGAATGTGCCGCCTTGAAAGCCGACGTGGCATTCGGCGCAGGTCCCGAACGGCTCCGGCGGCGGCGGGAACGAGATCTGCGCCGAAGCGCCTGGTGGCATGGCCTGCCACCCGAGGAGGATGAGCAGCAGTGCAAAGACTGCTGTTCCCCAAAAAGACGGTTGTTTTTTCATCGTTTGAACTCCCCTTTTGCAAATATGAATTGTTCCATCCAGAAACGCGTGAGAAACCTTCGTACTCGTTTTCACCTCCTTTTATTAAATTTGCCCTTCTGAATTCCAACAGAACAACTCCGAAGAAAATCCGGCCTTAAAGAGGGTCCCGGAACGATGGGAGAGTTGTGGCAGGCCAATCCCATCATGGCGCAATCGCATAGAAAGCAAGCGTAACAGAATATCGAAAGGCGACAACTTTTTGCCTTAATATCGGATATTTAAGCAAAAACTCACTTTTTCTGGACAACGTCTGCTTAATGAAAACAATCACAGCACGGACGCGAAAGGGGATGTAAACACCTGCGGGCGAGACAAGCCGGAAAGATGAAAAGACCTCAGTTGGCGACAAGGGCACCACCAACTGCGGAGAAGATTAGAATGATGGGGAAAGATAATCGGAAAGAAAAAAGCAATTTCTGCGATAAAGTTTTCGAAAAACGGGGCCTACTTGGATATCTCCTCGCGCAATAGCTCCAGCGCCTCTTTCCCGGCAGATCCGCGAAATCCCCGCAAGGGGATCAGATACCAGCCGCTCGTCCCAGCTGCGCATCCCACTATCCTGTGGCGCAGGGTGAATGCCAGCAGCAGACCGAGAGACAGGGCGATGCAGCCGGCCCAGACCAGCGGCTCGCCGGGATCCTTCGAGAACTGGAAGCCGGCGTACCAGAAGCCGTACGGGTCGCGGTCGAAAGCCGTCTGGTAGATGGCCACGCCGCGATGCACCAGGGGATGGTTGATGCGAATCACGCCCTGGCTCACGACTTGTCCCTGCTCGAGGATGCTGACGTGGCTGCGGGTCTGCTTCAGGAGCGGATCGCGATAGGCCGAGGGATAGAGATCGACGCCGGGATCAAGGCCCTGCTTAAACTGATGCTCGCCCACCCCGACGCGATAATCGCCCAGGCGCGTCGCGCTGCGAAAAATAGCCAGGTGCAGCTCTTTGGTGAACGGATCGAAATCGACGACCTCGGCGCGCAGGCCGTTTACCGGGAGCGTAAAACTCTCCCCCTCGCTGGTCGTCCAGGTTTCGATCTCCTCTTTCGTCCCGGATCGGTAGGCGGTGATCTGCAGATCGATCGGATAGTAGACCGGCTCGAATTCATCGAGGCGAAAGGTAAAACCGAGGGGCCGCTCGGCCTCGGCGTCCCAGTCGAAGTAGACGTTGCTGGTGTCGCCAACGTGGATGTTGCGCGTGCCGACGAAACCGAGCTCCGCCGCCAGCGCGCCGCCCATGATCAGCAGGCACGAGAGATGAACGACAATGGCACCCCAACGCCCGGCGCGCCCTTTTTCTGCGAGCAGGCGGCCGTCGCGTTCGCTGACGGTATAGCCCGATTTACGCAGACCTGCCGCGATCCGCTCTTTCGAAGCATCGGCAGAGATGACGCTTTCTTCCCCGACACCTGCTTCGAGCCTTTGCCAGAGACGCTCTTTTTCACCCCGCCGGGCCCTCAGGGTTCGCAGAGTGCAGACGGTCAGGTTCAGGGCGAGCAGCGCCAGCAGCAGGCGGAACCAGAGACTCTGGTAATAGACGGAATAGCGGGCGTTCTCGGGCACATGCAGGGTACCGAAGACCGCGATCGCGGCCAGCCCGAGGAGCAGAAAGAGGGTCAGGCGCAGAGAGCTGAGAAAACGGAGCATCTTTTCCATCGAATGAGGATCACCTTGATCTTTTGACACGGCATAGGGACAAAGAAGTGACGGTGCCGGACTTTTCTTTGCAAATGACCTGCCGCAATAGAAGTGAAAAACTCTTTTTTTCTTGGCTCAGGGCATGCATGGAAAAAATCACTCCATAGGATTATCAAATTCCAAGCTCAAGGATTTCTCAAAATGCGCCTGATCGCCATCCTCTGCCTTTTTCTACTCTTTACCATCGGCTGCGAACAGAACCCCGGAAAGGCCGGGGCGCCCGCCACGGCGGAGCCCCCTCAGAGACGGCTGCAAAAACCGCTCGAACCTGTTGCGGTCGAGCTGCCGACCGCCGCCCTGCCCGTCTGGCGCCAGCACCGTCAGGAGAATCCCGCGCTGGTCATGCTGACCTTCGACCCCTTTCTGAAGCCGATTCCTGCGCCTTTAAGCGAACGCGCCCGCGATCTGGTCGGAACCGGTACCCTGAAGGACATCACTCGTCACGGCAGCTACTGGCGCGCCGACCCGGTGATTCTGCCCGCCCAGACGCTGAGCGCCGCCCTCGAAGCCGGTCTGTTTTCACGTATCGATTGGATCTTCCCGTCAAAAGTCCCACCCGAGCAGCTCGAGGTGGCCCGCTTTCGCGAACAGATGATCGAAGCCGAATTTTTGACACCGGCCGAAGCTGAGGCTGTCACTCTGACCGACGGCATCTACACAGGTACGGTCCGGGGCATCCCGTTTCGCGCCGTGCATCACCAGCGCTTCACCGAGCTGCCCGAATCTTCAATTCTGCATATCGACCTGAGTTATTTTCGCGGCCTCTACGACAACGAGATCAAGACCCCCCTCTACGATCTGCTGCATCAAACCGCCGGCCGGCTGCTAAAGATGAAAGAGCAGCCCCTGGGCGTCACCCTCTCCTATTCCACGATTGAAGGCGCCATCTCCCTTGATACCCGCTTCCTGCTTCACGATCTTGCGGCGACCCTGCGCGACCCGCAGATGCTCGACAAGGCCATGCCGAAGGTCTGGGGGAACCGCGCCCAGGCCCTTTACGCCGCGGACATGTTCACAGAGAGCAAGAAGCTCGAGCTCTACCGCGAATCCGCCAGACTCGCCCCCGAGGACCCAACGGCTGTCTACGACCTTTTTCAGGCCCACTTCCTGGCTAAGGAGCTCGAACCAGCCCTGCAGGCCCTCGACCGCACCGTCGCCCTGGATCCGGGCTACGGGGCCGCCTACCTCGACCTGGCGCAGATGGCCCTCGAAGACGGACAAGCCGAGATCGCTCTCGACCTGCAGGAAAAAGCCGCGGCGGTCTTCCCCCTGAATCCTTTCATCGACCTGCAGCGCGCTGACCTGTTGCTGCAGCTCGAGAGGCGCGACGAAGCTCGGGCGCTGATCGCGCCGCTGCAGGAACTGGACTGGTCCGTGGTCTATCATGAAGGGGTGCCCGCGACGCTGACAGCAATGGCTGAAGCGGCGTCGGCAGAGCGGGCGATGGATGAAAAAGCGGCAGGAAAAGCGCAATGAGAGAGGGGGGATTGCGGATATTCGGCGCAGCCCTGGCCGCGCTGCTGATCTTTGGCTGCCAGAGCGAAAGAGCCACGGATGGCAGCAGGGGCGATCCGGCGGGTCGCCCGGACATTACGGCGCCGGACCGGCCAGCCGTTTCGGCGCAGGAAAAATCCCAGCCACCGGAACCGGTTCCACCTGCGCCGCCCCTGGTCGAAACTTTCGACGCCCGCCCGCAGCTCTCCCTCTTCCCACGTATCGGCGATTTCCGCCCCGAAGAGAGCGACGAGGTGCGCCTGCCCTTCTGGCGCACCTACCTCGAGCACCTGCTCAAGACCTCCGGGGTGGTGGCCGTCGACACCAACGGCGATCGCGCCTACGCCTTCCGCAGCATCCGGGGGATCGATTCCGTCGGCTTCTTCGCTCCGCTCGAGGTGATGCCCGCGACCACCTACCGGGTCTCCTTCCGGATCAAGACCGACCTGCCAGAAGGCGGCAGCGCCGGTCTCGGCATTATCGAGTACGACGAATTTCTCTGGGTCGGCGAGCAGTACCCCGAATCCCTCGACAGTATCCACCGCAGCGGAGAACACCCCGGCGTCCGGGTCACGGGGCGGCAGGAGTGGACGGAACAGACCTTCACCTTCACCACCGGCTTTAACACGCGCATGGTGCATCTGGTGCTGTTTCGCGAAGGGACCCCAGATCGAAATCAGGTCCTGGTGGACGATGTCGCGATCCGCAGGAGCGATTGGGATCGCCCGTAATCCCCGCCGCTTGTTCACGGGCAAGGATGACCCGATGGATCGCCCTTACAAAAACCAGGAAAAACCAGAAACCAGAGAAACCAGGCAGAGAAACCAGGGACACTCCCCTATTTCGGCATGTCTGCGTGAATAGCGATTCAGGAGACCCAGGTAGGTCTGCCGATCCTCGCCGGCGAAGAAGAAAAACCAGGGACACTCCCCTATTTCGTCATGTCTGCGTGAATAGCGATTCAGGAGACCCAGGTAGGTCTGCCGATCCTCGCCGTCGAAGAAGACGGTGACGCGACGGTTTCCGCGTCTGGTGACGTGGTGCGGATAGCCGGGGACGATGACTCGGGCGAGTCTGGGCATGGGGAGTCTTAGAATGGGAAATGGAATAACAATGGGGAGTGTCCCTACTTTCTACCTTACGAACCTGACCTGTTTCATCTTACGCGCTTGAGCTTTCTTTTTCTGCCGGTCTCGCTGCTACCGCCCTGAGCTCAGCGGGAAGTGCATTAATCCGTTATCTGGGAAAGATTTTTCTGTTTGTTCAAACTGAACCGTGCCATCAACTGCCGCAGTTCATTCCCCTGGGAGGCCAGATCCTGTGCGGCCGCTGCGCTCTGTTCCGCAGAAGCGGTGGTTTTCTGCGTCACGTTTTCAATCTGCCCCAGGCTCAGAGTGACCTGCTGGACCCCCTCGGCCTGTTCGCTGGTGGCGGCCGCGATCTCATTGGTCAGCTGGTTCACTTCCATGACGCCGGTCACAATTTCACCAAAAGCGTTCTGTGTGTTTTCGGCGATCTGCTTTCCGGTCTGGGTGCGATTGATGGTTTCGACGATCAACTCGGCGGTTTCCCCCGCAGCTTTCGAGCAGCGCGAGGCGAGGTTGCGTACCTCTTCCGCAACGACTGCGAACCCTTTGCCGTGCTGGCCAGCACGAGCCGCCTCTACTGCGGCGTTCAAAGCCAGCAGGTTGGTCTGGAAAGCGATCTCGTCGATGGTCTTGATGATCTTTTCAATGTTGGTACCCGCCTCGCTGATATTGGTGATCGCCTGAACCATCTCTTCCATCTGCGTTTGTCCCTGCCCTGCGGCCAGATTGGCTTTGTCGCTCAAGCGACTGGCCCGCACAGCGTTTTCCGCGTTGACCCTGGTCTGGCTGCCGATCTGATTCATGGTGGCAGAGATCTCCTGCACCGCCGCCGCCTGTTCGGTCGCGCCCTGAGAAAGTTCCTGACCCGAGTCGGAAACCTGTGACGCTCCTTCGGCGATAAGGGCCGAAGCCTTGTCGATGCGGGACAGGACCAACTTGAAG
>JAGXHK010000082.1 GCA_024636255.1 Desulfuromonadales bacterium | reverse complement strand
TTGCGGAAACAGGCGGCCAACGGGCAGCAATAACCGGATACAGGTGGTCATACATGGACCCACGGATCGAAAAAATCTTCAAGCTTCCACTTTATCAGCGTCTTCTGTTGCTTTGCCTGGTTCTGGCATCGATCGCTGCGGGTTTTTACTTCCTCGTCTACGCTCCGAAGATGGAAGAGTTGGCCGAGCTGCGCAGGCAGGAGCAGTCTTTGTTGGTCAAACTCCAGGAGAGTCGCCGCATCGCCAACGATCTGCCGCGGTTCAAGGCGGAATACGAACGGTTGCAGCGGGAACTCGAGAAAGCACTGATCGAGCTGCCGAATAAAAAGGAGATCCCCAGCCTGCTGACCAACATCTCGTCTCTGGCCAAGGAGCAGGGTCTGGAAATTCTTCTGTTCCGGCCGCTCGCCGAGGTCAGCAAGGGGTTTTACGCCGAGGTTCCGGTCGATATCCGGCTGGTCGGCAGCTATCATGACATCGGGATGTTTTTCTATGAAGTCGGTCAGCTCTCGCGTATCGTGAACATCGGCAATCTCACCATTGAAAACGCGGGAAAAGGCAAGGGCGGAAATCTTCTGCGCGTGGATTGTCGTGCCACCACATTCCGGTTTGTCGAAGAGGCACAGGACCAGGGAGGTAAGAAATGATCTTTGCCCGGCACCTTCCATTTATTCTCGCCCTGGTTCTGGCGGTGGGTTCCAGCGGCTGCGTTGAGGAGCCGGCTGCGCCGCTGCCGAGTCAGCCGAAAGTGAACAGGCCGGTCCCCAACACGCCTCCGGTCGAGACTGCAGCGGCCGAGGACGAACCCGTCGAGCCAAAATACGTCTATACGCCCGGGGGGCGCGATCCGTTCGAGTCGCTGCTCGATATCCGAAAGCCGGTCACCAGATCGAACGAGCCTCAGACTCCGCTGCAGAAATTCGATGTCAACCAGCTGCGGCTGGTCGGCGTGATTACCGGTATGGAACAGCCGAAAGCGATGGTTGTCGCCCCGGATGGCAAATCGTATGTTCTTGAAAAGGGGACCAAGGTCGGAAAGAACAACGGGGTCGTCACCAAAATCGACAGAAGCCAGATTGTGGTCAAGGAATCTTTCTACGATTTTACCGGCGAAGTGCGCACGAATTTGCAAACAATCGAGCTTCCGAAGCGGGAGGGAGTTTAATACGATGGGCCCGAAAATGATGATTCATTGGCAACCGTTTTACAGCGCCTTGAGCGTGATCGCCGGTCTTCTCCTCCTCGTCATGCCGGGACCTGCCAGCGCGCAGGAAGCTGGTCAGGACGTGAATCGGATTCTTTCGGTCTCCGTCGATGCCGAGGGGGAGAATCCTCAGGTCAATATCCGGACCGAAAAACCGGTCGGCTATCGCTACACGGTCTACGATTCATTCGATCCCCTGCGTGTGGTCATCGATTTTCCCCGCATGGATGTATCGGAGATCAAGTCACCCCTGCCGGTCAATATCGGTGCGATCAAAGAGATCCGCGTCGTATCCTTCGACCTGACTCTCGGCAAACTGGGGCGAATCGAAATTCTGCTCGACAGGAAGATAGATTACGACGTCAATATCGAAGGAACGCAGTTCAACGTCGCGTTTCAACCGGCGGCCGAAACTGCGGAGCCGGTGTCTGAACAAGCCCCTGCCGCGACGATCGCTCCTGCACCTGCACCCGCACCCGCACCCGCCGAAACGGAGCGCGCCGACCGCCCTGAACCTCTGCCGGCCCCAGAGCCCGAGGCTGATGCTCTGGCGAATGTCGTCGAGAACGTGGAGGTTGAGAAAGGGCGGGTCGCCATTTTTACCGACGCTCCGATTGAACGCTACCGATATTTCAATCTTGGCGCTCCGCCCCGGCTCGTGCTTGATGTTTTCGGGGTCAAGCCCGCTTTCCGCGAGCGCTCCCTGCCGGGAACCGATGGATTCGAGCGAATCAGGGTCGGGACCTATGACGACAAGACGCGCTTCGTCTTCGATGCCGGTGTCGGAGTGCTTCCCGATTATGAGGTCGACGAGACGGGACAAGGGCTTGTCGTGACCTGGACCCCCGGGAAAACGATGGCCGCTCCGGAGGCTCGTCGCCAGCCACAGGTCGCGCCCGCTCCCATCGAGCGCCGGCGCGCCGCCGTTGCGCCGCCGGCTCCCGAGAAAGAGGCGGTGGAACCCGCGCCTGTTCAGGAAGAAGAGGTCCCGGAGGCTGCGCCGCAACGAGCCGAACCTCGGCCTGAACCCAGACCCGAGCCGAAGCCGGCCCCGCGCCCCGTACCTGCTCCGGATCCTGTACCGGCACCGGCACCGGAAAAGGCTGCAGAGCAGAAGCCGATGCGCATGGCTACCGCGCCGGTCTCCGTTGAGGATCTCGAGTTCACGATAGAGGATGGCACATCGGTCTTTTCCGTGGAGCTTTCCGGCCGGCCCGGCATCAGTCAGCCGGTGCAGCGTGGCGAGGTCATCCTGTTCGGCATCGATAATGCCAGTATCAAGCGCTCTTTGCGCCGGGTCATCGATACCTCGGCCTTCCCGAGTGCGGTGTCCATGATTACTCCCTATACCGTCAACCGCGGAACGACGCAGGATGTGCGCTTCGCCGTCCGGCTCAAAGGCGATGTGCCATATGCGCTGAAACGCCAGGGAGGTACGCTGCGCTTCGAGGTCGAAAACGGTCCTTTCGGCCAGGTCGCCGAAGCGCCTCCGAAGCGCATCGAAATCCCGGTTCCCCCGGTCGCAACCACAGCGCAGGCGCCGAGCGCGCAACCTTCTGCACCGACACCGGCACCGATGCCGGAAAAAGCGCCGACTGCGACGCCCGCAGCCGGGGATGTGGCGGCCAAAGCCAGGGCTGCTGCCGGTGAGCGCTATACGGGGCAGCGCATTTCCCTGATTTTCGACAACGCGGATATCCGCAATCTGTTGCAACTCATTGCAGAGGTGAGCGATCTGAACATCGTCGCCTCTGACGAGGTGAAGGGAAATCTCTCCATCCGGTTGATCGATGTTCCCTGGGACCAGGCCCTTGATGTCATCCTCGACACCAAGCAACTGGGCATGCTGCGCAATGGGAATGTCGTGCGCATTCTGCCCAAGGACAAAATCCGCCAGATGGAAGAGTCGGAGTTGGCCTCCGCTAAAAATCGCCGCGAACTCGAGCCGCTGGAAACAGAAGTCTACAGCATCAGTTATACCGATCTTGGCAACATCGCCGGTTCGGTCAGAGAAATGATGACGGACCGCGGCCGTCTGACTCAGGACGAGCGCAACAAAAAGCTCATCGTCAAGGACATTCCGCCGGTCCTCAAAGAGATCGGCAACCTGATCGAAATTCTCGATACCCCCGAGCGGCAGGTGATGATTGAGGCCCGCATTGTCGAGGCCAATTCCGACTACACCCGCGATCTCGGCATCAACTGGGGTATTCACCACACGAACCCGGGTTCGGCCTTCAACGCGCTCAATGTGGGCCTGGGGGGGCAGTTCCTGACCCCGGTGCCCGACGCCGGGTCGGCTTCTTCCGGCGCAGGGCTGGGATCGTTCATCCAGTTCGGCGAACTAGGGGTCGATAAGACGGTGATCGACCTGCGTATCTCCGCCCTGGAATCTGCCGGCAAAGGCAAAATCATCTCCCGGCCGCGGGTCACGACCCTCAATGGCCAGGAAGCGGTGATTACTCAGGGAACCACCATTCCCTATCAGACCTCAGGAGCCGACGGACCCAAAACCGAGTTCGTCGATGCAGTTCTCGAGCTGCAGGTGACGCCGATTATCAACCCCGATAATACCATCATCATGGAGATCAATGCGTCGAACAGCGCGCCTGGTGAGACGTTCACTTCGGCTGATCTGCCCGGTATCAACAAGAAGGAAGCCAAGACCAAGGTCCTTGTTCTCGATGGCGAGACCACAGTGATCGGCGGCATCTTCGTTGAAGACGACCGCGAGTCTGAAAGCGGCGTGCCCTGGCTGGGCAGGCTGCCGGTTCTCGGATATCTGTTCAAGTCGCAGAGCGTCGAGAAGCGCCGCTCAGAACTGTTGATTTTCATCACGCCGCGCATTCTCGAATAACGCGTCGAATAACGCGCGAAGTTTATTCACCTTGAATGCTGGAGGAGGACAGGCCGCAACGCCTGTCCTCTTCTGTTTTGTTCGTTTGGGATTAGCCTTTTGTAATTGTGGGACGCCTTCTACCATGCAGAATCATCCGGACACTCTGCGCAACATTCTGCTGATCGGCTTCATGGGCAGCGGGAAAACCACGGTGGGAAAAGCGCTCGCTGATCTGACCGGATGGCGGTTTATCGATCTTGACCAGTATCTCTGCGAGGCTGCCGGCCGGACGATCCCCGAGATTTTCGCCTCCAGCGGCGAACAGGCGTTCCGGCAGATGGAAACCGATACCCTGCGCTCATTGCAGGCGGTCGAGCGCTGCATTATCGCAACCGGCGGGGGCGTTGTCGGCAGAGAGGAGAACTGGTTGCTGATGCGCTCCATGGGGTCAACCGTTTTTCTCGATGTCCCCTGGGATGATCTGCGCGCCCGGATCCAGGCCCAGGGGGGGCGCCCGCTTGCCGATGAGAAGCGCGGCTGGGACTATGTCGAGGCATTGTTGCGCGGCAGGCTGCCCTTGTATGCGGAGGCGGATCTGCGCCTCAGGTGCGGGAACCAAAATCCCGAGGAGATCGCCCGGAAAATCGGTCGTGTGCTTGGCCTCACCGCACAGGAGAACTGAATCGTGGAAAAATTGCAGGTCGGCCTTGGTGAGCGCAGCTATCCCATCTGGATCGGCGAAGGAATTCTCGACCGCCTGGGAGAAGCCCTGCGAGAAGCGGGTTTTCCACGCCGGGTCGCGGTGGTTACGAACGATACGGTTGAGGCATTGTACGCCAAACCGGTTCTCGAAGCGCTGCGAAGCGCCGACTATACGACCCGGCTCTTGGTGTTGCCCGACGGGGAAGAATATAAGAACCTCGATACCCTGAACAGCCTGTTCGATGCTCTTATCGAGAACGGCGTCGATCGCGGGTGGGGCCTGATCGCTTTGGGGGGCGGAGTGATCGGCGATATGGCCGGGTTTGCAGCCGCCACCTATCTGCGGGGGATTCCGTTCTCTCAAATCCCGACCACTTTGCTGGCGCAGGTGGATAGCTCGGTGGGCGGAAAAACGGGCGTCAATCATCGTCTCGGCAAGAATCTGATCGGCGCGTTTTACCAGCCGCGCCTCGTGCTTATCGATGTGGAAACCCTTCAGACTCTGCCGGTGCGCGAGTTTTCCGCGGGAATGGCTGAAGTGATCAAATATGGAGCCATCCGCGATCGCGCGTTCTTCTCCTGGCTGCAGGCAAAGGCGGCAGATCTGCAAGCTCTGGACGCTGCGAGTCTGATCGCGGCGGTCAGGACTTCTTGCCAAATCAAAGCTGATATTGTAGAAATTGACGAAAAAGAAGGCTCTCTGCGGGCGATCCTTAATTACGGCCATACATTTGGACACGCAGTCGAGGTTCTCTCAGGCTACGGTGAGTACAAGCACGGCGAAGCTGTCGCGATCGGCATGGTGGTCGCAAGCCGGGTCTCTGTCGAACTCGGCTTATCGCGAAAGGAGCAGGCTGAGCAGATCCGGGAATTGCTCATGCGCTTCAGCCTTCCTGTCACGCCGCCGAAGTTTCCCCTTGATGATTTCCTGAGGGCCATGGGCCGTGACAAGAAAGTCAAAGAAGGCGTCCTGCGGCTGATTCTGAATAAGGGGATCGGCGACTGCCTGATTCACCCGATCGACCGGCCGGAAGACATTTTTGCGCCGGTTCTCAACCAATTGGGCACGCAAGGGTAAGGCATGGATGAAGAAACGGTAAAACTCCTCGATCACCTGGCAGAACATACCCTGGCCCTTGTGCAGAATCCCGAGGCGCCGGTCCATGCCGAAATCGGTGGAATTTATCGCCGCCTCGGGCGCACGGATGACGCTCTTGACCTGGTCCGGGCAGGGACCCGGAGGCATCCTTCCTTTGCCCCCGGTTTTGCGCTGCTGGGGCGCCTGCAACGCGAAACCGGTGACGCGCAGCACGCCGCCGCATCTCTTGAGAAAGCTCTCGCGCTGGCAGGAGAGGACACCGCGCTCCTTTTCGATCTGGCCCAGGTCCGCTTTCAGCTGGGTGAAGAACAGAATTGCAGGTCCTTACTCGAACGCCTGCTGGCCCTTGACCCGGCGCACCTTGAAGGGAAGGCTTTGCTTGAGCGCCTCGGGCCCGAACCCAAGCCGGAAGCAGGCCGCGGAGAAAGCTCTTGGGAAAAGAAACCCTTTGCCACGGCTACGCTGGCCGAAATATATGTCAAGCAAGGCTATCTGAACCGCGCCCTTCAGGTTTATGAGCAACTCGCCGCCGCGGCGCCTGAGAGCCACCGGCTGCAGCAGCGAATTGCCGCTCTGCGGCAGCAGGTAAGCGGACAGGAAGAGAGCCGCGTTTTACCCGAAGAGCAGGAGTCTTCCTCTCTGCCTGCAACCGCTCTGCAAGGCCGTTCGACCATTGAGCGAGCCGGCTTGCCAGCTCAAGAGAATCCGGACCTGCGTATCGTGCAGGAACTCGAGCGCTGGCTGCGTGCCATTGCGCAGAGGAGAGAAAATGTTCGCTGAAAGCCTGCGGAAAATTGTCGAAGAGGTTCCAGGTGGCCTCGGTGCCGTCCTCATGGGCTATGACGGGATCGCGGTCGATCAGCACTTCAGATCCGTTGATGGGATTGATTTGACGCTGGTGGCGGTGGAATATGCGGCCGTCCTTAAGGAGATCAAGAATGCCGCGCAGATTTTGCGGACCGGGGAACTCGAAGAAGTGACGATCGTCACGACATGCTTCAATGTTCTGATCCGCACGTTGAATGATGACTATTTCGTTGCACTCACCTTGGAGCGAGAGGGCAATACCGGCAAGGGGCGTTTTCTACTGCTGCGAGAGTCGGTGCCACTTCGCGAGGGGTTGCTCTGATGTCTGCGTTCAAGATCCTGGTTCTGCACGGCCCCAACCTTAATCTTCTCGGAACCCGGGAGCCTGAGGTTTACGGAAAGCAAACTCTGGACGCTATCAACACGAGTATCTCGGAGCTCGCTGCCGAACTCGGCGTACATGTGGAGTTTTTTCAGTCGAACCACGAGGGCGCCTTGATAGACCGCATACACCGGGGGGCCGCAGACCAGATCTCAGGGCTGTTGATCAACCCGGGCGGGCTGACGCATACAAGCGTGGCTCTGCGCGATGCCATCAGCGCGACGCAGACCCCCGCCATCGAAATCCATCTTTCAAACATTCACGCGCGCGAAGCGTTCCGCCACCATTCCTTTATCGCCCCCGTTGCTCTCGGACAGGTCTGCGGACTGGGTGCGCAGGGGTACACGCTGGCCCTGCGGGGTCTGGTTGATTGCCTGTCCGATTTGCGCTCCGGAAGCCACAATGAAGACTAAATAATTCTTGTCCCAAGGTAGCCCCTATGGTAAAAAACAGAGCTTCGACGGTGGCCGCACTGCTGGAATCTTCCGGTCTTGACGCCGTCGTTTTTCTTTATCTTCCCAATATTCGCTACCTGTGCGGTTTTACCGGAACCGATGGGGTCCTCGTGGCCACCGATCAAAGCGACTGCTTTCTGACGGATTCGCGCTACACGACTCAGGCGCAGGCGCAGGTCGCGGCCGATGAGATACGCGAATACAAGCTCAAGCTGGACGGATTGGTCGCCTGGCTGCAGGAGAACCGGTGCTGCCGCGTCGGTTTCGAGGCCGAACACGTCCCCGTGGCCACTCTCGAGAAGTTGAAAGAGAAAAGCGGGCCGCAGATCAAATGGGTGGCGCTGGGGAAAGAGGTCGAATCCCTGCGCAGCATCAAGGATGAAGAAGAAATCGCCGCACTCGAAAGAGCGACGCTTCTGAATGAGGAAGCCCTGAACGAGGTACTTCCCCTGCTGCGCCCTGGCATCACCGAGCAGGAATTCGCTCTTGAACTCGAAATTGCCCTGCGCCGTCGCGGTGGAGAAGAAAAGGCCTTCGATTTTATCGTCGCTTCGGGCGAGCGCGGAGCGATGCCCCACGGAATCGCCTCGGATAAGATAATCAAGTCCGGCGAACTGGTGACCATCGATTTCGGCGTGCGGCTGGCCGGCTATCATTCGGACGAAACCGTGACCCTGGCGGTCGGGGAGCCATCCTCGCGTCTGCAGGAGATTTTTCATATCGTTCTCGAGGCGCATGATCGGGCGATGGCCGCTGTTCAACCCGGTGTGAGCTTTCGGGATCTCGATTCACAAGCCCGCGATTATATCTGCACCAAAGGGTACGGGGATTATTTCGGCCATGGCTTGGGCCATGGAGTTGGGCTTGAAGTTCACGAATTTCCCAACGCCTCGCCGCGTTCTGAAGAAACGGTTCGGGAGGGGATGGTTTTTACCATCGAACCCGGAATCTACGTGCCGGAAACAGGAGGCGTTCGCATTGAGGACATGGTTCTGGTCACAGCAAAGGGATGCCGTCCTCTGACACGCATTCCCAAGACGTATCGTGCTCTACCCCTCTCAATCTGACAGGCTGTTCACTTTTCGGTTACCTGCAAGGAGGAAAAAACCGCATGGAAATTAAAGATCTGAAAGCTCTGATAAAGCTCGTCACGGACACCGATATCACTGAATTTGAGATGGAGAGCGCTGAAGAAAAAATCGTCATCAAGCGCGGCAAAGGTCAGGAAGTCATCCATGTCGCCGCTCCCGTCGCCCAGGCTGCCCCTGTCTCTGCGCCGCCTGTCGCCGGCGCAGCGCCTGCCCCGGCTGCCGAATCCGCCGCAGCTGCCGCGGCCGACGAAAAATACGACATCATCACCTCACCGATCGTGGGGACCTTCTATCGCTCTCCCGCCCCGGATGCCGATCCCTACCTTGACGTGGGCAGCATCGTTGATAAGGGAGACGTCTTCTGCATCGTCGAAGCCATGAAGCTGATGAACGAGATCGAGGCCGAATTCAAATGCAAGGTCGTCGAAATTCTCAAAGAAAACGCTCAACCTGTGGAGTTCGGCGATCCTCTGTTCAAGGTGGAGCGGCTCTGAGTCTCATTCTGTCCTCCGTGCTCCGGGCTGACTTTGCAAGCGAGCAGCCGTAAGCCGCTTCATGATATCGAGGAGTAGAATATTCCCATGTTCAACAAGATTCTGATCGCCAATCGCGGCGAAATCGCTATTCGCGTTATTCAGGCCTGCAAAGAACTCGACATCAAAACTGTCGCGGTGCATTCCGATGTGGATGCCGACTCTCTGCACGTCAAACTGGCCGACGAGAGTATCTGTATCGGACCGGCTCAGAGCACGCTGAGTTATCTGAATATCAAAGCCATCATCAGCGCAGCTGCCGTCACCGATGCCGAAGCCATCCATCCGGGATACGGTTTTCTTTCCGAAAATGCCGAATTCGCCGAGATCTGCGCCAACAGCGGCATCACCTTCATTGGCCCGAGCGCCGAAAACATGCGCCTGATGGGCGATAAGATCAGCGCCCGGCAGACAGTGACCAAGGCGGGCGTTCCCATTCTCCCCGGCACTACTGAAGGGGTGAAAAGCGTTGAGGACGCGAAAAAAATCGCTGCCGATATCGGCTATCCCGTGATCATCAAAGCCACCGCCGGCGGAGGCGGGCGCGGCATGAAAGTCGTCCACTCTCCTGCCTCTCTGGGCAACGCATACGCCACTGCCCGCACCGAGGCGCAGGCCGGGTTCGGTAATCCGGAAGTCTACATCGAGAAATTCTGCGAACGGCCGCGCCACGTGGAGATTCAGATTCTGGCCGACAAGCACGGCAACGTGATTCACCTGGGTGAACGGGACTGCTCCATTCAGCGTCGCCATCAGAAGTTGATCGAAGAGGCACCCTGTCCCGCGCTCTCTGCCGAACTGCGCAAGGAGATGGGCGATTGCGCAGTCGCCGCTGCCAAAGCCGTGGGTTATTCCAGCGTTGGAACGATGGAGTTTCTTCTGGACGAGGACAAGAAATTCTATTTCATGGAGATGAATACCCGCGTGCAGGT
>JAGXHK010000081.1 GCA_024636255.1 Desulfuromonadales bacterium | reverse complement strand
GGGCTGAACGGGCCTGCAGTGCGATGCGATAGTCGCTGGTGCCGAACGGCCCGTCCTGAGCGGAGAGGAAGATGTCGAACCGTTCCTCTGTCTGCTTCTGGACGTGGAATTGATAGTCGAGACGGATCGCGTCGCGTGGATCCTCAAAAAACTTGCGTCCGATATAGATGCTCAGTTCGGCCTGATCGCCGCGTGGCTGGTACGTGCAGGATTTCACGTTAAAGACCAGGGGGATGAAGTCGCACCAGGCCTCCGGACGCGTCAATGTCTGGCGCAGCTGCGAGAAAGGAAAATTGACCAGCCCGCTGATTTCGGCGATCAGTAGCCCCTCGCTTTCCCCGGAGCTGACCTGCAGCGGGAATTCGGCAGGGGATTGGCCGGTTGCCGGAATGGATGCTGTGATATCCTCGGCCACAGATCGGCCGGGAACGGCACCGATCAGAAGCAGACCGCAGATAAAAGTCGCGATTATCGTGCGCATGTTTTTGGTCATCGTGAATACACCCGGAAAATAGCTGTGATCAGGACCGATTTCTTTATTCTAAAAGTAATTGGATGCAAAAAACAACCCGAAATCAGTGGCTTGGCTGTCTCGATTGCAATGCGCAAAGATCCTGTCAAAGTTAAGTAATTCCCGGTATTTGAATGTATTCACACCGAAGGGGAGGGATATGAAGCAGAAAAAACTGACGTTTCCCAATGAGCAAGGCGTCAAACTCTCGGCACTGCTCGATCTGCCGGAAGACGAAAACCCGATCGCTTACGTCCTCTTCGCGCACTGCTTTACCTGCACGAAAAATCTGAACTCGGCCGCGAGAATCGCCCGGGCTCTGACTCTACGGCGCTTTGCCGTGCTGCGATTCGATTTCACCGGCATTGGTCAAAGCGGCGGAGATTTTGCCGAGGCCACGTTCTCTTCCGACGTGAGTGACCTGGCGGCTGCGGCGCGCTTTCTCGAGAAAGAGTATGCGGCGCCGCACGTGTTGATCGGCCATTCTCTCGGGGGAACGGCTGCGCTGTTGGCCGCCCGGGAGATTCCCTCGGTCATCGCCGTGGCGACCATCGCGGCACCCTGCAGCCCGCAGCATATCCTGGAGATTTTCGACGAGAGCACCCTGCAGAAGATCGAGCAGGACGGAGAGGCCGAGGTGAAGCTGGCGGGCCGGTCCTTTATCATCACCCGGAAATTTCTCGAAGATCTGGAGAAGCACGATATCCGCGCTCGCCTTGGCAAGCTCGATGCGGCTCTGATGATTATGCATTCGCCGCGCGATTCGATTGTCTCCATCGACAATGCAGCAACCATCTACAAGGCTGCCAAGCACCCGAAGAATTTCGTGTCCCTGGATCCGGCCGACCACCTTCTTACGCGTGAAAACGACGCCTGCTATGCGGGAGATATGGTTGCCACATGGGCGCGTCGCTATCTCGATATCTGCAACGCGGGAGAGGCTCGGCAGGAGGTGATCGACAACCGGGTGACCGCCCGCACAGGGCATGAAGGTTTTTATACCGAAATGTTCGCCAACGGTTACCCCCTTGTGGCAGACGAGCCCGCATCGTACGGGGGCACGGGGCAGGGGCCCTCACCTTACGACTATCTCCAGGCGGCGCTTGGTGCCTGCACAACGATGACGGTGCAGATGTATGCGCGCCGTAAGAAGTGGCCGTTGAAAACCGCCGTTGTGCGACTGAGCCATAAGAAGATCCATGCCGAAGATTGTGAGCACTGCGAGGAGAAGGGCACAAAAATCGATCGCTTCGAACGCGAACTCGAACTGCAGGGGGACCTCAGCAAGGAGCAGCGGCGGCGTCTGCTCGAGATCGCCGAGAAGTGCCCTGTGCACCGGACGCTGCATGCAGAGGTTTTAGTCGAGACAAGCCTGCGCGAAGAGTAGGCGGAGTCCCTTCCATTTTTTGTTACGGCCGGTCGTCGGAACGTATGCGCCGCGGCGATTTGTCACGCCCAGCTTTGCAAGGGCGATGGCCCGCCTGTTGTCGGTCTTGACACGCCATGTATACGCTGCAAGAATAAAAACCCTGCTGAAATGGCAGGGTTTATTTTTTTCCGCCGCCGGGAGTCTGTCGGCATTTATATCAGGTCCATTGGACAAAGGAGGCTTTCTGATGCGAATTACCCCCGCCGACGAACTGACCGAGCGCTATCGCAAGCTGCAGAAACGGTTTCAGGAAAACGGGATCGAGGGCGCTTTTCTGCAGCAAAGCGCCGACCTCTTCTACTTCACCGGCTCGATCCAGCAGGGCGTGTTCTATATTCCTGCGGCAGGCGAGCCGGTCTACATGGTGCGCAAGGATTTCAACCGGGCGCGGATGGAGAGCGGGGTCAAGGAGATCGTCCCCTTCAAGAGCCCCAAGGATATTCCGGCGATTCTCGGCGATTTCGGGCATGCGATGCCGAAAACGGTCGGCATGGAGTTGGACGTGCTGCCGGTGGCTCTGTTCAACCGTTTCCGCAAGATTCTCGGCGATGCTGAAATCCGCGATGCCGGACACATGATTCGTACCGTGCGTGCCGTCAAATCCAAATACGAAATCGAAATCATGAAGGATGCGGCCCTCATGATCGACCGGGTCTGCCAGCGCGCCCGGGAGGTGATTCGCGCGGGCATGACGGACCTCGAGCTGGCCGCTGAACTCGAATTCACCGCCCGCAAATTGGGTCATCAGGGGATCACCCGCATGCGCGGCTTTAACAGCGAACTCTTCTACGGGCACATATTCTCCGGTGCCGACAGCGCCGCGCCTGCCTTCCTGGACGCGCCCCTGGGCGGTATCGGCGTCAACCCGAGCATCGGGCAGGGGGCGAGCTATAAGCGCATTGAGGCCAATGAACCGATCGTGGTCGATTTCGCCGGCGCCTTCGACGGCTATCTCGCCGACCAGACGCGTATCTTCTGCATCGGCGGATTGCCCGATGAGTTGAAAAAAGGCTATGAGGACATGCGCGCCATTCAGGGCAGGCTCAAGGAGATTGCCCGGCCCGGCGTGGCCTGGGGAGAAATCTATGATGTCTGTTATCAGATGGCCTGCGACCTGGGGTATAAGGACTACTTCATGGGAAATGCGGGTGCCCAGGTCGGGTTCATCGGCCACGGCATCGGCGTCGAAGTGGACGAATATCCCTTTATCGCGCGCGGTTTCAGCGACCAGGTGCTCGAGGAAAAGATGACCTTCGCTTTCGAGCCGAAAGTTGTCTTTGCGGGTAAGGGAGCTGTCGGCATCGAGAACACCTTCTGGGTCGAGGCCGACGGCTTGAAGCACATCACCTTCACCAGTGAGGAGCTGGTTGTGCTTTAAAGACTGCGGGTTGACCGCAGACGTCGTAAAAAAAAACGGAGGACCGTAAGGCCCTCCGTTTTTTTACATTCTGGGCAAAGAGAATCAGAAGTCGACACTCAGCGCGGCGGCCACGCGGATCTCTTGCGGCAGGTCGTCGCCGTCGAACTCTTCGGTCTCGGGCGTAAAGGCGCCAGCCAGATCAAGACGGGCGGCCCACATGTTTAGGCCGAGGCCGGCGGTGTAGACCAGGTCGATATCATCTTCGGCAAGATTCTTGTATGCACCGGCGCGCAGGGCCAAAACCCGGAAGGCGTCCCACTCCACGCCAAGAGAGGCGAACTGGGTTTCATAACCGTCGAAGGTGGTTTCGTTTTTGGTCAGATCGAGATCGGCCTCGATAACCAGAGTCGGAAACGGGATAAGTGCCACCCCGGCGCGCAGCTGCGGGTCGATTTTTACATCGTCGACCTCGCGCGAAACCGTCTGCCCGTTGGAAAGTGTCGTCGTCTGAGTAAAACCGTCGAATTTCGGTGCGTTGAGGTTGCGTCCGAGCAGACCGAACTGCACATACTTGTAGCGGCCCATGATCCCAAGGTCGACGCCGAAGTTGGCCGATTCCTCGTAGTCCTCGTCCATCTCCTTGAGTACGTCTTCCGAATCGTCGTCAAAGACCAGGATCTGAGTGCCGTAAACCCGGCCCTGCATGTACTTCACGGTGGCGCCGACCGACCAGTGTTTGTTGATGGCGTAGCCGTACGAGATGGGCACCTCGAGAAGGCCGAAACCGTCGAGGGCGACCGTGGTGGTGTTACTGTCGGAAATGGTGATATCGGACTCTGTTCCATCGGAATTGATAGATGCATTCTCCAGGAGCGTGACGATAATATCCGCCTTGTCTCGATCAAAGCCGTTTTCGCGGATCAGAAAGTCAATTTTCTGGATGTTTTCATCGCTCAAGCCGCTATTGCTGAGGGTGTCCTGTTCCTCTGAGGTAAAGTAGCGGATACTGCCGTCATCATCGATACTGATGTCGCTTAGCTGGGCATCGAGATCGACGCCGTTAAATCCGAAGTTTTTTGCATCAATGGCGATAACCCGCCCCGTCGCCTGGGCGTAAGCGCGCGAGCCGAAGGCAAAGTGCCCGTAGCGCGCGCCGATCCCGGCGTTCAAGTCGACGGTCATGGCATTGCCGGGCTCCCCCAGGCCTGCGAGGCTGCCCACCATTGTGACCAGTTCACCGAGTTCGCTCGCATTCGCTACACCATCATCGAATTTGTCGATCTCGATATCCACCAGGGTGTCAAGATAGGAGCCGAACTCACCGTGAAGGCGCGAACCACCGTTTGCATCGAGGTCGCCACCCCAGTCTTTGCGCCCGCAGTCGTTATTGTCGCAGTCGAGGCGATTGCCCGCCTCGTCGCGCATGCCGAAGAAGCCGAGGGCCGCGGGGTTGTAGTACATGGCCGTGGTGTCGTCCACCGATGCGGTGCGCGAGCCGGCCATGCCGAGAGCTTTCGGCCCGGCGAAGAACATGTCGAGGGCCGAAGCCGTCTGTGGGGTGAATGCGACCGTGGCTGCCAGCCCGATGCCGAGGGCCAGCGCCTTGCGACCGTATAAGAAGGTCTTGCTCATTGCCGTCTCCTTGTGAGGTTCTGTTTTATTGCACATGAGTTATTTAGATAGGTAAATTAAAAGACATTTATCAGAGTTGTGTTGTTTTTTCAAGCAAGATTTGAGATTTTTAAAAAACCTTGATCCTTTTCGCGGCGTGGCAATTCAGGGCCGCTTTGCTATAAGGGAACCAATCGAGATTCAAGTTGCGCCTTCGGAGGAGGACAGATGAAAAATTTTGTCCACGAAATGGAAGAATTCCACGACCGCGTTCGGGTCTTTCGCGACCGCGCTCACGCCGGGGAGGTGCTCGCCGGAATGCTTTCCGGACTGAGGCGGCAGGACCCTCTGGTTCTGGGCGTCCCGGCCGGGGGAGTCCCTGTGGCGGCTCCCGTGGCCGCCCAACTCTGCTGCCTTCTCGATGTCGCGGTGGTGAGTAAAATCACACTGCCATGGAATACAGAGTCCGGATACGGCGCGGTTGCTTTTGACGGAACGGTGCGGATCAACGAGGATCTTCTGCCGCGTCTCGACCTTTCGCCGGAGCAGGTGCAGGAAGGGATTCAGGCGACTCGGGAGAAGGTTCAGCGCCGGGTCAACCTTTTTCGGGGAGAGAAGCCATTCCCCTCAGTGGCGGGACGGGCGGTGATTCTGATCGATGACGGACTCGCTTCGGGATTTACCCTGCTGACGGCCGTCGAAGCCTTGCGCAATGCCGGAGCAGACAATCTGACGGTCGCTGTGCCGACGGCCCACGAAAGCTCCCTTGATCGGGTGGCGCCATGGGTGGAAGGGTTTTATTGCGCCAACATACGCGGTGGCTGGGGGTTCGCCGTGGCCGAAGCCTACGAGCGCTGGTACGACGTGGATGAAGAAGAGGCCCGGCGGCTGCTGGCCGACCGGGCCGGTTGAGGATCAGTGTTCGCTGTGCTTTTCCATCAGGCGGTTGCGCAGATCGTTCAGCCCCTGGCTGATGGAGATCTTGAAAATGTGTGGATTGTGCAGGCGCAGGGTTCCATTCGGCATCTTTTCGAACTGTTCGGCGCAGCGCTCGGCGCAGGCATCGAGTTCGGGAAGTTCGCGGATGATTTTTCCATTCTCCATGTAAACTTTGCGAAGGTCCTCGATGCGCACGCCCTCCGGGATCCTCTTGGATTGTGAGGGGTTGGTCGGGTCGTAGACACGGTCGCCGGCCTTGAGTTCTTCATCTTCGCGGCACATGACATCCTGGTGGAAGGTGCCGTTCGACTCGATGACGCGCACCAGTCGCTTGCGGTCGGGCAGCGTCGCCTTGGCCATCTCGCTGGTGATCTTGAGCTTCGGATTGTCTCCATGGCGGACCAGCTTGTAGACGCCGCCGAGGTGCCCGCCGCCTTCGCCCGCGGCGGTGGCGAGATTGGTCCCAACTCCATACACGTCGATTCTCCCCCCTTCGCCGCGCACTGAATCGATCACAAACTCATCGAGTTCGTTGGAGGCGACAATTTTCACGTCGGGGAAGCCCGCCTCGTCAAACATGCGTCTGGATTCTTTGCTGAGATAGGCCAGGTCGCCCGAGTCGAGTCGGACACCGAGCAGTTCGTGCCCTTTCTCGCGCAGTTCCCGGGCGACGGTGATGGCATTGGGGATTCCGCTTTTGAGGGTATCATAGGTGTCGACGAGCATAATCGCACTGTCCGGAAAGACATCGGCGTAGGCCCGGAACGCGCTCAACTCATCAGGGAAAGCCATCACCCAGCTGTGGGCATGGGTGCCTTTGACATCGATGCCGAAGACCTGTCCGGCCCATACATTGCTGGTGCTGCGTACGCCGCCGATGAAGGCGCCGCGCGCCTGGCTCAACCCGCCGTCCGGACCGTGGGCGCGGCGCAGGCCGAACTCGACCACCACGCCGTCACCGGCGGCGTTCTGGATGCGGGCCGCCTTGGTGGCGATGAGGGTCTGGTAGTTGATGATGTTGAGCAGCGCGGTTTCCACCAGCTGCGCTTCGGCGAGATTCCCCTCCACCGTGAGCAGCGGCTCGTGATTGAAGACCAGGGTCCCTTCCGGCGGCGCGCTCACCTTGCAGGTGAAGCGGAAGCCGCGCAGATAATCGAGAAATTCAGGCGTGAACATCCCCAGGGTGTCGAGGTAGGCGATCTCCTCCTCGGTGAAGCGCAGTTCCTCGAGATAACGCAGCGCCGTCTCAAGCCCGGCGAAGACCGCAAAGCTGCCCTTGAAGGGGTTTTTGCGAAAAAACAGATCGAAGACGGCCTCGTCCTCGTGCATCCCCTTCTGAAAATAGCCGGCCAGCATGGTCAGTTCGTAGAGGTCCGTCATCAAGGCGGAATAACGAAAGCGTGACATCCATGGACTCCCTTAGGTTTGCGTTGCCGTTCTGCATTGCGATCAGTAGCAGTATAACAATACCTGGGCGGACTGCAGACGTGCACAGGGGGCGATGAAGGCTCACTCTGTTTTTTGAAGCTGTGATTTGATCCCCTGCAGGCCATCCAGCGCTCCGCAGGGCAGGGAGATGTGCGGTTCGCCGATCTGGGACTCGCGGGGGTTGATGCGCACGACCGTGGCATTGCAGCGCTGGCCAAGACGTTCGCTCAAATAGCGGATGGTGGGAATGGCTGATCCGGCGCCCATTTCGATGACGGCCATGGGCGCATTGCGGTGGGTGTGCAGGAAGGCGTCGAAGCGATCCTCCTGCGCGCGGGTGCGGTCGCTGATCCATGAGTAATCGCCGAACATGAGTATGTTCGGGCGGGCAACGCGGCTGCAATCGGGACATTTCGGGACGTGCATGGCCCGCATGGTTTCAAAATCCACCGGAATCTCTTCGCGATTCGGCCAGATCTTCATGGAACAGGGGCCGGTGCACTGCAGGTGGTGGATGGAGCCGTGCACCTCGAAAATCGCGTCCCCGGAAAAGCCGGCCTTCTGGAACTGGCCATCAACGTTGGACGTGACCACGAAGCAGTCGAGGCCGAGAGACGCGCTCCAGTCGCGCAGCATGTGAAATCCGGGGTGGGGAATGGTGTCGCGATAGAGGTTGGTGCGATGTCCATAGAACCCCCAGCCGAACTCCGGGTCGCGCTCGAAATGGGCGGGGTTGGCGGCAGCGATAAAACTGATGCCGAGCCGCTCGTACATGGGGTAAGCCTTCCAGAAGCCGTGATCGCCGCGAAAATCGGGCAGACCCGAGTCGACTCCCATTCCCGCGCCGGTGGTGATGACCAGGGCCTGGGCGTTCTTCAGTGCTTCAGCTGCCTTGGCGAATCGCTCGTTCATCGTGTTTTCTCCCTCTTTCGAGCTTGCCCGACACGCCGCTTTCATCCGAAATCGTCTTAGATGGCCACCTCGACCAGGGTCGGATGAAGCAGGCGCACGAGATCCTGGGGATCGATGCCGACCAGGAAGCCGCGTTTGCCGCCATTGATATAGATCTCCGGCAGGTCGAGGATCGATTTCTCCATATACACCAGCATATCATGCCGGGTGCCGAAGGGGCTGGTTCCCCCGACCTGATAGCCACTGTGACGCATTGCGGCATCGGGCCTGCAGGGATTGACCTTCTTGGCCCCCATGGCGCGGGCGAGCTCTTTTGTGGAGACCTGACGATCCCCATGCATCAGCACGATGCACGGGGTACTTGTCTCATCTTCCATGATCAGGGTCTTGACCACGGCGTGTTCGGCCACGCCGAGCTCGCGCGCTGAAACGGCTGTTCCGCCTTTTTCCTCATAGGTGTAAAGATGCGGCGTGAAGGCAACTTTTTCGCTGCGCAACAGCCGCACCGCAGGAGTCATCGGGATCTTCTCTTTGGCCATGATTCTTTCGCTTCAGTTTAAGACGTGAAATGCCCGAAGGTATTTTAAAGCCCGTTCTTCTGAGTTTCGAGTTTCGAGAGAAGCGTTTTTCCTTGCGTTAAGAACTCTGTTGTCACCGCAAAAACCAGGAGATCACCATTGCCGTCAAGCTCAGCACGATGACGACAATCGAACCGATGCCCAGAGCCTTGAACAACCGTTTTGCGCGGCGCTGCCCGGGAAGTGTGGTCGGCATCGCCAGCCCGAGAAGAACACCGCCCAGCGCGCCGCCGAGATGCCCTGCATTGTCGGCGCCGACAAGCAGGCCGAAGACGAACGCGAATGCGGCCCACTGCAGCATGAAATTGCGCATCTGCAGGGCGATGGAGGTGCCGATGCGGTGATAATAGGCTGCGGAGAACCCGATCAGGGCAAACAGAGAACCAGAGGCTCCGACTACGGGAACCATCGGATGCCAGAGCAGCCCGGCGACCGTGGCGGTGATGGCCCCGAACACATAGAGAAACAGATACGGCATCTGTCCGATTTCGAACTCGAGACGCGACCCGACCTGATAGAGAACCACCATGTTGAACCCGAGATGAATCAGGCCGCCGTGGGTGAAGGCGTAGGTGATGCACCGCCACCACTGATCGTGCTGCAAGACCAGGGGCCAGAACTGGCCGCCCCAGTTCACCAGCAGTTCGGTGGGCGGATTCATGATCGCTCGCATCTGCAGACCGAGCACGGTTCCGTGCAGGACCATGAGGGTGAAAAGGATGAGATTGATGAAAATCAGGGTGCGCGTGGCGGAGAGTTCTCCGCTGCCGTAGGAACTGCCGGAGAGTTTGCGTTTCAGGCGCTGCCAGTTCAAAGTGGATGCTCCTTGCACAGAAAAGGGTCGATACGCCCAAGGGGGCGCGCGCGAAGGTCTCAGGGTAGCGCAGCTGCCGGAATTCGGCAACCCCGACCGGCCTTGTCTTGGCGCCTGGCACCGTTATACTTATCCGGAGCGAAAAGAAAACCGTGGAAATCTCTGCTGGCGGCTTGAATTGACAGACGAACTCGGGCATTCTGGATTTTGCATATAAACGGCGGGACGCCGCCGAAAGCATCGGGGATGACATCGGAAAACATGCACTGATCTCACTGAAGGAGGTTGCCATGGCACTTGAATCAATGAATCCCGCAACGGAAGAACTGATTGAAACATATGAGGAATGGTCTGCTGAAGAGACTGCCGGGGTGATCGACAAAGTCGATGACGCCTTTCGCTCCTGGCGAGAAACCTCGTTTGCCGAACGATCCGCACTGATGAAAAAAGCCGCGCAGGTGCTGCGCGACAACAAAAACGAGTACGGGCGCATCATGGCGCAGGAAATGGGAAAACCGGTGAACGACGGCCGTGCCGAAACCGAGAAATGCGCCCTGGTTTGCGATTATTATGCCGATAATGCCGAGGAATTTCTCCGTGACGAAATGATCGAGAGTGATGCTTCCCGCTCGTATGTCGGCTTTCGGCCCATCGGGACTGTACTGGCAGTGATGCCCTGGAATTTTCCCTTCTGGCAGGTGTTCCGTTTTGCGGCGCCGGCACTTATGGCAGGCAATACCGGAGTTCTCAAGCACTCCTCCAATGTGCCGCGCTGCGCCCTTGCGATCGAAGATGTTTTTGTCAAGGCAGGATTTCCCGAGAACGTCTTTCGCACTCTGATGATCGGCTCGAGTAAAGTCGACGGCGTTATCGAGAATGATAAAATCAAGGCCGTGACCCTGACCGGCAGCGATGCGGCCGGCCGCAAGGTCGCCGCCAAGGCCGGGCAGATGCTGAAGAAGAGCGTTCTGGAACTCGGCGGCAGCGATCCCTTCGTGATTCTCGAAGATGCGGATGTCGACGAGTCAGCCGCCGTGGGCGCCAAGGCCCGCTGTATCAATTCGGGGCAGAGCTGCATCGCCGCCAAACGTTTCATCGTTGTCGAAGCCGTCTACGATAAATGGCTAGAATCATTTAAACGCAATGTGGCCGGGCTCAAGATGGGCGATCCTCTCGATGAGGGATCTCAGGTCGGCCCTCAGGCGCGTCGCGACCTGATGGAAGAACTGCACGGCCAGGTGGAAAAATCGATTGAAAAGGGTGCCAAAGCCATTCTCGGCGGCAAGCCCCAGGAAGGTCGGGGATGTTATTATCCGCCGACCATCCTGGTCGATGTTCAACCTGGGATGCCGGCCTATCATGAAGAGCTTTTCGGCCCTGTAGCCTCCGTCATCAAAGTCAAAGATGCCGAGGAGGCTCTGCAGGTCGCCAACGACTCGCCCTTCGGCCTCGGCGGCGCCGTCTGGACGCGTGACAGCGCCCGCGGCGAAGCGTTTGCCGCCCGGGTGGAAGCCGGTGCCGTTTTCGTCAATGGCCTGGTCAAAAGCGATCCGCGACTTCCCTTCGGCGGGGTCAAGATTTCGGGGTACGGACGCGAGCTTTCTCACTATGGCATCAAGGAGTTCGTGAACATTCAGACCATCTGGGTCAAGTAATTCGGCACACATCCATGCAACAGATGCTCTGTCCGGTATCGCGCGGGGCCTCGCTCAGGTCGCCCGGGGTGCGGCAATGAGATCTGTAGAGAAGCAGCTCACGGGGAAAAATATTCTGGTTTGCGGTAGTATGGATGTAAGAAATAATGTCAGCGGCTCACTGCGGGTGAAATGAGCCTCTTGTGATTTTTAAGGATATCAAGGCAGGAAAGAGGGTATGGCGCATAGAAAGCTGATCCCGATGTTCGCTCTGCTGCTTGTTTTCGGCATCCTGAGCGTATCGAATCACACCTCGGGAGAACCTCTCAGTCACCAGGTCGGCACGCAAATCGGCAGACTTCTTGAAGAGACCGCCGCCGATTTGAGATTGCAGATCGGTGAGAGAGAATTCGTCCTGCATGAAAGCCTCTATGCGTTTTATCGTGAACGTGGCCACAGGCCGGCCTGGGTAGACGATCGCGGATCGATGCCCCACGTCACGCCTTTCCTGGATGTCCTGCGCACTGCTCATCAGGACGGCTTCGCGCCTTCGGATTACCATCTCGCCGAGATTGAAGACCTGCTTCAACTCAAGGTGGACCACCTGCGATACGAGATCATTTTCGATCCGCAGCGGGCAGCTCAACTCGATCTACTGCTCTCAGACGCTTTTCTGAAACAGGCGGAACATCTGACATCCGGTCGGGTCGATCCGAATATCGTTCACAAAGGCCAATGGCAGGCGCGTCCCCGCGTGACCGATGTGGGCAAAATCCTTTCTTTTTCTCTTGAAAATGGGCGGATCGTTCAGGCGCTGGTCGACATGATCCCCCCTTATCGGGGCTATCTGCTGCTGCGCGATAATCTGGCGCGCTATCGTAAAATTGCCGAACAGGGCGGCTGGTCGCCTGTCCCTGATGGACCGTTGCTGCGCTCCGGTGACGAAGACCCGCGGGTTGGGGGGCTGCGGCGCCGGCTGTGGATCGAAGGCGACCTCGTGGATTATCCCCTGGGTGCCGGCTCGCACTTCGATGAGGCGACCGCCGCCGCCCTTGCACGCTTTCAGAAGAGGCACGGACTGGCACCCGACAGGGTGCTGGGGCCAAAGACGATTGAAGAACTCAATATCCCGGTTGAAAAGCGCATCCGCCAGATTGAGGTCAATCTCGAGCGCTGGCGCTGGCTTCCCAAGGATCTGGGGGAGCGCTACATCCTTGTCAATATCGCTGATTTTCGCCTTTTTGTTGTCGAGAAGGGCCGGACGGTCATGACCATGCCGGTCGTGGTCGGTACCGCCTACCGGGAAACCCCCGTCTTTTCCGATCATTTGACCTATCTCGAATTTGCCCCTTACTGGGGCGTTCCGCCCACCATCCTTCGTGAAGATAAGTTGCCCAAAATACGTCGCGATATCAAGTATCTGGACGAACACCATTTTGAGGTGATCTCCTGGCAGACCGGAAAGCCGATCGCCCCGGAATCCATTGACTGGCACCAGACCAGCGAGGAGGATCTTCCCGGTTTGCTGCGCCAGAAACCCGGCCCCTGGAACCCGTTGGGGCGCGTCAAGTTCATGTTTCCCAACGACTTCGATGTTTACCTGCATGACACGCCCAACCGCTATCAGTTCGAGGCGGGCAAACGTTCATTCAGCTCCGGGTGCATCCGCATCGAGCGACCACTGGATCTGGCCCAGTATCTGCTTGAAAACCAGAAAGGGTGGGACTGCGACGCTCTGTTGAACGCGGTGGGGGCCTCTTTTCCGCAAAAGGTCATGCTGAAATCGCCGATCCCGGTTCACCTGTTGTACTGGACGGCCTGGGTCGACGGAAGAGGGGCTGTTCAGTTCAGGTCCGATCTCTACGGGCGCGATGCCCAGCTCGAGACGGCGCTCTACGATGCCAGCGACAACAAGAGTCTCGCCTCCGGCCCGAAAACCCTTGAAAAACACGGTGGGTGAGAAGATGGACTGATGAGGACGAAAGAAAAAAACCGCAACCTTTCGAGGTGCGGTTTTTTTTTGCAGTGAATCAGAGCAGGTCTTTGAGCCAGTGGAACGCAATGAAGGTGCCGGCTGTGGAGCCAAGAGATGAGAAGAGAAAGACCAGCAGCACCCGCGCGAGCCGATTTCCCCACCAGCCGCGCAGAGTGGTGAGATCATCGCCGACGCGCTCCATGTCCTGTACCGAGGGAGCTGCAACGCAGGCCTGAACCAGGCCGGTCACGAACCCTGCGCCGATGGTCGGGTTCAAAGAGGTCAGCGGCGCGGCGATGAAGGCTGTCGCAATCGTCAGCGGATGGCCCATCGCGAGCAGCGCGCCGAGGGCGGAGAGCAGGCCGTTGGAAAGAATCCAGGCGGTGGCGGCTCCGGCCACGCGCTCTTGGTCGCCCCAGAAAAAGCCGGCTACAAAGAGAATAATCACGATAGCCGGGATGACCCAGGGGATGATGCGCGACGCTCTTGATTTCGGGGGGATCTGCGAGATCTCAGCGATGGTTTCAGCGCTGACCTCCTGGCTGAGAGCTTTGCGGATTCCCGGTGCATGGGCTGCACCGATCACGGCCACAGTCTTGTTTCCCGGCGCCTGCCTGATGTGGTAGGCCATGTAGAGATCCCGCTCGTCGACAAGAATGGTTTTGACCGAGGGCAAGAGCGTTCCCATCTCTTCGAGCATGGCCGAGAGGGCATCGCTCTGACGCAGTTTGGCCAGATCTTCTTCGCTGATCTGCTGTTTTTCGAACAGACTGGCAATCAGTGTGGCCAGCAGCTTGAATTTGTTCCAGAGTCCGGTTTTGCGCCAGACGCGCAGCAAGGTCGTACGAATGTTGCGATCGACCAGTTCGACCGCGATCCCCTCCTGCTCGGCGGCATCGGCGGCAGCCGCCATTTCGGCTCCCGGTTTGACCCCAGTCTGCATGCCCATACGCTTCTGGAAGGCCGACAGCGCAAGATTGGCGAGCAGAAAAGGCGCCTGCCCTTTGCGAATGACCTGCACCAGGTTGAGCGATTCCCACTGATTCGGGTTGCGCAGAGTCTGATAGCGCTGCGCGTCGAGCTCGACGCAGACGCTGTCGGGCTTCTCCTCGGCAATGACCGCGCGCACCGTATCCACGGATTCGCGGGAGATATGCGCCGTTCCGACGAGGATAATCTCCTTGTCGGGAAGCTGAATGCGTTCGATGTCTGAAGTACTGCCTGATGTCATGACGGACTGTCCCCGGTAAAAGATGAACCTTGGGAAGATAGCATAGAATCCAGGTTCCTCTGTAGCGCTTTTTTTGAAGAGAGGGCTGAAAATGCACATGCCGATAACCCTGTTATAATCATTTTGTAAACGCTATGCGCAACGGTGGCGCCGGTTTTCAGACTCGGCATAAGAAAACCGCCGATGACGCTGATGACCTGCGGTTTTGGTAAGCCATGAGATGAAGAGCGAAAGGAGATGAACATGGACAAAGAAAGATTCGAACACATGTGCCAGAATTCCGAGGCAGGAATCGATGCTTTTGTCACCAATTCTTCAAGCAACGAGGATGGGCAGGTTCTGGAGTGCTCGAGAGAGCACGAGCACCTGGTGGTGAGGACGACTGAAGGAGAAAAGCGCTGCTGGAACTACAAGGAGTGCGAGGTGGTGCAACGTTCCAAAGAGGAGTTCCCGCGCGGCGCGAGCTAGTATCCCGTACGGTTAATTCCATTCATTAATTATGGCCCTTTTGCCTGCTGCCTTCGTTGCGCCTCCTCGGTTTAGCTTCGGTTAGGACTGCGTCGACGCGCCTTGCCAGCAGGCAAAATTGCTCAGAATTATCTGAACGAACGAACCGCACGGGACACGAATCGAGGATTGGCAGACAAGATATTAAAAAAGGCGTCGCGGAAGCGGCGCCTTTTTCTGTTGAAGTCTCTCCGCGCCTGCCGTGGATCGCTGGCCTCACAACGAGTACCAACTAGGTGGGCTCTTTGTGAATGCATCAGGCGTCCCGCTCGAGGGCGGGCTGCACACCGCGTCCAGAGAAAGATCCCGGATAAGAAATATTCCGCGTGGGCGTCTGATCCTCACGAACAGGGCAGAGAGTCTCCGTTTGAGTGTCAGTATAGAAAACAGTCTTCGGCATGACAAGGGTTAAAACATTATCGTTTTTTTAGGCAATAAAATTCTTCACCTGTTTTTGCTTAAAAATCAGACATCGGGTGCAAAAAGAATAACCGCTTATGGGTAACCATCCCTTCCCTCTGTTTCAGGCTTTTGTTTTCATGGACTTTTTTGAGACCGGAAGCGATGGCACGCCTTGTGCCATATAGAGAAGATCTATACGTATGCGAAAGGACCGCAATGGCAGACCGAAGCGAAGAAAAACAGGAAAAACTGCTCAAGGCGCTGATCGATATCGGTCAGGAACTCGCCTCGACATTCGAACTCAAAGAACTTCTCAACCGCATTCTTAAAGCGTCCCGTGAGGTTTTTCACTTCGAAAACGCAATTATTCGCCTGCTCGACCCGAGCAAAGACGTCCTGGTGACCGCCGCCGCTTACGGTTATCCTGAAGACGCGACACGCCGCGAGATCATCGTGGGAGAGGGGGTGATGGGAAGAGTCGTACAGAGCGCCTCTGCGATTCTGATCGCCGATCTTTCAGAACATTCCGGGTATGTCGTGGGCATCAGCGGCGCCCGCAGCGAACTTGCCGTTCCGCTGATCGCGCGGGACCGGGTGATCGGCGTTTTCAACGTCGAGAGCCTGCGGCCGTGCGCTTTTAACGAGGAAGACCTGGAATATCTCATGATCCTTGGCCGTCAAGCGGCCACCGCCATTGAAAACGCCCGTCTTTACGAAGGCCTGCACAAGGTTTCTCGCCAGTACCGGGACATACATCAGTTCAACGCCAACATTCTGCGCAGCGTAAACCTGGGGATCTACACCGTCGATGCCGACATGCGCATTACCTCATGGAATTCCACGATGGAGGATTTCAGCGGCATCGGCGAAACTGAAGCCGTGGGGCGGCCGCTTCTCACGTTGTTTCCGACGCTCCAGGATGAGGGAATCGCCTATCGGATCAAGCGGGTGCTCAAGCACGGGACTGCCGAGAGGGTGCGCCTGGCGCATCGTGATTTCCGAGGAGAAATACGTTTTCAGAAAAGACGGATCTCCCCCTTGAAAGACGGGCAGAAAACGACCGGGGCCGTGGTGATCGTCGAAGATATTACGGAATTCAAAAAACTGCTCGACCAGACCATCCAGTCAGAAAAGCTTGCCGAGCTTGGTCGCTTATCCGCCGGCATTGCGCATGAAATCAATAATCCGCTCGCGGTTATCTCCTATGCCTGCCAACTGCTGTCGCGCGAAGAACCGGTGGAGCCGTTCCAGCGCGAACTTCTGGAGCGCATTGAGAATGAAGTGGAACGCCTGGCGACGCTGACCGGTGGGCTGCTCTCCTTTTCGAAAGCACGGGAATGCGTCCTGCGCGAAGTCGACCTGAACGAGGTGATGCGCGAGGTCGTGCGCCTGGTTCAGTACGAACTGACCCGAAAGGGGATTGCACTCAAGGAGGATTTCAGCCGACTGCCCTTGGTGCGGGTCGATCCCAACAAGATCAAACAGGTCATCATCAATCTGGTCATCAATGCATCCCAGGCAGTAGGGAGAAATGGGCGGGTCGAGTTGGCTTCCCGGCGCCTCGACGCTGAGCGCGTTGAGATCGCGGTTTCCGATAACGGACCCGGCATTCCTGCCGATGTTGCAGAGCGAATCTTCGAACCGTTCTTTACCACCAAAAAAGAAGGCGAAGGGACAGGGCTGGGGCTCTATATCTGCAGAAATATCATCAATGATCATCAGGGTCGGCTCACGCTCGCGTCCCGGCCGGGCCAAGGGGCCATATTCCGTATCGAGCTGCCCGTCTCCTGAATGCCCAGAGTTTGGTCATTCCCGCCTCTTTGTGCAAAAAAAATATGCAAAACTCTTCTCGACCATCCCTTAATTGCTTAATTTCACTAGCTTTATTGTTTTGGCATGGCCCCTGCTAAACAACAAAGGTGTGCGATCAGGCTTCTCGAAGCCTGAACGCGTTTAACACCGTCGATCAGGGAACAACGCCGTTCTCAACGATCTTCACTCTGGCAAAGGCGCCTTCAGCATGCGGAATTTCCGCAGCAAGGCGCCTTTTTGCATGGGCAATCAGGAAAAAAGGAGAAGTGATTGAGATGAAGAAGGTGGAGTGCATTATCAAGCCGTTCAAGCTGGAAGACGTCAAGGGGGCCCTTTCGGAGATGGGGATTCCTGGTATGACCGTCAGTGAAGTGCGGGGTTTTGGCCGCCAGAAAGGACATACCGAACTTTACCGCGGGGCCGAGTATCAGATCGATTTCATCCCCAAGGTCAAGCTCGAAGTGGTGGTGGAAGACGATCAGGTCTCCGAGGTTGTTGCTGCCATCCAAAAAGAGGCGTGCACCGGACGCATCGGCGACGGAAAAATCTTCGTCGCTCCGGTCGATCAGTCGGTGCGGATCCGTACCGGCGAAGAAGGCCCCGACTCTCTCTGAATACGCGTGGTTTCGAAAACTTGCTACAGACACAGGAGATATGGACATGAAAGAGAAATTTTTTCGGATATTTGCGCTCATCGGCCTGCTGGCCGTGCCCGCCCTGGCATGGGCTGAGGACGGGACCAGCGAGGTTGCATACGTACTGAATACCTTTTCTTTTCTGATCAGCGGCGCCCTGGTCATGTGGATGGCCGCTGGTTTCGCGATGCTCGAGGCGGGGCTGGTGCGCACCAAGAACGTTTCGACCATCTGCCTCAAAAACATTTCGCTCTATTCAGTCGCCGGCATCCTTTATTACCTGATCGGCTACAACCTCATGTACGCGGGAGTCGATGGCGGATTTTTCGGCAGCTTCGGCTTCTGGGGGCCGGATGACGCGGCCGCGCTCGGCGGTGACTTCTCGGCCGGTTATTCAAGTGGCTCCGATTGGTTCTTTCAGATGGTCTTCGTGGCAACCGCCGCCTCTGTCGTTTCCGGAACAGTGGCCGAACGGATCAAATTGTGGCCCTTCCTGATCTTCTGCGTCCTGCTGACCGGAGTTATTTATCCGATTCAGGGCGCCTGGAGCTGGGGCGGAGGATGGCTCAGCGAAATGGGGTTCGCTGATTATGCAGGTTCGACCATTGTCCATTCGGTTGGCGGCTGGGCGGCGTTAACCGGCGCGATTATTCTCGGCGCCCGCAAGGGCAAGTACGGACCCGGTGGCCGGGTGAACCCGATACCCGGCTCCAGTATGCCGCTGGCGACCCTGGGTACCTTCATCCTCTGGCTGGGCTGGTTCGGATTTAATGGGGGCTCGGTACTTGCGCTGGGCTCGGCTGACGCTGCCATCGAAATGTCCATCGTCTATCTCAATACCAACCTGGCGGCGGCGGGTGGGATCGTGGCCGCCATGATCATGCTGCAGATTCTTTACAAGAAAGTCGACCTCTCCATGGCCCTCAACGGTGCTCTCGCCGGTCTGGTCAGCATCACTGCGGGCCCGGCGGCACCTTCGCCGGGGGCAGCCGTATTGATCGGTGCTGTCGGGGGGATTTTGGTTGTACTTGCCGTTCCCGTTTTCGACAAGTTCAGGATTGACGATGTGGTCGGTGCTCTGTCCGTTCACCTGGTTTGCGGCATATGGGGGACTCTGGCTGTTCCTTTTACGGATTCGGAAGCCAGCTTCATAATCCAGATTGTCGGCGTCCTTGCCGTAGGCGTTTTCGTCTCGATCTGCAGCGCCCTTGTCTGGACGGCCCTCAAATTCACCGTCGGCATCCGGGTTTCCGAAGAAGAGGAGCACTCCGGTTCGGATACCGCCGAACTGGGACTCGAGGCCTATCCGGAATTCGGCCGCGGTTCGCAGGCACTGAAATAAATCGAGATTCCAAGGCCGGGCGGGGATGGCCCCGCCCGGCCATTATCCTCACGAAAACAAAGGAGATCAAGCGCATGAGAATGAAAAAATTCAGTGTTATTCTTGCAATTCTGGCTGTTCTGGGCGCTGGCCTTGCAACCGGTGCGCCGGCCGCGACTGAAGTGGAAGGCGATGTCTATGCGGGAATATTCGACAAGTACCTCTGGAGAGGTTTCGATCTGAGCGGGGGCGAGCCGGTTTCTCAATTTGGGGCCGATCTCTCAGCACACGGCTTTACTCTGAGTTACTGGAGCAATCTGCAGCTCTCCGATGACGAGGCAGAAGGGTGGGAATCCGGGAACATCACCGAAACCGACATTGTGCTCGACTATACGTTCTCTCCCACCGACATGCTCTCGGTCAGCGTCGGAAATATTTTTTATCAACTCGACGGGATCGAAGATACCAATGAACTTTATCTGGGCGTCAATCTCGATACCCTTTTGGCGCCTGCCCTTTTTGTTTATTGGGATTACGACGAAGCCAAAGAGGATGGGTATTACGTCACGGCCTCTGTTGAACACACCTTCGAGGTCACCGAGGAACTTGGCATCAACCTCAGCGGCCTGATCAGCTACAACGGCGCCAGCGATTACTCCATCGGAGACTATCATGACTGGCATAACTACGAACTCGGGATCAGTGCTGATTACGCCGTAATTGAGGATTTTTATGTGAGCCCTTCATTCCTTTTTTCGGACTCTCTCAGCGATGATGCCGATGATGTGATTGAAGACGAAATTCTCGTCGGACTGACGATTGCCCATATCTTCTAATCAGATCTTCCTCGCCGCAAAAAAAAGCGCCATCCTCTGCAACCAGGGGGTGGCGCTTTTTTTTGCACTGAGATAGGGGGTTTGGATACTGCGTGGAAATAACAGCCCCTGTATGTTAGCATTTAGCCTCGAATTCTGAATTTGTGGAGAACGCCCATGCCGCCAAATTTTCGCGACAATCCGCTGAGCAACTTCTCGCGCGGATTCGCCTACCCATTTCGCGGCGGACGGTTCATTCTAAAAAATCCGCGTCTGCTGCGCTTTATCCTTATCCCGTTTTTCATCAATACCCTCATCTTTGCACTGGCGGTTTACCTCGGACTCAGCTTTTTCAACGACATCGTCGTCGGGCGTATCCCGCAGGGCGAGGCTTGGTATTGGGCGATATTCTACTACCTGCTCTGGACTCTGGCCGGGCTGGTGACGGCGGCATTGGTCTTCTTCGGCTTTACCGTGGTCGGCAATCTGATCGCCTCGCCGTTCAACGACCTGCTTTCGGAGCGTACCGAACAAGCGTTCGCAGGCAAAGCGGCAGAGGCTCATTTCTCGTTGCGCCAATTTATGCGCGACGCGGTCAAGACTCTCGTCGAAGAGAGCAAGAAGATCAGCCTTTTTGTTCTGGGGATGGCGCTTCTTCTGCTGCTGAATCTGATTCCGGGAATCGGGACTCTGATTTACGCGGTACTCTCTGTGCTTTTCACTCTTTTTTTTCTGGTCGTCGAGTATACAGGATATGTTTTCAGCCGAAAGCAGCTGGCATTTGGCGAGCAGAGGCGTTTCATTTTTAACCGCAAGTTTCTCTCTCTCGGATTCGGGGTCGGAGTTTTCTGCACTCTGGCCATACCTTTCTTCCAGTTTTTCTGTATCCCGATCGCAGTGGTGGGGGCGACGCTTCTCTGGGTGGATACGGAATCGCGGCCTGCCGACAGACCCGCCGAAAAGGAGTTGACGTGAAAGCAATTGCAATCAAGGCAGCGAAGGCAGGCGGCCGCGTTCTCATGCAGAAATTCGGCGGATCGCTGCAGATCTTCCACAAGGGGGACATTGATCTGGTCACCGAAGCCGACCGCAGCGCCGAGGAAAAAATTGTCGAAGTCATACGGCACACCTTTCCCCGGCATTCGGTGCTTGCCGAGGAGCGGGGGGAAACGCAGGGCCGGGAACCAGAGTAT
>JAGXHK010000080.1 GCA_024636255.1 Desulfuromonadales bacterium | reverse complement strand
GGGTAGAGGTTGACCACCACCATATCGATCGGCGCGATGTCGTGCTCTTTCATCTTTGCGACATGCTCCGGATTGTCGCGCAGCCCGAGCAGGCCACCGTGCACCTTGGGATGAAGTGTCTTGACCCGGCCGTCGAGCATTTCGGGAAAGCCGGTAAATTCCGAGACTTCCTTCACGCTCAGGCCGGCTTCGCGCAGCATCTTCGCGGTGCCGCCGGTGGAGAGGATATCAACGCCGAAGCCGGCCAGTTCCCTGGCGAAGTCGACGATCCCGGTCTTGTCAGAAACGCTGATGAGCGCACGTTTGATCTGGGCCATGAACAGTCCTTTCTACCTCTGGTTCTCTCTTTTGGGTATCCGCACAGACAGGCGGCTAACCATTCGCCTACCTGTCATTTTTCGCTGTTTGTGAAATTCGGGGTCCTTTTTCCTACCTGTAGCAAAAGCGCCGAAAATGAAAAAAACCGGCCAAGGTCGGTTTTCAGAAATCCAGCGCGTTGAGGAAGGCCTTTTCAAAAGCCTGGGTCCCGGAGAGGGGGAAGGGTTTCAGGCCGGCAGTCAAGGCAGCCACCGTTTTCGCTGCGCCGTCCTGCGCGAGAAAACAGACGACACCGGCAAGCGCCCCGCCGGGCTGAAAACGGACTCTATCTATCATGTTTTCCGGGAGCATAGCAACCTTTTTCAGGGCCGCTCGCGACAGAGAGAAACCGAAAGCACCGGTGAGAACAACCTCTTCCACCTGGCGCGCACCGAGGCCGGCGCGCGCCAGCAGGCAGTCGATTCCAGCGTGAATCGCCGCCTTGGCAAGCTGAAAAGCGCGAATATCATCCTGCGTGATCAGCACGTCATGCCGGGCATCGCGGTACAATCGCAGCGCCCGGCCGCTTTCGGTCTCCACCAGGTAGCGAGCCAGGTTGCTCGCGACCTGCAGCGGATCAACCAAAGTCCCATCCCGCGCGATAAGCCCCCCTTCCCTGGCCGCGGCGATAGCGGCCGCCAGGCCGCTGCCGCAAACGCCGCGGGCCGGTGCCGCATCGATCGTCTGCACCCTCAGGCGGTCGTCCTCAATGACGACATCGCTGATCGCCCCACCGGCAACCGGCATCCCGCAGGAAATCTCGGCCGCCTCGAACGCCGGTCCGGCGGCGGTCGAGGTGACCAGCCATTTGCCGCCGTGGTGCAGGGCGAGTTCTGCATTGGTGCCGACGTCGATAAACAGCGAGGTCCCAGAAATGCTGGATTGTGCGTAGAGAAAAGCGACCAGGTCACCGCCCACGTATCCGGAAACCAGGGGGAAAAGATAGATGGGGACGGACAGTCCCAGCGCAAGGCGCTGCGGAGAGATCTCTTCGCCGGCGCGCTCGTGCGGGCGGTGGGGCGGAAAGAGCAGGCCTTCCACCGGCAGATTCAGAAGCAGATGGATGATGGCGGGATTGCCTGCGGCGGCCGCCGTCGTGATCTGACCAGGCCCGGCTCCGGACCGGCCCAGAAGCTCCTCGACCAAAGCGGCGATTCCGCCCTGCAGCAGTTTTTGAAGCTGCGCCCCTTCCCCCTGCAGGGCCCTTTCGAGCCGCCGGATGACGTCGGCACCGAGCCTGCTCTGCGGATTCGCGCGGCGGGCCCGGGCGATAACTGTCCCCTGCGCATCGAGCAGTGCCCCGGCCAGGGTGGTGGTGCCGAGATCGAGAGCGAGGCTGAAGCCTTTTTGCCGCCTCATGCAGACACCCCTTTTTCCCTGGTGTAGATCCGCGGTACGCGCGGGCCGATACGGCAGAAGATCTCGTAGGAGATGCTATTCACCTCCTGTGCCCATTCTTCGGCGCTGATGCAGCCCCCGGGGCCGGGGCCGAGCAGCGTCACCTCATCGCCGACCTCGACACCGGGCACATCGGTAACATCGACCATCGTCCAGTCCATGCAGACCGTTCCCGCCACGGGGGCACGCAGCCCGCGCACCAGCACCTCGCCCCGATTGGTCAGCAGCCGGTTGTAGCCGTCGGCATACCCGATGGGCAGGGCCGCGATGCGACTCGGCCGGGCGGTAACGAAGCGGTGCCCGTAAGAAACGCCGCACCCGGCGGGGATATCCCTGATCAGCGCAACCTCGGTCACCAGGCGCATTACCGGCCGCAGATCGAGACCGGTGAAATGCGCTGAAGGCAGCGCACCATAGAGCGCGATCCCAGGGCGCACCAGATTACAGGCCGGGATGTCGCGGCTGAAAATTGCCGCGCTGTTGCTCAGGTGAACATGTCTGGGAAGGGGGCCGTGCGCCTCGATCAGAGCGAGAATTTCGGTGAAACCATTTATCTGTGTATCCGTGAACGGATTGTCCGGTTCATCCGCGACGGCGAAGTGCGAGAGGATGCCCTCGATCCGCAGCCGATCGCAGGCGCGCAGCGCTTGAAGCACGTTTTCGAGGTCATCGGCGGAGAAGCCGACACGCGCCATGCCGGTATCGATTTCGATGTGGACATCAAGGGTCGCCGCGCGCTGCTTCGCTTCGGCCTGCAACCGACGGGCGCTCTCCAGATCGAAAAGACAGGGTGTCAGGCGATGCGTGAAAAACGCCTCCTCCTGCCCCGGGAAAACGCGGCCCAGCACCAGGATGGGGGTCTGGATCCCCGCCGCACGCAGCGCGACCCCTTCCTCGGCCAGAGCCACGCCGAACATGTCGACACCCTCCGCTTCCAGCGCACGCGCCACCGGCACTGCGCCATGGCCGTAGGCATCGGCTTTGACCAGGGCCAGAACGCTGCGCATCGCGCCCGCCTGGCGGCGAATCTCACGAAGATTGTGGATGAGCGCGGCGAGGTCGATTTCGGCGCGGGTCGGTCGATGCGAAATCATGGCGGGATTCCTGCAAACAGTTTATATTCCGGCTGTGGCGCACAGAACCGTTCTAGCATCAGGAAAGAGGACTGTAAAGCCCATTCTCCCCGCCTTCGGAGGACAATTGTAGGACAATTGTAGTTGACACCGACCAGCTCGATCATTTAGCCTTTTCGCTGACTTTTCAGGAGGTTTGACCATGTGTATGGATCAGGGAAGCTTTCGCCTTGTACAGGGCGATACAGAAACGGTCATGGACCATGTGGCCTCTATTCTCCCCGGGGACGGTGCGCTGAAACTCATCGATGCCTTCGGAAAAACCGAAGTGCTGCCGGGGCGTATCGAAGAGATTGACCTGCTCAACCGGCGGATCGTTGTCGTTTGAGCATTCGCGACCAACCGATTTTCACCCGCTCACTGCGGTCTCACCTTGAGAACCTGCCGAGCGCGGCCCTTTCGCCGCAAGGTCATCCATGATCAGAGGTCTTTACCTGATAACCGGCGCCGAACCAGACGATGAAGAGCTGCTGCGCCGGGTCCGCTCAGCCTTGCGCGGCGGGGTGCGAATCGTCCAGTACCGCGACAAGCAGCGCCCCGCACCGGCTCGGGCCGTATTGGCTGAGCGGCTGTGCGCCCTGTGCCGCGAAGCCGGCGCCCTGTTTCTGATCAACGACCGTCCTGAGCTGGCCCTCGCCACCGGTGCCGACGGTGTGCACCTCGGCCAGGCAGACATGCCCCTGGACCAGGCGCGCGATATCCTCGGCCCCGATCGGCTCATCGGCATATCCACCCGCACGCCCGCCCAGGCACGCGAAGCCCAGCAGCGCGGCGCCGACTACATCGGGCTGGGCAGCATGTTCCCCACCGCCAGCAAAGAGGATGCCGTTCACGTGGGCGTGCAGACCCTTCGGGAGGTGCGCGCCGCAGTCGATCTGCCCATTGTCGCCATCGGCGGCATCACTCCCGCAAACGCCGGCGAGGTCATCGACGCGGGCGCCGACGCCGTGGCGGTCATCTCCGCGGTCATGAATGATCCCGACCCGGATCTGGCGGCGCGCGAACTTGTCCTGCAATTCAACCGCCGCCTTCCCTGGCCGCGCGGACGGGTGCTGACCATCGCAGGCTCGGATTCGGGCGGGGGCGCGGGCATTCAGGCCGACCTCAAGACCATCACGCTGCTCGGCAGCTTCGCGATGAGCGCTCTGACCGCGCTCACCGCACAGAACACCTTGGGGGTGCGCGGAATACATGCCGTGCCGGTCGGATTCGTCCGTGACCAGATTGAAGCCGTTCTCGAGGATATCGGCACCGATACCGTCAAGACGGGGATGCTTTTTTCCGCCGAAATCGTCGCCGAAGTTGCAGCCCACCTCGCCCGACATGGGCTGCTGGCGGTGGTCGATCCCGTCATGATCGCCAAGGGCGGCGCGCCGCTGCTCGAAAATGAGGCGGTCGCCGCAGTGTGTGAAAAACTCCTGCCTCGCACCTATCTTGTCACTCCCAACATCCCTGAAGCCGAGGCCATGTGCGGCCAGCCGGTGCGAGAGGCGAAGGAGATGGAGCAGGCCGCCCGCCACCTGCAGCAGTTGGGGGCGCGAAATGTCCTCATCAAAGGCGGGCATCTCGCCGGAGAGGCGCTCGATCTTCTGCTCGCGGGCAATGAGGTGCACGTTCTGTCGTCGCCGCGCATCGAAACCCCCCATACCCATGGCACCGGCTGCACCTATGCAGCGGCCATCGCTGCCTTTCTCGCTCAGGGAATACCGCTGGTGGCGGCGGTTAAAGAAGCCAAAGATTTCATCAACGCCGCCATTGCCGCGGCGGTCCCCCTCGGCCGCGGCCACGGGCCGGTGAATCACTTCGCGGCCGTGCGCGCCCGTGGCGGCCCCTTCCCAAAAACTCTCTAGCCCGCTCTCGAAACGGGCTTCCCGGCAATTTTTGCTGGGCCCCGCGCCGCCGCCTGTGCTTTAATAAAGGTTCTTTCCGTATACAAAATCTGCAGGATCATAACTCAGCAAGAGGTAGTCCGCATGACTCAACTCGAAATGGCCCGCGAGGGCATCATCTCCGACCAGATCCGCGTGGCCGCGGCCGCAGAAGGGATGGACCCCGAAGTCCTGCGCCGGCGTATCGTCGACGGCACCGCCATCGTCTGCCATAACATCAAGCGCCAGGGCGGCAAGCCGCTCGCGGTCGGCCAGGGCCTGCGCACCAAGGTCAATGCCAACATCGGCACCAGCAAAGACGACGTCAGCATCGACAAGGAGCTCGAGAAAGCCCGTGTCGCTGTGGCCGCCTGCGCCGATGCCCTGATGGATCTCTCCACCGGCGGGCCGGTCGACGAGATCCGCGCCGCGATCATCCGCGAGACCGATGCCTGCATCGGCAGCGTCCCCCTCTATCAGGCCGCGGTGGATACCGTGCTGCGCCAGAAAAAGGCCATTGTCGATATGACGGTGGAGGATATCTTTGCCGGGGTGGTCAAGCACCTCGAGGACGGCGTCGACTTCATCACCGTGCACTGCGGCGTGACACGCAGCACTGTCGAGCGGATGAACCGCGAGGGGCGCATCATGGAAGTCGTCTCGCGCGGCGGCTCCTTTACCGTCGAGTGGATGGCCCACAATGAGGCCGAGAATCCGCTCTACGAGCATTTCGATCGGCTGCTCGAGATCGTCCGTCCCTACGATGCCGTCCTCTCCCTGGGCGACGGCTTTCGTCCCGGCTGCCTTGAAGACGCCACCGACCGCGCTCAGATCCATGAGCTGATCCTGCTCGGCGAGTTGACCCAGCGCGCCCGCGAGGCCGGCATTCAGGTCATGGTCGAGGGACCGGGGCACGTGCCCATCGACCAGATCGAAACCAATATCAAGCTGCAGAAACAGCTCTGCCACGGGGCGCCCTTCTATGTGCTCGGCCCCCTTGTCACCGATATCGCGCCCGGCTACGACCATATCACCTGCGCCATCGGCGGCGCTCTGGCCGGGGCGGCCGGCGCCGACTTTCTCTGCTATGTGACACCCAGCGAGCACCTGCGCCTGCCGACCGTCGAAGATGTCCACGAGGGGGTGATGGCGGCGCGCATCGCCGCCCATGCCGCAGATATCGCCAAGGGTGTTCCCGGCGCGCGCGAAAAGGATGCGGCCATGGCCCGCTGCCGCAAGGCCCTCGACTGGGAAGGGCAGTTCAAGCTCGCCATCGATCCGCACAAAGCGCGCAGCATGCGCGCCGAATCGGGCGTCGACGAAGAGCACGGCGCCTGCACCATGTGCGGAGAATTCTGCGCCTACAAGGTGATGAACGAGCGCCGCGACAAGCAGCGCAGCGCCGCTGGCTGAATCCCCTCCCATCATATCGTGTGAAGCTGAAAACCCCGCCCGAAAAGGCGGGGTTTTCTTTTCGCATCCCGCGCAGCTTCTTGACAGGAAAGGTCTTTCACAAATACTGTGCAGAGAAGGGCGTTTTCTCTCTTTCACCTGCCGTCGCTCTTGCCGAAGGGAACCTATTCATGCGGATTTTCATCATTGTAGCCATCCTCCTTGCCGGAATCCTCCCCGCGACGGATGGATGGGGGCAGGAGGGTAAAGGCCCGCCGCCGAGCCTGGTGGACACCGCCCCGGTCGCCAGCGAGGCGCCAACCGCGCCACGTACGTTCGTCGGCACCACGGAGCCGCGCTACAGCGCGGCAGTCGCCGGCGAAGTGGCGGGCCTTGTGGAAGAGCTCAACGTCAGGGAAGGCGAGGCGGTGGAACGGGGGCAGGTCCTCGCCCGATTACGCAGCCGCCAGATCGAGCTGCAGATCGATGAAGCGCGCGCCCTGCTCGGCGAAATCGAGGCACGTACCGCAAAGGCAAAAGCCGACGTCCAGCGGGCGCAGCGCCTTCGCGGTGAGCAGATTCTCTCCGAGGAAGAATTCCAGCGTCGCGAAACCGAACTGGCCGCATTGCGCCAGTCCGCGCTGCGCCAGCAGGCGGCGATAAAGGTGCTGCAGGACCGGCTCGCACGCATGACCATTCGCGCACCTTTTTCCGGCCAGATCGTCGCCGAAGAGACCGAAGTCGGTGAATGGCTCGGCCAGGGCGATACGGTCGCCGAACTCATCGACATCTCCAGCGTACGGGTCGTGGTGCCGGTCCCGGAACAGGCACTGGCGCAGATCCGCGGAGCCGCCTCGGCCGAGGTGACCTTCGATGCCCTTCCGGGCCGCTCCTACCGGGGGAACGTATCCGCAATCATTCCCCGTGCGGATCTCGCCTCGCGCACCTTTCCGGTCGAAGTGACGATTGATAATTCCGATGGCGAAATTCTCGCCGGGATGCTGGCGCGGGCGACCTTCACCGGGGAATCTGCGGAATCGGCGCTGCTCATCCCGAAGGATGCGCTGGTACTCCAGCCCGGCGAAGGCGACTACGTGGTCAAGGTCGAAGAAGGCTTGGCAGTCATCGTCCCGGTGCAGGTGATCGACACTTTCGCAACCCGGTATGCGGTCACACCTCTCGATGGCGAACTTGACGCCGCCGACCGGGTGGTCATCCGCGGCAATGAGCGCCTGCGCCCCGGGCAAGCGGTGCGCGAAGCCGCTGCCGGAGAAAGTCGTTAACCGATGGGTCTGATCGAAACATCCGTGCGCCGCCAGGTCGGCGTCACCGTCGGGGTGCTGCTGCTCGTGCTGTTCGGCGTCATCTCGCTTTTGCGCATTCCGATCCAGCTTACCCCCGAAGTCGCCCGCCCCGAAATCACCGTCTCCACCCGCTGGCCCGGAGCCAGCCCGGAGGATGTCGAGAAGGAAATCGTCCAGCGACAGGAGGACCAGCTCAAGGGCGTCGAAGGGGTGGTGGAGATGAACTCCGAATCCCGCGACAGCGAGGGGCGCATCGTCCTGACCTTCCGGCCCGGCACCGACATGGACGCGGGCCTGCTCAAAGTGAGCAATGCACTGAACCAGGTACGCGACATTCCAGATGATGCCGACCGGCCGGTGATCTCGACCGTCAACACCGAAGACCGCCCCATCGCCTGGTTCATCCTCAAACCGGCCCCCGGCAATGACCAGCCGATCGATACCTATCAGATCTTCGCCGAGGATTATATCAAGGCCCGCTTCGAGCGTGTCCCCGGGGTGGCGCGCAGCAACGTCATCGGTGGGCGCGAGCGCCAGCTGCAGGTGATGGTCGATCCTGAGCAACTCTCCGGCTACGGCCTTACCCTGCAGGATCTCATCCGCACCCTTGATCTGCAGAACGTCAACATCTCTGCGGGCAGCTTCGATGAAGGGAAGCGCCGCTACATCGTGCGCACCCTGGCCGAGCTGGATACTCCGCAGGAGGTCGAGCAGATTGCCCTGAAAACCGGCGCCGGACAACGAATTTTCGTCGGCGATGTCGCCGAGGCGCGCTTCGGTTACGAGCAGGCCCGGGTTTCGGTACGCCAGAACGGCGAGCCGGCGATGGCCATAAACGCCCTGCGCGAATCGGGTTCGAACGTGCTCGAAGTCATGGATGGTCTCAAATCGGCTCTGGGGGAGCTGAACGAGGGGATTCTCAAGGACCGCGCGTTGACCCTGGAGCAGGTCTATGATGAAACCGAATATATCGACTCGGCCATCGACCTGGTGCAGCAGAACCTTTGGGTCGGCGGATTTCTTGCGGTTTCGGTGCTGCTGCTCTTTCTGCGCTCGGTCACCTCGACCCTGATCGTCGCCACCGCCATCCCCATTTCGGTGATCGGCACCTTTGTCGTCATGGCGCTGCTCGGCCGCACCCTCAACGTCATATCCCTGGCCGGACTTGCCTTCGCTGTCGGGATGGTGGTCGACAATGCTATCGTTGTGCTCGAGAACATCTACCGTCACCGGCAGATGGGAGAGGACCGGATGCAGGCCGCCGTCAACGGCACGCGTGAGGTGTGGGGCGCAGTCCTCTCCTCAACCCTGACCACCATTGCGGTCTTTCTGCCGATCCTCTTCATCGTCGAGGAGACCGGCCAACTTTTTCGCGACATCGCGCTGGCGATCTGCGGGGCGGTCGCATTGTCACTGGTCGTCTCGGTTTCGGTCATCCCTTCCTATGCCGCCCGCATTCTCGGCGGCGGCAGCACCAAAACGCAAACCCCGAAGCGACGGCGAGATCGACATAACCTCTTCGGGCTGCTTAAAAAGGCGGGGCGCTTCACCGACGCGGTGGCCGAGGTCAACTACCGCATCAGCGGCTCGCTGACCGCCCGGCTGCTGGTCGTGGTCGCCTTTACCGCAGGCTCTCTGCTGATCGCCGGGGTGCTGATGCCCAAGCCCGAATACCTGCCGACCGGCAACCGCAACCTGCTCTTCGGGGTGCTTCTGCCCCCGCCGGGATACAACGTCGAGGAGTTCACCCGCATCGGCCGCCAGCTCGAAGCCGAACTGCAGCCGCTGTGGGACACGGATCGGGACCCGCCGGAGGGGCTGCCCCGGGTCAGTAATTTCTTTTACGTCGCCTCCGGCCGGCAGATTTTCATGGGGGTGCGTTCGGCCGATCCTGCCCGGGTACGGGAACTGATTCCATTTCTGCAAAACGAGCTTTCCCAGGTGCCGGGGATGATCGCCATCGTCAGTCAGTCCTCCCTGTTCGAGCGCGGGCTCACAGGCGGGCGGACCATCGATGTGGAATTCGTCGGCGCGCAGCTGCCGCGTCTGGTGGAAGTCGGCGGGCGCGCCTTCGGCGCCATCCGCGAAGCGCTTCCAGGCGCGCAGGTGCGCCCCATGCCGAGTCTTGATCTGGGCAACCCGGAGATCCGGGTGATCCCCGACCGGGTCCGCCTGGCCGATGCCGGACTTTCCGCCCGCGAACTCGGAATCGCGGTCGATGCGCTGATCGACGGCACCCGGGCGAGCACTGTGAACGTCGAGGGG
>JAGXHK010000079.1 GCA_024636255.1 Desulfuromonadales bacterium | reverse complement strand
CGTAAGGGGTGTGGATGGCCATCTCCATCCCTTCATCGCCGTCGTAGGCGACGTCCACGGTGTACCCCTCCTCTTCGAGCCCCCGCTTGATGAAGCTGGCAACCTTTTTTTCATCTTCCACAACCAGAATACGCATGATTCTCTCCTTGTTATTTTCTATCGTCCACTGCCAACCTTCGTCCGTGGCATCGTTTCGGCTCGCGGTTTGCTTTCCGGGCCTTGCGGGTGGGCCTTTATTTCAGTGTCAGCTTGGTCAGCACTTCGTTGGCGGTCTCCTCGACCGCCTTGCCCGAGACGTTGACGATGACCCATTTCTGTCGGCGGAAAAACCTGCGGGCCGCACGCAATTCATCTTCGATCTCCAGGTAGTCGGCATATGCGCTACGCGAGTCCTGCCCCATATTGCGCAACCGGGCTGCCCTTAATTCCACCAGCCGCTGCGGGTCGATGATCAGGCCGGCTATGCGCTTTTGATCGACCTGGAAAATCTCCTGGGGTAGATCGATCCCCGGCACCATCGGAACGTTGGCGACCTTCCAGCCGCGGTGGGCCAGGTAGATCGACAGGGGCGTTTTGCTGGTGCGCGATACCCCCACCAGAACGATATCTGCCTTGGCCAGTCCCCGAGGCTCCTGACCGTCGTCGTGTTTAACGGTAAATTCCACTGCATCGATCCGTCGGAAATAGCTCTCGTTCACTCCATGGAGCAGGCCCGGCATTTCTCGCGGCGAAACGCCGAGAAATTCCGAGAGACGCACCAGAAGGGGCGTGATGAGATCGATGCAGATAATCCCCAGCGCATCGCACTCGTCATGAGTCAGTTGCGCCAGTTCGCGGTTGACGATGGTATAGACGACCAGCCCGTCATTGCGCAGGGCCTCGTCGAGCGCCTCGTAAATCTGGTTTTTTGAACGGACGTTGCTTATCCGCCGTACGCGGGTTGGTTTCTCGCGAAACTGGGTCAACGCCGCAGCCACGGTTTTTTCAGCTGTTTCTCCGGTGGCGTCAGACAGCAGATAAATGTATTGAAAATCGGGCATAATATCTCTTCATGAGTGACTCATTAGGACTTTATCACGCCCTGCGTGCTGTGCAACAGAAATATTTAACTTTTTTTTATGTGACCCGGCAATAAAAATCGAAACAGGCGTTTTTTGCATCTGCTAAAGAGTCCGTACGGACCTCATTTCGTCTCATTAGCTGCTGTGAATTAGACTTGAACATTAAGATCTTGTCAAGGTTTTTATTGCTTTTTTCCCGTGACATCTGCTAAGCAGAAGGGATGGCAAAGACCTGGATTGAATTGCATATTGCGCTCTCTGCCGAGATGATCGACCTGGCCATAGCCGAGCTTGCAGAGTTCGGCTGTGAAGGCGTGACCGTACTCGAAAAGGCGCTCGACACCTTCGTCGCCCCTGACCCTGAGGAAGAGGAGCAGGGAATCCTGACCGTTCGCGCCTATTTCCCCGAGCAGGGCGCTCCAGCGGTTCTGGTCGATCAGGTGCGTGAGCGCCTGAATTGGCTTGCCCAGATCCTGACGGACGCGTGGGTCGGCGAAATACGGGCCGAGCGTATCGGTGCGCAGGACTGGGCGCAGGACTGGAAGCAGCACTTCGGCACTCAGCGCATCGGCAGGCGTCTGGTGGTCGCGCCGACCTGGGAGGAGCCCGAACTGCTGGCTGGCGATGCATTGGTGCGGCTCGACCCCGGCATGGCCTTCGGTACCGGGACGCATGGGACGACGCGCCTTTGCCTTGAGGCCTTGGACGGCTGCTTTGCGGGGGAGGCGGAACCGCGTCGCGTGCTCGATGTCGGGACCGGGTCGGGAATTCTTGCCATCGCCGCCGCGGCTCTGGGCGCCGAAGAGGTCCTTGCCTGCGATATCGAACCGGAGTCCTGTCAGGTCGCGGCAGAAAACGCCCGTTTAAATAAGGTGGCCGATCGCATCGAGATTACCGCTGCCGGTCTGGAGACACTATCCGGATTCTTTGATGTCGTGCTGGCGAATATTCTCGCTGAAGAAAATGTGCGCCTGGCAGCAGAACTCGTCAAGCGCCTCGCGCCCGGCGGCGTTCTGATTCTCTCGGGCATTCTGCGGGAGAAGGAGGAGATTGTTCGGGCCGGCTTTGCCGGTTTCGCTCTGAAGGGCCCGCAGGTTGACCGTCTCGAGGACTGGTCGTGTCTGACCTATCGGCGGAGCCGGTGACATGAGACGCTTTTTTGTCTCTTCCGGCGAACTGGCCGGCGAAGAGGTATGGCTCCCAAAAGAGGTGCGGCACCACCTGGTCAATGTTCTGCGGCTTGGGCCGGACAATGAAATTGAGTTGTGCGATGGCGCCGGCACGATCTGCCGCTGCCGTCTGCTGGAGGTCTCCAAAAAGGTCGCCCGGGTCCGTGTTTTGACGCGCAGTCACCAGAAAGAGTCGGCCTTTCCCCTGCGCCTGGTCCAGGGTCTGCCCAAAGCAGACAAGATGGACCTGATTTTGCAAAAAGGAACGGAACTGGGCGTTGGCGCATTTGTCCCTTTGCAGGCCGAGCGCAGTATCGCCCGGCTCTCCGGAGAGCGCGAGCAGAAACGCCTTGAGCGCTGGCAGCGGATCGTCGAGGAGGCGGCCCGCCAGTGCGGCCGCGCGCATCTTCCGACCGTCTCGGGCGCGCTGGATCTGCCCCGGGCGCTCGCCGGGGAGGAAACCCTGCGCCTGATGCTCTGGGAACAGGGCAGCATCCCCCTGCAGCAGGCGCTTCCCGCCGCTCAGCCCGAGAGCGCAGTGGTGCTGGTCGGACCGGAAGGCGGATTTAGTCCCGCCGAGGCTGAGTGCGCCCGCGCGGCAGGATTTGTTCCGGTTCGCCTCGGGCCGCGTATTCTGCGGACCGAGACGGCAGGGCTGGCAGTGGCGACGGTGCTGCAATTTTTGTACGGAGATTTCGACCGCCCCGGATAATGTTTTTCCGATGAGGCCGAGAGGGAGTCGCGATGAAGTGTCCCAAATGTGGTTACAACAGCTTCGACCACCTGGAGTCATGCAAAAAATGCGGTAAAGAGCTGACCGAGTTTCGCTCGCGGTTCAATCTGCGCAGTCTTATTTTCCCCGCCAAGAGCGCGCCGGCCGTTCCGGTCCTCGCTGAGCCGCTCGCCAAAGAACCGGCTTCCGAGTCTGCCGGACCGGCGCCTGGAGAAAGCGTCGATTTCGGCTACGATTTCATGGATGATGAATCGCCGGATACGGCCTCTTCCGAGCAGCACGGACAGGCCGGCGATGCGGCGTTTGGCGGCTTTGAGGAACTCTCCGGGACCGCAGAGACGGCGATCACCCGTAATGAGAATCCTTTTGCCGAGATTGACGAGGACGTCTCGTTCGACAACGAAGACGCCGTCACAGAAGAGGAGCCGGACATCTTCTCCTTCGAGGACCCGAAAGCCGGTCCAGAGGATCCGGATAGATTTTCTTTCGATGGAGATCTGGAGAAATCGTCGGCCGATGGCGCCGAGAAAAGCGAGGAATTTGATCTGGACTGGGATGATGAGCCGCTTCCCGACCTCAGTCTTGAAGAGCAAGGAGATGCCGTCGCCGAACCGTCCCGGCCCCTGAAGAAAGACGCTCTTCCCTTCGCGGACGAAGAGGCTCTGGAGGTCGAGCTTGACGAAGGGGATAATGAGGCCGAACTGCCTCCGCTTGAAGAAATCGATTTCGACGGCCTGGGAGACGATGGGCCTCCAGTCGGAGAGGGGGAGGGGCAGGAGAAGAAAGCCCCGAACGACCATAGGGTTGCAAAGGAGGGCCCCGCCGACCCTTTTGACTGTAAGGAGTCTTCCGGTTTGTGGAAGGCTCCGTTGTCGATGGGCACGCGCGGTGCGGACGAGGGCCTGACCGGCCTGACCTCTGCCGGCCAAGCGGCGGGGCAGGGTAAAAAGATCGGCGGCCGGATTGAGGCGCCTGATTCCGAATTGCCCGGGCTGGCAGCCCGTCTCGGCGCTTTCTGGATCGACATGGTGCTGGTGGCGGGGGTGTTTCTGCTTTTTCTCGTCACCGGAAACCGGCTGCTCTCGCCGGCCGGCCAAGCAGCGATACTGCCTTCCCTGCAGGCCGTTCTCGAGGTATCCGTACCTTATTATCTGCTGCTTTTTCTGCTCTGTTTCACTTACTTCACGGTGTTTCATTTCTGGTTCGGGCAGACGCCGGGCAAAATGCTCTTCGGGCTGCATCTGCAGGCGCACGACGGTGGAGCGCTGCGGCCCTCCGAAGCGTTTCTGCATACCGTCGGCGGGCTGGTTTCTCTGCTGGCGATGGGGGCAGGCTTCCTGACCGCCCTCGCGGATCCTTACGGGCGTGGCTGGAATGATCGCCTGGCGGGAACAAGGCTGGTGTTCACCCCGCCGGATAAAGAGGGCCGGCTGATGGCGCCACGGGATGTCAGCCCAGGCGCAGTCTGAGAAAATCCGCCAGATCGGTGCATCTCAGGTAGGGATTGTTCTTTTTCTCGAAACCGATTGTGGAAACCGGCTTCGGGCCATAGTCGTGCCCCGGGTAGACGCGGGTCGCATCGGGAAACCGAGCCAGCCGCTGCAGACTGTGATAAAGCGCTTCCGGGTCGCTGCCCGGCAGGTCGGCGCGCCCGACAAAGGTGACGAACAGGGTATCCCCGGTGATCAGAGCTTTTTCGAGATGCAGGCAGATTGATCCCGGCGTGTGACCCGGGGTGTGCACGACGTCGATGGTTCCCTCGCCGAGTTCAAGCCTGCTGCCGTCCTCGAGGTGAACCTGTGCATGGGGCACGTCCTGAATATGGCCGGCCAGGCGCGCATTGGTCTCTTCAAGCACCAGGTCGTTGCCCGCGGCATGGTCGCGATGACCATGGGTGTTGATCAGCAACTCGATCTCGAGGCTGCGGCGGTGCGCTTCGCGAAGAAGGTTCTCGGGCGCGAGCGAAGGATCAACCGCGGCAGCGCGTCCGGTCTGCGGACAACAGATCAGGTAGGAGAAGTTATCCATCCGTCCGGCTGGTATCTGAACAATTTCCAGAGACATGTCTGTCACCAGTAGCCTTGTGCGGGTTCTTCTTTTCCTGTACGGCGGATCTCGCCGTCGATAATCTTGAAGCGATCCCCCGTTGACCTGACCACCCACTCATCCCCCTCTTCGGGAGGCAGGGGAAATTCCCGCGTGCCCAGGTAGACGTCCTCCCCGCCGATAAATCCCCACCAGTCGAGGGCGCCGGTCTGCCAGATCTTGGTCTTGAGGTAGTATGCCATTTGTGTGAACTCCTGAAAAAATTTGATGCCGATTTTACGCGGGCCGAGGGGCGGGGTCAAGCGCGGGCCTTGCTGAAAGCATAGCAAGTTGTCTATAATGCTCAAATTTGATGATGAAGCCATTACCAACCAACTCGAAAGGATGGTCTTAAACGTGATGAAATTCGCCAAGATGCACGGAGCCGGCAATGACTACGTCTATCTGAACTGTTTCGAGGCCGAGGTCGAGGACCCGGTCGCATTGGCCATCGAGGTCAGTAACCGCAATTTCGCCATCGGTTCGGACGGGCTGATCCTGATCATGCCCTCGAAGGTCGCAGATGTGCGTATGCGCATGTTCAACAGCGACGGCAGCGAGTCGGAGATGTGCGGCAACGGCATCCGCTGCGTTGCCAAATACGCCTATGACCACGGTATTGTCGACAAGAAAGAGATCACGGCGGAAACCGGCGCCGGAATTCTGACTCTGCAACTCTATACAAATGAGCGCAACAAAGTGGACAGGGTACGTGTCAACATGGGCCGGCCGCGCCTGACCCGGGGAGAGATCCCCATGACCGGCAATCCGGACGAGCAGGTGGTGGCCGCCGAAATCCGGGCACTGGACCGCACCTTTCATGTGACCTGCGCCTCTCTGGGCAATCCGCATTGCGTGATCTTCGTCGATAATGTCGAGGAGTTTCCGGTCGCCAAATACGGACCGGTCATCGAGCGCCATGACGCCTTTCCCAACCGAACCAATGTGGAATTTGTCGAAATCATCTCCCCCACCGAGGTCAAGCAGCGTACCTGGGAGCGTGGCTCGGGCGAGACCCTGGCATGCGGCACGGGCGCCTCGGCGGTGGTGGTTGCCTGCGTTCTGAACAACCTGACCGAGCGGTGCATCTTGAACCACCTGAGCGGCGGGGATCTTGAAATGGAGTGGGGCGAGGACGGGATGGTCTATATGACCGGCCCGGCCGTACAGGTCTTCGAGGGGACCTACGACCCGCAGTGACGCGCGATCTTTGCGCCTGATCGGGAGACATCATGGAAGCCGTCCTGTTCGATCTCGACAATACGCTCTACGCGCCGGAGCGGGAGCTTTTCGCACTCATTGACGGGCGCATCAATCGCTACATGAGCGAGGTGGTCGGCATCCCCGGCGCCCAGGTCGATGGATTGCGCCGCTCTTACTGGCAGCGATACGGCGTGACTCTGCAGGGGCTGATGCGCCACTACGGGGTCGATCCGGAAGACTACCTGGAGTACGTCCATGATGTTGACGTCGCCTCGAGGCTGCAGTCTGATCAAAGCCTGCGCTGTGCCCTGGAAGGCGTGGAGGCGCCGATGGTGATCTTCACCAACGGCTCGCGCGACCATGCCGAGCGGGTTCTGGGGGCCCTGGGGATACGTGACCTGTTTCAGGAGATCTACGATATCCGGGTGGCCGCCTATCAGCCCAAACCCTTCACTGAGCCCTACCGCGCGGTTCTCGAATGCCTCGGAGCCGACCCCCGCGCCTGCACCATGATCGAGGATTCGATTCCCAACCTGGAAACGGCCAAGCAGCTCGGCATGCGCACTGTGCTCGTCGGACCGGAGCATTGCGCTCCGTATATCGACGTGCGGGTCGCCAGTGCCGCGCACGTCCCGGCGCAGTTGGTCCGGTGGCAGAGCTGATGCAGCCGATCGGCGCCCATATGTCGATCGCCGGCGGCCTTGATCTGGCGTTTTCGCGCGCCGCTAAAATCGGCTGCACCGCTGTGCAGATCTTTACCAAGAACGCCAACCGGTGGCAGGGCAAGCCGATCAGCGAAGCGGCCGCCTGCTCTTTTCGCGCCGCATGGCGGCAAAGCGGCATCGCTCCGGTGATCGCCCACGACAGCTACCTGATCAACCTGGCCGCGCCCGAGAAAGAGAAGTGGCAGAAGTCTATTCTCGCCCTGGTGGGCGAAATGGAACGCTGCTCCCTGCTCGGTATTCCCTGGCTGGTCATCCACCCGGGTGCGCATGTCGGCTCAGGTGAGGCAAGCGGCCTGCAGCGAATCGGTGCGGCGCTGCGCATTGTTTTCGACCAGGCACCATCGCAGGTGGGCATCCTGCTCGAAAACACTGCCGGCTCGGGAACGATGCTCGGCGCCCGCTTCGCTCACCTGGCCGAGATCATGAACCAGGTTCCTGCCGGTCGCTTCGGCGTCTGTCTCGATACCTGCCATGCCTTTGCCGCGGATTACGATCTGTCGACGGCAGCCGGCTACGATGCGACCATGGGGGAGTTGCAGAATGAGATTGGCTGCGAGAAGGTGATGGCTTTCCACCTGAACGACAGCAAAAAAGGGATCGGATGCCGGGTTGATCGTCATGAACATATCGGCCAGGGAGCAATCGGCGAAGAGGGGTTTCGCCTGCTGATGCGGGATGATCGTTTCTCCGCTATCCCCAAAATCCTCGAAACACCGAAGGGCGAAGATGATGGTTTCGACTTCATGAATCTGGCGACTCTGAGGCGTCTGGCCGGGGAAGAGGAGGCCTGAAGATGCGCGCGGTTCTGCAGAGGGTCTCTTCGGCGTCGGTCCGTGTCGATTCCCGTGTCGTCGGGGCGATCGGGCCGGGACTGGTGGTGCTGCTTGGGGTCGGGGAGGGCGATGGCGAGGCTGATGCCGTATATCTGGCGGAAAAGACGGCCGGGCTGCGCATCTTCGAGGATGAGGCCGGCAAAATGAACCGTTCTCTGCGCGAGATCAACGCTGAGGCGCTTATCGTTTCCCAGTTCACGCTTTACGGCGATTGCCGCAAAGGACGTCGGCCCGGATTCTCTGCGGCCGCCCCGCCGGATGTTGCGGATACACTTTACCGATTTTATGTCCGGCAGCTTGAGACGCAGGGGATCGGGGTTGCAACAGGGGTTTTCCAGGCGCATATGCAGGTGGCGCTGGTCAACGACGGCCCGGTCACGATGCTTCTCGACAGCCGCAAGGAGTTTTGATGGAAGACAGACGCGAACACCCGCCGAGCAAAAGCGCCCGCAAGCGCGCCGCCGGAGCGGTGGAAGAACTGGCCCGCAAGAGTCTTGACCTTCCCCCCGGGATTCTCGCGCGCCTGCCGCTCGACCAGGTGGTGCGCTCCGAGCTGGAGATCGCCCGCAAGGTGCGCGGCCACAGTTCGCGCAAGCGGCAGATCAAACATCTGGCTTCCGTGCTGCGCGTCCATGACGAAGAGCGCCGGCTGCTGCAGCAGGTTCTTGAGCAGGAGACGGGAGAGCGCCGCCAGGACGCGTGCGATTTCCAACGACTTGAAGACCTGCGCGAGCGCCTCTGTGAACCGGCCACCTTCGACCATGCCCTCGAAGAGGCGGTTCATCTGATGCCGGCTCTCGACTGCGATGAGGTGAGGCGACTGGCCGAAGTCTGGTGGACGCACGCCGACAAAAGCGCCTTTCGAGCGCTCTTTCGCTGCCTGCGTGATGCCCAGGAACGCGGCGGCATCGCTTGAGCACTGCTGCAAGGCTGATATCCTTGAAAAGGATCCCTACAAGGAGGCGCCGATGCCCGTGATACTTGTCTTTCTTCTGCTTCTGGTCGGAGCGGCGGATTTTGCCGCGGCGGAGGTTTATCGGTGCCGCGATGACGAGGGGCGCCTGATCATGACCGATGATCCGGGAAAATTCCCGGAAGGATGCCGACCTGTGGAAGGCGATCGCAGCGAAAAAGGTGGGTCTTTCATCGTAATCGAAACACCCGATGTGCCCGACCCCGCTGGTCGCTCGGTAGAGCAGGCGGTCCGGGATGAGCAGGCCAAAACCTCCCGGCGGGAGGAACTCTCTGCCGCGTTCAAGGAGGAAGCCCGCGAGCTCGCGCGCACCTACCATCAGGCTCTGGTCAAACGCAATGAGGCATACAACAGCTGGAGTTACGGGTCGCGCCAGGTGGTCAAGAACGCAACGGAGACCATGGAGCAGGCGAAAAAACGCAAAAAGGAGTTGCTCAAGGAAATTCGTGAGGCCTATCTGCCCGGCGAGGTCCGCGAGGAAGTCCGCCGGCTCCTCGATCCGATCCCCTGATCGGGTGTTCCCGGGAAAGAAAAAGGACCTGCTGGAGGTCCTTTTTCTTTTCGCAATAATGCTTTTCGCATCGCTCAGAGAGCTTTTTTGACAAGACCTTCGAGCTGGTTTTTCGGCACGGCACCGACGACCTGGTCGACGACTTTGCCATCTTTGAAGAGAATCAGCGTCGGAATCCCTCTGACCCCGTACTGGCCGGGAGTTGCAGGGTTTTCGTCGACGTTGAGCTTGCCGATCTTGACTTTGCCTTCAAACTCGTCCGCCAGGCCGTCGACAACGGGACTGATCGCCTTGCACGGTGCGCACCAGGACGCCCAGAAGTCGACGAGTACTGGAGTCTCCGACTGCAGGACCTCGCTTTCGAACGAGTCGTCGGTCAACTGTATGACGTTGTCACTTGCCATGAGCTTTCTCCTTTAAGGATGAATTTTCAGAATGAACAAAAATATATCAGACATCTAGATTCTAAGGATAAATCAGCAAGCGAAAAAATCAAGGACTATTCCGCCACAGGCATCAGGGGCGATATCTGGTGGCTTTCTCCAGAGCTTTCGCTGCCTTGACATGGCCGGAGAATCTCCCTATTCTTTTTTAATTTTTCGGAGCCACCCATGAGTCAGGACAAAGTCGCCGAAGCTCTGCACCGGCATCAAGGTCTTCTGCAGGACACCGTTGATCGCCATGGTGGGGACCTGGAGCAACTGGCCGCACGACTGGTCGAGGTGTTTCATGAGGGAGGGCGTTTGTTGACGCTGGGCAGCGGCCCTTTCGGACAGGTCGCCAACCTTGTCGCCGGTTTCTTCATGCATAGACTTGGCCTTGATCGCCCGCTTCTTCCCGCCCTCTCTCTCTCCCACGACGCCCTGCTGGCGTCGGCCCTGATCAGTGAAGACGATGCGGATCAATATTTCGCCCGCCAGCTGCGGGCTCTGGGAGTCCGGGGCGATGTGGTTCTCGCGTTTGCCGACGGCCGGCGCGAAAAAGCGATCGAGGAGGCCTTTTCGCTTGCCCGGCAGAATGAATGTCTGACCGCAGTTATCTTTCGCGGCAAAGAAGAAGATCTTCCCGACGTGCGCCCCGATTTTCTGGTACGGATTGAAACCGATGCCTCGGCAGGTGCCCTCGAAGTTGCGCTGTTTTGCGGAAAAACGCTCTGCGAGTTGGTTGAGTCCGAACTCTTCGGACTCTAGCCGACCCTGTCCTCTGCCGCCAAGGGTCCGACATGTCCGAATTGCCGATCAACCTGCGAATTGCCGGCCGACTTTGCGTCGTGGTCGGCGCCGGCAGCGTCGGGTTGCGCAAGGTCCGCGCACTGGCCGGCGCTGGGGCGCAGGTACGCCTGGTGACCGAGGCGGCGCCCGCCGCGCAGATGCCCGCAGATGTGGAAATCCGGTTGAAATCTTTCGCGCCCGAGGATCTCGCCGGCGCTCAGCTGGTCTTTGCCGCGACGGATCGGCGCGAGGTCAATGCCGCTGTCGCCCGCGCCGCGCGCGCGGCGCGAATTCTGGTGAATGTGGCCGATATGCCGCAGGAGGGAGACTTCGATCTGCCGGCGGTGAGCCGGCGCGGTGATCTGGTCCTGGCGGTCTCCACGGCCGGCCGCAGTCCCGCACTGGCTGCACTGGTGCGCGATCAGATCAGCCGGCTGTTCGGGGAGGAATGGATCACGATGCTGCAGATCGCCTCTGCTTTGCGGGGAAAGCGGTTGACACACCGACAAATCCCCGAATACAATCGGGATATTTTGCACGATCTGGTAGCCGCAGACCTTCCCCGCCTGATCGCTGCCGGCGACGGCGCCGCCGTCGACCGCGTTCTGGAGGGCCGTTGCGGCCTTACCCTGGCCGAACTCGCGGTCGAACTGCCGAGGCAACCAACATGAGTGTAAGTATTCTGCTCTTCAAAATCTCGCTGCTGACGTATTTCGCGGCCACTGTTCTCTATCTCGTCGATATCATTGCCAAACGCGAGAAAGCAGGCCGCGCCGGACGCTGGGTGCTGGTTGGCGGCTTCGTCCTGCACTGTGCGACGCTGGTGGTTCGCTACATCGAGACGGGCTATACTCCGGTTTCCAGCCTGCATGAATCGCTCTCCTTTTCGGCCTGGTCGCTGGTGGGCATTTATCTGCTCTTCGATCTGCGCTATCGGCTGAGCGTTATCGGCGCCTTCATTACTCCGCTGGCGCTGGTGACCATGATCTTCGGCGGGGCGACGGTGACGCGCGCGACTCAGCTCAATCCCATGCTCAAGAGCTGGTGGTTTCCCGTTCATGTCACGCTGGCCTTTCTGGGCAACGCCGTCTTTACCCTGGCGGCGGTCGTCTCAGTGATGTATCTGATTCAGGAGCGAATGCTCAAAAGCAAGAAGTTCTCTCGCCTTTTTTATCAGCTTCCTTCGCTGAGCACTCTTGATCAGATCAATTACAAATGCCTGAGTTTCGGCTTCCCGCTCATGACGATGGGGATCATCTCCGGCGCCGTATGGGCCAATGCGGCCTGGGGCGGCTACTGGCGGTGGGATCCGAAGGAAACCTGGGCGCTGATCACCTGGTTTCTCTATGCGGCCCTGCTGCACGGCCGTATGATGGCCGGCTGGCGCGGCCGGCGTGCGGCGATTTTTTCCATCGTCGGCTTCGCCTGCCTGCTGTTCACCTTTCTCGGCGTCAATCTTTTCTTCGCCGGCGAACATAGTTTTGACTCCCTCCAGGGGCGCTGACCCGCCGCAGAAGGTCTAATGTTGGCTCTTGCCGTATGAATATCATCGTCGTCGGACTCAGTCATAAAACCGCGCCGGTCGAAATCCGCGAACGCATCGCCTTTGCTCCCACCGCCATGGAGCGGCCGCTGCATACTCTGGTGAACCTGCCGGCAGTGACCGAAGGGATCATCGTATCGACCTGCAACCGGGTCGAGCTCTATGCCACCAGCCGCGAGCCTGAAGTGGCGACCGCGCAGTTGCGTCATTTTCTGGCCGATTTCCATCAACTGGACCTCGCGGAGCTTGACACGCATCTCTACGAATATCACGGCCGCGATGCGATCCGTCACGTCTTCCGGGTGGCTTCGAGCCTCGATTCAATGGTCATCGGCGAGCCGCAGATCCTCGGCCAGATCAAGACCGCATACGGCTACGCCAGTGAATTCAAGACCTCGGGCGTCATTCTCAACCGCTTTCTGCACAAAGCATTTTCGGTGGCCAAGCGGGTGCGCACTGAGACCGAGATCGCCAGCAACGCCGTCTCGGTCTCTTTTGCGGCCGTGGAGCTGGCCCGCAAGATCTTCGGGACCCTCGAGGATAAGACCGTATTGCTCATCGGTGCCGGCGAGATGTGTGAGCTTGCCGCCCGTCACTTCATCAACAACGGCGTTTCTTCGGTGCTGGTGACCAACCGCACCCATGAGCGGGCGGTCAAGCTTGCCGAGGAGTTTAACGGCAAGTCGATCCTGTTCGAAAATTTCACGGAAATTCTGCACCGCGTCGACATCGTTCTCACCTCCACCGGCGCGCCGAACTACATTCTCGGCGCCAAGCGTGTCGAGGAGGTCATCAAGCAACGCAAGCGCAAGCCGATGTTTCTGATCGACATTGCCGTGCCGCGCGACATCGATCCCAAAGTCAACGATATCGACAACGCCTATCTTTATGATGTGGACGATCTGCAGGGCGTGGTCGCGGCCAACCTCAAGGAGCGCCACAAGGAGGCGAAAAAGGCCGAAGGGATCATCGATCAGGAAATTGATCAGTTCTACCAGTGGCTGACCAGCCTCGATATCGTGCCGACGATCGTCGCCTTGCGCAAAAAATTCGAGACGATCCGCCAGGCGGAGCTGGAGAAAACCTTTTCCAATCTCAAGGATCTCGGCAAAAAAGAACGCAAGGCGATCGAGGCGATGAGCGCGGCGATCATCAACAAGGCCCTGCACCAGCCGATTTCCGCTTTAAAGGAATCGCAAAACAATCCCGCCGGGGATACTTATCTGGAGGCTCTGCGCACGCTTTTCGACCTGCCTGCGGTTTCCTCCGACCCTGAAGAACCAGAAGGGCGATCGTAAGCCATTGGTTCAAAAAGCCAAGGAGTGCAATGACATCATGAGTAAGAAAACTCTGCGAATCGGAACCCGTGGCAGCCAGCTCGCCTTGTGGCAGGCCAATTGGGTCAAGTCCGAACTGGAAAAACGCTATGACGGCCTCGAGGTGACCCTGACGAAGATCAAGACCCAGGGCGATAAAATTCTCGACGTGCCTCTGGCCATGGTGGGCGGAAAAGGCCTTTTCGTCAAAGAGATCGAAGAGGCCATGCTGCGCGGCGAGGTCGATATCGCCGTGCATTCGATGAAGGATGTGCCGACGTTCTTCCCCGAAGGCCTGGCGCTGCGCTGCATTACCGAGCGTGAGGACCCGCGCGACGTGGTGATTTTGCGCCCGGGCCTGGAGCGCTGGTTGGATATCCCCCAGGGGGGACGGGTCGGCACCTCTTCGCTGCGCCGCAAATCGCAGATGCTTCATCCGCGCCCCGATCTGCACATGCTCGATATCCGCGGCAATGTCGAAACACGCATCCGCAAGCTCACCGATGAAAACCTCGATGCGGTGGTACTGGCCGCCGCCGGGATCAAGCGTCTCGGCTTTGCGGCCAATATCAGCGAGTACATGGCCACCGACGTGTGCCTGCCGGCCATCGGCCAGGGCGCCCTGGGGCTCGAGACCCGCATCGAAGACGATGAGACCAATGCGATGATTGATTTCTTCAATCACTCCGAAACCTCATGCGCGGTGCGCGCTGAACGCGCCCTGCTGCGCCACCTCGAAGGCGGCTGCCAGGTCCCCATCGCCGCCTACGGCACTGTAGCCGGTGACCAGCTCGATCTGATTGGCCTGGTGGCTTCCGTCGATGGCAAGGAGGTGCTCAGAAAGGCTGTTTCCGGACCGGCCTCCGAGGCGGAGGGTCTGGGTGTTTCCCTGGCCGAAGATCTGCTGGTGATGGGTGCGGGCAGAATCCTTGAAGAGGTCTATCGAAACGAGACGTATAATCCCAAGGACGAGGAAGTCTGATCTTCGCCTCCCTGATGGGGAGGATTCCAGGTCCGGTCGGCCGGAGCGGAGTTTCCGCTTCGGCCGCCGATTTTTGAGGTCGCGCTGTGACGGGAAAGGTTTATCTGGTAGGGGCGGGGCCCGGCGATCCCGGGCTGATTACGGTCAAGGGACGCGATTGCCTGCGCCGGGCCGATGCCGTCGTTTATGATGCTCTGGCGAATCCCGCTTTTCTCGAGGAGGCTCCGCCGGAAGCCGAGCGCATCTTTGTCGGCAAAAGCCGGGGGCGTCACCACCGTCCCCAGGAGCAGATCAATACCCTGCTCGCCGATCTGGCGCTTCAGGCAAAGACCGTTGTGCGCCTCAAGGGCGGCGACCCCTACGTCTTCGGCCGGGGCGGAGAAGAGGCGATGCACCTGGCCGATTGCGGCATCCCGTTCGAAGTGGTCCCGGGGATCACTGCCGGCTTTGCCGCTGCTGCCTATGCCGGAATCCCTCTCACGCATCGGGATTTCACGACCAGCCTTGCCCTGGTGACCGGACACGAACATCCGGATAAGAAGATGTCGAGCCTCGACTGGGAGAAGCTCGCAACCGGGGTGGGGACACTGGTCTTCTACATGGGGATGGCCAACCTTGAGCTGATTGCCCGCGAACTGATCGCGCACGGACGACCGGCCAAAACCCCCGTGGCGATTGTGCAGCGGGCGACTACGCCGCACCAGAGGACTCTGAGCACGACCCTCGGTGAGGTAGTCGAACGGGTGCGCGAAACACAGATCAAGCCGCCGGCGGTGATCATTGTCGGGGAGGTGGTGCGGCTGCGCGAGGCGCTGCGCTGGTTCGACAACCGCCCGCTGTTCGGTCGCCGTGTTCTGGTGACCCGCGCCGCCGACCAGGCCGCAAGTTTCGCCGCGCTGCTCGAGTCACGGGGCGCCGAGGCGCTTATCTGTCCGACCATCGCTACCGTGCCCCCCGAATCCTGGCAAGATCTCGATCGTGAGATCGCCAACCTTCCAGAAACCGATGTGTTGATTCTCACCTCGGCCCATGCTGTGGACGTCTTTTTCGCCCGTCTTCGGGCGGCGGGGCGTGATCTGCGCGCTCTAGCCGGCATCCAGCTCGCGGTGGTCGGCCCCAAAACCGGCCGGGCGCTCGAAGCGCGCGGTCTCACGCCGGAGCTGATCCCCCCCGACTACCGCGCCGAAGGGGTGATCGAGATGCTGCGCACCTGGGGCGTGGCAGGCAAGCGGGTTCTCTACCCCCGTGCCGAGCTGGCCCGCGATATCATCCCGCGCGAACTGGCCGCCCTCGGTGCCGAGGTGGCCGACCCTGTCGCCTACCGGACCGTTGCTCCGGCTGCTGGGCGCGAGCGGTTGCTGGAGCTTCTCGCCGGGCAGAAACCTGACGTTGTCACCTTCACAGCGTCATCGACGGTCGATAACTTCGTTCGAATGGTCGGAGAAAAAGAGGCTAGAGACCTGCTCAAAGATGTCGTCGTCGCCTCGATCGGGCCGCTGACGAGCGCAGCCGCCAGGCGATACGGCCTGGAGGTCACCGTAGAACCCGCCGACTTCACCCTGGAGGCGCTCACCGAAGCCCTCGTCGACTATTTCGCAAACGCCCAACCCTGATCCGCAAAAGGAGCCTGCCATGTTCTTTCCCGAATACCGTGCCCGCCGCCTGCGCCGCAACGACAATCTGCGCCGCATGGTGCGCGAAACCCACCTGCGGGTGGAAGATCTGATCTATCCCATGTTCAGCGCCTTCGGCCGAAACATCCGCAAAGAGATCCCCTCTATGCCCGGTATTTTCCAGCAGTCCGTCGAGCATATTGTCACTGAGGCCAAAGAGGTGCATGATCTTGGCATCCCGGCCGTTCTCCTGTTCGGTATCCCCGAGGCGAAGGACCCCGTCGGCCAGGACGCCTACAATGAGCGCGGCATCATCCAGGAGACGATCCGTGCCATCAAGGACGCGGTCCCCGACCTGACGGTCATCACCGATGTCTGCCTGTGCGAATACACCGATCACGGCCATTGCGGGGTGATCAGGGACGGAGATGTCGACAATGACGAAACCCTGCAGCTGCTTGCGGCCGAGGCGCTCTCGCATGCCCGCGCCGGGGCGGACATCGTTGCTCCCTCCGACATGATGGACGGCCGGGTGGCGGCGATCCGCGAGCTTCTCGACGCCAACGGCTTCTCCCATATCCCGGTGATGAGTTATGCGGTCAAATACGCCAGCGCCTACTATGGGCCCTTCCGTGATGCGGCCGATTCGACGCCGCAGTTCGGCGACCGCCGCTCCTATCAGATGGATCCGGCCAACCGGCGCGAAGCATTCCGCGAAGCCACCCTCGATGAGCAGGAATGCGCCGATTTCCTGATGGTCAAGCCGGCTCTGGCCTACCTCGACATTCTGCGCGATCTTCGCGAGCGCTTCGATCTTCCGCTGGTGGCCTATAACGTCTCCGGCGAGTATTCGATGATCAAGGCCGCCGCCGAGAAGGGCTGGATCGACGAGGAGCGGGTGATGATGGAGACCCTGCTCGGCATGAAACGCGCCGGCGCCGACCTGATCATCACCTACCACGCCAAGGAAGCGGCCCGTTTGCTGCGCTGAGCGTTTCCTGTGAAGTGCCGGGAGTTTGCTACACTTTCAGGTAAACCCCCAATGCACGGGAGGCGCAATGCTCATCGAAGGTAAGGATGGAGACAGGCTCACTCAGAGCGAATCGATCACCGTCCTGACGCATTACTACCGGGCCGAGGTCAGCCGCAGCCTGGCCTGGCGCGAGCGCCTCGATCGCACTACCAACTGGGCGGTCGGCGCGACGGCGGCGTTTCTCGGCTTCGGGCTATCCCACCCGGAGATCACGCATGCCTTCTTCTTCTTCGGGCTTGCGCTGATCTACATTCTGCTCTTCGTCGAGGCGCGCCGCTATCGATTCTACGACGCCTATGAATACCGGGTGCGGCTGCTGCATCAGAACTTTATCTACGGAGTGCTCACCAGGCGGGTCCACCTCGAGGAAGGGGCCTTCTGGCTGGCCGAGCTGGCCTCAGATCTGCGCTTTCCCCAATACAAGATGGATCTTACCTATGCCCTGGGGCGGCGTATCTACGCCAATTACATGTACCTGTTCCTGGTCCTGATCGCCGGCTGGATGCTCAAGATCAAGCTGCATCCGGCGCCGGCACGTTCCTGGGAGCAGTTCTACGTACAGGCCAGTCTGGGGATTGTGCCCGGCTGGTGTATTTTTACCTTTATTTTACTCTTTCTCGTGCATCTGGGTGTGCTGATCAATATCGGCCGGCGCAAGCGCGGCGGCCGTGACGCCTTTTACGGCGGCGCGCGCCCTCCTCATCTTGAGGGCCTGGACGATGCATGAGCGTCTTTATTCGATTGGGAACCCCCCTCGCATGAGTGAATATCATAAGGATTGCCTCGCCAACGGACTGCGCGTGATCACGGTTGAAATGCCGCACCTGCACAGTGCCGAACTGATCTTTTTTGTCGCTGTCGGCAGCCGCTGTGAAGAGCCCGGTCTGGCCGGGCTCACCCATTTTCTCGAACATATGGTTTTTCGCGGCACCGCCGAGTACCCGGACAGCGTGGCGCTGGAGCGTGCCTTCGAGGCGATCGGCGGTGCGGTCAACGCCTCAACCGACGTGGAAACCACCTGTTTTCATTCGCGCATACATCCCGATCATCTGCGCGAGGGCGCGGCTCTGTTCGCCTCGCTGCTGCAGCGTCCGCGTCTTCAGGAGCTTGAAACCGAACGCCGGATCATTCTTGAAGAGGCGCTTGAGGATTTCAACGAAAAGGGGGAACAGATCAATCCCGACAACATCAGCGCCGATCTGCTTTGGCCCGAGCATCCCCTGGGCCGGACGACCATCGGTACGCGCTCCTCGATCGCCCGCACTTCTCTCGAGGATCTGCAGCGTCACCATCAGCGCTATTTCGTACCGGCCAACACCGTGGCGGTGGCTGCGGGGCGTGTCTCGCGCGCTGCGGCCATCGCCGCGATCGAGGAGCATTTCGGCACCTGGGACGGCGTTATGCCTGCGCCTGTACAACCCTTTATTGCCGAAGACGCGCCACAGCAGGCACAGACCTGCTGGGTGCGCGATAGCGGATCGCAGGTCAATGTCCAACTTACTTTCCGGACTCCCGGCCGTGATGCCGAAGAGGATGCCGTCGCGCTGCGCGTGCTGCGCCGTGTTCTTTCCGGAGGAACGGCGGCGCGCCTGATGCTGCGCCTGCGCGAGGAGCTGGGGTTGACCTATGCAGTAGAAGCGGGGCTGGCGCAGGTCAAAGAGACCGGCGCGTTCAGCGTCGATCTCTCCCTGGCGCCCGATAACCTCGAGCAGGCGATCAGCGAGCTGTTGCAGATTTTCACTGAGCTGTGCGACGCGCAGGTGGGGGCAGAAGAGTTGGCGGCGGTGGTGCGCACCTATCTCTTCGATCTCGATTTCAGCCGCGATGGTACCGAAGAGCTGGCCTCGCGCTACGGTTGGGGCGAACTGGTGGGGAACGTGCGCACTCTGGCGGCCGATCGCGCCGATATCAGCGCCATCTCCGCCCGGCGCCTTCAGGAAGTCGCCGCCCGCATCTTCATCCCCGAGGCGCTGTGCCTGGTGGTGGTCGGTCCCTGGTCGGCGAGCGCGCGCCGCCGGGTTGAGGCGCTGGTCGGTGGCTACCGCCGCTAAGCCCGGTCGTCGATGGGCGGTTTTTTGCGGCGGGCGAGAAAGAAACTGATGAGTACGCCGAGGGCGAAACCGATCGTCCCGGTTAAAAAGAGCAGCAGAGCCTGCGGCAGAGTCAGTGTCCAGAACAGAAAATCGGTTCTGACCAGCTGCACGTTCTGAGCGATAATGACCAGCAGAAGGACCATCAGAATGCCTGCGGCAATAAGCTTTCCGCGGTTCATCCTGCAGACCCCGCCTGGCGGGCCCAGTTGAATTCCGGCCCGAGAAAACTTTCCAGAACCTGCCTCACTTTCTGCAGTTGCCTCTCTTCATAGGGTTGCGGCGGCAGCTTCCCCCAGACCGGGGCCGGCCACGCCGGATCGCTGCGGTAGCGGGCGATCACATGCACGTGCAGCTGAGGCACCAGGTTGCCGAGATTGGCCACGTTCATCTTGTCGGCTGCAAGGGCCAGGTAGAGATTCTGCGCCAGTGCGGTGGTTTCCTGGCAGAGCTGCGGCCGGTCTGCGCCGGAAAGATCGAAGATCTCCTGGATGTGGTTTTTTCGCGGCACGAGAATGAACCACGGATAACGGGCATCGTTCATCAGCAGCAGCCGGCACAGGGGGAAATCCCCCAAAGCAAAGGTGTCGCGCTGCAGCCGCTCGTCCAGTTCAAACATGCTTTGTCCTCCTCCGGGATCAATCACCGGTTCCGAGAATGATCACACCCGCAACATAGAGTCCCAGGACCAGAAATCCTTCAAAGCCGATATTGCCCGGTCCGCGCCTCTCGCGGCTGAGCAGCCCCATCAGCAGGATGCCTGAAATGACGATGGTCAGCGCGAGCAGACTCGGCTCGCGGTAGGTAACGGCACCGTAGATCGAGCCGGGACGGTAGGCAATATCGGCGACTGCGGCGAACAGGGTATCGAACGCATTGCCGCCAAGAATACCACTGACCGCTAGGACCAGGGCGCCGCGGCGCACCGCAGCCATCGATGTGACAAGCTCCGGCAGGGACGTGGTCACTGCTACCAGAAAACCGCCGACCAAGCTCTCTGCAAGTCCTGTGTTCCCGCCGATCCATTCCGCAGAGCGGGCCAAGAAAAGCCCCGCTACCATCAGCGCCAGTCCGGAGAAAAGAAAGTCGAGCCAGAGCAGGGCCAGAGATCGCGGATGACGCTCCTCCTCCGGTTCGTCGATACGTGTCGTCACCGTCATACGCGGCTGCCACATCGGATCCGTGCGGGCGCGGCGCACGAGGGTGATGCCGAAGCCGTAGCCGATGAAAAGCAAAGGCGTGACCGGGTGCACGCCGTAGATGGAGAACTGAGGCCCGATCATGGCGAAGAGCAGCAGGGCGAGCAGGGTGATGAGCAGCGCACCCTGCATCATGTTCGGCAAAGAGGCGGCGGCGTGCTCAAGGTTGACCTTTGGATAGGACATGTCGGCCAGAACCAGAAAGGTGGTCTGTACCGCGATGCCGCCGATGGCATTCGAGATCGCCAGAGTCGGATAGCCGTCGATGGCGGCGGTGACCGAGGCGGTGATCCCCGGCAGAGACGTGCAGGCGCCGAGCAGGACCGCGCCGACAAACGCCTCTCCCAGGCCGGTGCGATCGGCGAGTCGGTCGGCAAGGCCGCTCAATCGGATGCCAATGACGGCGATCAGCCCTCCCGCAGCGAGAAAAACGGCCAGGTTTCCAATGAGTGATGAAAGCAAAGCGTGATCTCCTTGCTTTCTTATACCTTATCGACGCCGCCGGTCAAGGCGCACGCGCGCCGCGCGCTCAGATTCTGATGGTCTTGTAGAGAAAGTTTTTGAAGCGATAGAAGGTCTTGCGCTCCTCCACCTCGCTGCTTTTCGGGTCGCAGGCCCGCAGCTTGCGGGCGATGCGCGGCATCGTCGTGGCGCCGTCGGCGCGGGCGAGTTCGATGATCGCCACGACGGCCTCGCGCGGCAGCCGGTTGTCCGAGTACGGGTGATAGAGACCGGACCAGAAATCCTCCTCACCGCTCAGAATCTCCTGATAGATTTCCCGGGCAGCCTCTTCATTGAGACGTTCCATCGACCGGGTCCGCGGCTGGGGGGGTGTGCTGCCCAGGACGCTGCGCATGTCCTCCTCGCTGATCACCTGTCCCCTGCTGAAGAACAGACTGCGCAGCAGGATCGAGCGCAGTTCGCGGATGTTGCCGGTAAAGTGGTGGATCGCAAGCAGTTCCTGGGCCCGCCGGGAGAGGGTCGGAATATTCACATCGCTCTCTTCCGGCTTTTTATAGACGCGGAAAAGCTGCCCGAGGAAATGTACCGCCAGGTCGGGGATGTCTTCGCGCCGCTCGTTAAGCGATGGAACCTGCATGGTCAGTTCCGAGAGGCGATGAAAGAGATCTTCGCGAAAGCGGCCTTCCTCGATAAGGTGGCGCAGGTCCTTGTTGGTGGCGGCGACCAGCAACACCCGCGTATAGCGGGTCTGGTTCTCGCCAAGGCGCACGAAGCCGCCGTTGTCGAGAAAGCGCAGCAGCTGCACCTGGGTCTTCGGGTCCGCATCGCCGATCTCGTCGAGAAAGACCACGCCGCCGTGCGCCTCCTCCAGTATCCCCTGCCGATCGGCGTGCGCCCCGGTAAAGGCGCCGCGCTTGTGGCCGAAGAGCTCCGAATAGGTCAGCTCGCCGCTGTAGGCGGCAATATTGGTCTTTTTTACCGGCAGCTCCATTCCGGGGCGGATCTTTCCTTTGTAAATCTCGTTGAGGCGGTTGTAGATATTGTTGAAGACGAATTCTTTGCCGCTGCCGGTGTCGCCGGTGATCAGGATCGAGGGCAGCCCCAGGGTCGCCTCCTGGATGTGGACTTTACTCCAGTAAACAATGCGGTTGGCGAGCGGGGGGGTGACCTTCTGAATGAAATCGACCACCTCCATCGCCTTGGCGGAGTTGCCGATAATATTGCCGAGCTTATAGCTGGAGATCTTCGGGTCTTTGTAGCCCACATCGGAGCGCAGGCGGTTGACCTCGCCGGTGAGCTTCTCGATGCGCCGCTGGTCGGCCAGATGGCGCGAGATCATGCGCTCGATGATCATCAGGATGCGACGGTGCTCGTCCGTGAAATAATGCGGTTTAAGACTATCGAGGCAGATCACGGCGATCACTTCGCCCTCGCAGATCACCGGGACGGCGATTTCGGAACGGATCGAATCCGTAATCTCGCGATAAAATCCCCCGGCGGCTTTTTCCTCAAGAGTGTCGCCGACCTCATGCGGGCGCCCGGTGGCCGCGACGAAACCGGTCAAACTGCGTTCTTCGTTGGGAAGATCATAGCTCCCGACCCGAATCGGCGGAATGTTTTTTTTCAGCCACTCTTTGCTCTTCGCCCCCACCAGGCCGCCTTCACTGTCCTCGACGACCAGCCATTTGCGTTCATCGATCTGCTCGACAAGGGCGATGCTTCCCGTGTCGGCGCCGATGATTTCCGTCGCCTTTGAAAGGACGCGGTTGAGAAAGGGCTGTACACCCTCGAAGCGCTCCTGAAGCAGGTCATTGATTTCGGCCAGAACCTGAATTTCAATATGCTGGCCGCCGATTTCCTGGATGGCGCGTTCGGCCATTTCGGCATGGGCCTCCAGCAGCCCCTTTTCGAACTCGCTGAAATGATAAGGTTCCCGGGTATAATAATTGACCAGGCAGATCACGCGCCGGGTGCGCGGCTCGTAGCGCGGAACCAGGTAGAGTGATTTTAGCCCCAGATCCTCGGTCAGGTAGCGCTTCTGCAGGCTTTCTGATTCGAGATCGGGAAAATAGAGCGAGGACAGCAGGGCGTCATCAGTGATCACGGCATTGGAATTGATGTAGCGTGCCAATAAGGACTCGCCGGGGCCAAGATTGATCACCTTGTCCTCTTCATAGAGGCGCTTGGCCTGCTTCTCCTTAGAGTAGGAGGCAAGGATCTGCAGCCCTGTGCCCGCTTCCTGTCCGGGCGGCGCGGGCACAAGCACCGAGGCCAGGGCCAGCTTGTCGATCAGCCGCACAGCGGATTTGACCATGTGCAGGGCCGCCTCCTTTTTTTTCGCTTCATCGACTTGGCGGGCCAGCAGGATCTGCTGGTGGTACTTGCTGGCATGGTCGATCAACGGAGTGACGGCCTCGATAAAATTCCTCAGCTGCTGGCGCTGCGCCGGTTCCGGAACACGTCCGAGGCGTCCGCTGTCGACACATACGACGCCGACCGCCCGTCCCTGAT
>JAGXHK010000078.1 GCA_024636255.1 Desulfuromonadales bacterium | reverse complement strand
TGCCGAACTCGAAAAGCTGGCCACAGAACCGGTGGAGGAGAATGAGCTGATCAAGGCCCGAAACCGCCTGCGCACCGATCGTTTGCGCTATCTGCAGGAGAACGAAGGGCTGGCCAACATGTTGACCTATTATCAGATCATCGCCGGAGACTGGCGCTATCTTGTGACCTATGATGAGAAGGTTGCCGATCTGACGGCCCAGGACATCATGGATGTCGCCAAGGAGTACTTTAATCCGGCCAACCGTTCCGTGGTGACCGTCGGTCGGAAGGAGGCGCTGCAATGAAACGAAACCTGACACGCGCTTTTCTGCTCGGATTCCTGATTCTGGCGGCGGGGTGCGCCTCTCAGAGCCTTCCCGATCCCCGCCAGATGAGTTTCGCGCCAGTGACCTTCGAGGTCCCTGACGTGCAGCGGCAGAACTTGCCCAACGGCGTCCAACTCTATATGCGCGAAGATCATGAACTCCCGCTGATCGAGATGACGGCTCTGATCGGTGCCGGAACCATCGCCGATCCCGCGGAAAAAACAGGGCGGAGCGATCTGCTGGCGAAACTCCTTGCGACCGGTGGGGCGGGCGATCGCGCGCCGGAGGAGCTTGACCAGACCCTGGCCCTTATGGCCGCCGATCTCAATACGGCCGCTGAAACCTATCACACCACCGTGAGCCTGTCTCTGCGATCCGAAGATCTGGCCGAAGCGGTGGCGATTCTTGCAGATCTGCTGCGCCGGCCCCGCTTCGATCCCGCGCGGCTCGAGGTGGCCAAGCGCCAGGCCATCGAGCGCATCCGTCGACGTGACGATCAGCCGGGCTCTCTGGCACAGCGGGCATTGAAGCAGGCGCTCTATCCGTCCCATCCTCTCGGCCGCGTGCCCACGGTGAACACGGTGCAGGCGGTTACGCGCGAGGATCTGGTCCAGGAACATCGGCGCTTTTTTCATCCCAATAATCTCTGGCTCGGGATCAGCGGTGATTTCGACCCCGCCGAGCTTGAGCGGCTGTTGACCGATGCCCTCGGCGACTGGCGCCGCGAAAATTTTACTCCTCAGCAGGTACCGCCTCTCGGTCCGCCGCCGCAACCAGCCATCTGGGTTGGGGAAAAGGACCTGCCCCAGACCACGATTCTTCTCGGCGATATCGGCATTTCCAAGGACAACCCGGATTTGCATGCTGTGCGGGTGATGAACTTCGTTCTCGGCGGCGGCGGCTTTAATTCGCGACTTATGCGCGAGATTCGCTCCAACCGCGGGCTGGCTTACAGCGCCTACAGCTATTTTCAGGTCGGCCGCCGTTTGCCCGGCCCCTTTGTCGCCGGCAGCGAAACCCGCAGCGAGGCCACGGCTGAGGTGGTCACGCTGATTCGGGAAATCATGAAGAGGATGCGCGAAGAAAAAATAACCGATGAGCAACTGCAGGTGGCGCGCGAGAGTCTGATCAACTCGTTCGTTTTCGGTTTCACTGAAACCCAGGAAATTGTCAATACGGCCATGCGGCTCGACTACTACGCGTATCCGCCGGATTTCCTCGTCACCTACCGGGACCGGGTGGCAGCGGTCGGAGCGGAAGAGGTTCTGCAAGCCGCCCGTGAATATCTGCACCCAGAAAAACTGAGCATTGTCCTGGTAGGGGACAGGCGCGCGTTTGCCGAACTGGTCCGGGAATTGGACCTGCCGGAGAAAGAAATTCCCGGGCCGGAAGCAGCAGGTGTGCAATAATGGCCTATCGCTCTGCTTAAATGACCTATTTTATTGCAAAATCATTCGATTGTGCTCTAATTGCATCAGATCTTCGGGATAAAAGGAAAATCAAAAAGGAGGAAACTGACATGGCTGAACAGAACGGAGGGAATAGTTCCTGCGGTCTTTTTATGGCATTCGTGGTGGGGGCTGCGATCGGTGGCGGACTGGCTCTGCTGGCAGCTCCGCGCTCCGGCCGCGAGACCCGCGACCGTATTCGCGAGATGGCTGATGACACGCGCAGCCGCATCCAGAAAGCGGCCGAAGAGGCCGAATCCCGGCTTCGGGAAAGCATCGACGACGGCCGGGAAACGGTTAAGGAAAAACGGGAAATGGTCGAGGCGGCGATCGATGCCGGCAAAGAAGCCATGGAAACCGAGCGGAGCAAGCATCGGGAGCCCAAGTGATACTGGGCGCAGGTGGGCCTTTCTGCCTGCACCGGGAACCCTGAACGGAACATGCTGAGCGGGTGGAAGGAAAACCTTCGGAAGCTGAAGGGGCTGGTGCACGGTGGGCTGTGGGATGTCGATACCGAGAGCCTGTCCAGGGGCCGGACCTTCCTTCTGCGACAGGGGCAGCTGGTCATGCTGGTGTTGCGCGATTTCGCCGCAGATCGCTGCCTTCTGCAGGCTTCGGCGCTGACCTACGCGACACTGCTGTCGATTGTCCCATTGCTCGCCCTGATGTTCTCTTTGCTCAAAGGGCTCGGTGTGCAGGACACTCTCGAGCCGATCATCCTGCAGCAACTGGCCGTCGGCTCGGAGCGGATCGTGGCCGAGATCATCGGCTATATCGAGAACACCAATGTCGGCCGCCTCGGAATGGCCGGCATGGTCACCCTGTTTCTTACCGTGCTGATGTTGCTTTCGAACATCGAGAAAAGCTTCAATGCCATCTGGGACGTGGAGGAGACCCGCCCACTGTTCCGGCGGTTTGCCGATTACTTTTCCGTTGTGATGATCGGGCCGGTTTTCATCCTTCTGGCCATCTCCATGACCTCCACGCTGCAAAGCACAGCCTTCCTGCGGGCTCTTCAGGAGCAGGCCTATGTCGGCGAGGTCATCGTTCTGATCTTCAAGGTCCTGCCCTATGTCGGGATGTGGATCGCCTTTACGGCTCTCTACGTTTTCATGCCGAATATCAAGGTCAACATCCGGGCGGCGGTAATCGGAGGCATTTTCGGTGGAACCCTCTGGCAGCTGGCACAGTGGGGATACGTGCATTTCCAGTTCGGAGTCGCGCGCTACAATGCGATTTACGGAACCATGGCCGCGCTGCCGATCCTTATGGTCTGGATCTATCTGAGCTGGCTGATCGTGCTTCTCGGACTCGAGGTGACCTATGCTTCACAGAATCTGCGTACCGTTCGGCGGGAGATTCGCGGCGTCAAGATAAATTATTCCAGCCGCGAGCTGGCGGCTCTGAACATTATGCTGGTGGCGGGCGAAGCCTTCGTCAAGGGGGAGCGTTCCTGGACCATGACCCGAATCGCTGCAGTCCTTGATCTGCCGCCCCGTCTGGCGCGACAGATCCTTTTGCAACTGGTGCGTCTCGGTTTTCTCAGCGAAGTGAATCGTGAAGAGGACGACGATGTGGCCTATCAACCCGGCCGGATTCCGCAGAAGATTCTGCTTCACGAGGTGGTCAGGGCACTGCGCGAAGACGGCGTGAGCTGCGCGACGAGAATGGGAAACACGCCCGAGCAGGACGTGGTGCATGAGCTTGAAAACCGGCTCGATGAGGCGAGTCGGCAGGCGCTCGACGATCTGACTCTGCAGGATCTGGTGGAACGGGTTATTCGAGAGAAAAAAGAAGGAAGAACGCAGGAGCGGGGCGAAGAGGAGAAGAGAAAAAGCTCAGTAGCTCAGTAAGGAAAAACGTCCTTCCTCAAGCACCCCATAGGAATATTGCCCGATCCAGTCGCCCAGCCCGATCAGCAGACCCTCCTCGTATTGGCGATAGATCGGCTGATGAAAATGGCCGGTCACCACGATGGCGCACCCCTCGGCAAAGCGCCGCCGGGCAAACTCATCCAACTCTCTCTCCGGCAGTCCCCTAGCGTCTTTTTCCGTGCGCCCTTTCTGACTCTGCCGGCTGGCCCACCGGGCGATGCGCCAGGTCAGGTCGCCAGGAGCCATGGCCGTCAGCCAGCGCAACGGACGGCTGCGCAGAAAGCGGCGCAGTAGCAGGTAACCAGAATCTCGACTGTTGATCAGATCCCCGTGGGTGATATGGACCTGCAGCCCGTCGATTTCGACTGTCCCGCCATCGGGAAGAATGCGGCAGCCGAGCATCTCGCGGAAATAGTGACCGAGATGGAAGTCATGGTTCCCTTCCACATAGACGATTCGCGTTCCCGCTTCGCGCAGCTGCTGCAGCGCACTGAGAACCGGCACATAGGGGGCGAAGACCAGATGCCGGTAACCGACCCAGAATTCGAAAAGATCGCCAAGGATGTAGAGTGTGCGGATGCGTCCCTGCTCGGAGCGCAGAAATTCGAGAAGGCGGCCATAATTGGCATCGCCCGGGTCGAGCAGGTGGGCATCGGCAATGAAAATGTCTTGGGGCATGGAGCGAAATATACGTGGCGGTTTCCGCAAAAGTCAAGCCGGCTCATCATCTGCTTGCGAAGCACCGATCTTCGGCTATTATTCAGATTCGGCAGATTCGGCAGATTCGGCAGCTAGAAGGAGATCAATCGCATGAGTGTTCAGGATAAGATCGAGCAGTTTCTCAAATCGCCCATTTTCGGGGTGGTCGGCGCATCATCCAAGCGCTACAAGTACGGCAACAAGGTGCTGCGCTGCTATCTGCAGAACGGGAGGGAGGCCATTCCCGTCAACCCGAAAGAAAAAGAAATCGAAGGAATCGCCTCTGTGAACAGTGTCGCCGAACTGCCGCCCGATGTGCAGAGCATCTCGGTGATCACACCTCCGCAGGTCACAGAGCGCATTGTCGAGGAAGCAGCCCAACGAGGGATCATGAATATCTGGATGCAGCCTGGTGCAGAGAGCGATGCAGCTGTCGGCAGTGCCGAGAAGAAAGGGCTCAACGTCATCGCCGACGGCAGCTGCCTGCTGGTTGTGATGGGCTATCGCGAAAAATCGGATTAACGATTCGGCACAAGCGTTTCGTGTTGCCGCGAGGTTGCGGTTCCGCGCGCATGCCTGCGAATGGCCTGGAATTTGTGCGGTTTTGCGCTGCGCATTAACTGAAGATTCAGACGGCTGGACAGATGCCGCGAGAAATACGGAAAGGAGCGATCCGCATGGAGAAAAAAGCCCGGGCAGTCGGTGTCAATCACGTCGCACTCGAAGTCGGCGATATCGATGAGGCGCTCAGTTTTTACGGCGAACTGTTTGACCTCAAACTTCGCGGCCGGGAAGATAAAATGGCCTTTATCGAGCTGGGTGACCAGTTTATCGCCCTGTTTGAAGGTCGCACCCAGGAGACAGACGATCGTCGCCACTTCGGCCTGGTGGTCGATGATCGCCAGAGTGTGAAACGGGCGGTCGAGCGCCTTGGTGCACGCCGCGTCGAGGGGCCGGGTCTCGATTTTCTCGACCCCTGGGGAAATCACATCCAGGTTGTCGAATATGCCGGCATCCAGTTCACGAAAGCCGACAACGTGCTCAAAGGGATGGGCCTCGCTGACCTGGAGAAGAGCCCAGAAGCGCGTGCCGAGCTGCGCGACAAGGGAATGGCCGCGAAATAAATACAGCTTACCGGGTTGCTAATCCTGTCCGGTCACTTACACTTGACGTTTGTTCCGATGGTAACCAACCAGATAAAAGGAGGAGTCTATGGCGATCACATTTCCCGACCTGCCTTACCCGAAAAACGCGCTGGAACCGCATATCAGTGCCCGTACCCTTGAGTTTCATCACGGCAAGCACCACAAATCCTATGTCGACAAAGGCAACGATGCCATCAAGGGAACCGAATTCGAAAACATGAGCCTGGAGGAGATCATCAAGAAAACTTCCGGCGATTCTTCCAAAACGGCCGTTTTCAATAACTGCGCCCAGGCATGGAATCACGATTTCTACTGGAAGTGCATGAAGGGAGACGGCGGCGGCAAGGCGACCGGCAAGATCGCAGAGAAGATCGATGCCGACTTCGGCAGCTTCGACAAATTCGTCGAAGAGTTAAAAGCGGCTGGAACGGGACAGTTCGGCAGCGGGTGGGCCTGGCTGGTTCTTGATGGAGACAAGCTCAAGGTCGTCAAGACCCTCAATGCAGAAAATCCTATGAGCCAAGGGATGAAGCCCCTGCTCACAGCCGACGTCTGGGAGCACGCCTATTATCTCGATTATCAGAATCGGCGCCCCGACTATCTTTCCGCTTTTCTCGACAAGCTGGTCAACTGGGATTTCGCAAACCAGAACCTGGGCTGATCTTACGGCAACAATACACTGGTGGGTATCAGCTTGCTGGTCCCCCGGTGCGAATCGTCCCCCCGGATCCGTTTTTCGCGGCGCGCTTTACGGCGACGCCTGCAAGCGGGACGGGGGATTTTTCATGTTGAGGTGTGATCATGAAGTATTTGCTCTGGGCTCTCCTGTCGGTTTTGCTGGGGGGATGCATCTACGTCAATGTGCCGATCAATCCAGGCATTCGAGGCGTCGAAGAAGAGACGGTGAGCGGAGAAGGAAAGAAAAAAATCCTTGTCACCGACATTAGCGGGATCCTTTCAACCGGCCCCATCGGACTCGAGCGTTTTCGCAAGGATCCGGCCTTGATTCCGCGCCTGCGGGAAGAACTCGACAAGGCATCGGCCGATCCTGATGTCGTCGCACTGGTGGTGCGCATCGACAGTCCGGGCGGTTCAGTCACGGCCAGCGACATCATCTACCATGAACTGACCCGGTTTCGGGAACGCAAAAAGATCCCGATCATCGCCATCGTTATGGACAAGGCGGTGTCCGGTGGTTATTATGCCGCGATGGCTGCCGATGAGCTCATGGCGCATCCCACGGCTCTGGTCGGCGGCGTCGGTGTCATCAGCTTTCACGTTGCCCTGGGCGATCTGCTCGATGGAGTCGGCGTCGAGGTCGCCACCGTGCAGAGCGGATCCCTGAAAGATTTCTGGTCGCCGCTGCGCCCGCCGCAGGAGCATGAGATCGCGATCATGCAGGGGATCACCGAACGATTGCACACACGGTTCATCGGAATCGTCCAAGAGCGTCGTGGCCTCACGTCCAGTGTTGCGGCGCAGGTGGCGACGGGGCAGGTCTTCGATGCTGCACCGGCCCGGGATCTCGGCCTTGTCGATCGCCTCGGCTATGTTGACGATGCAGTGCAGCGGGCCAGGGAGGTGGCAGGCGTCGAGAAGGCGCGCCAGATCATTTGTCGCCGCCCCGGAAATTATGCCGAAAGCATCTACGCTGGTTCTCTGCCCTTGCTGCGGGTGCTCACGACTGTCGAGGATGGTTTCAACGAAGCCCTTTCGCCCGCGATGCGTTATCAGTACGTTCCCTGAGGATTGAGTAACGCCCTTATGAGCGAAGATCATGTGGCGCAGGTTCCCGATATCCCGACCCGGTTGCGCATCGGTGTGCGCAGCGGCCTGCAGACCTCTTTCAAGCTGCTCAAGTTCGTCCTTCCACTCTATGTCGTGGTCGATCTGCTCAAGGCCACACCGCTGGTCGAACGAGCTGGCGGGCTCTTTGCTCCGCTGATGCATCTGTTCGGTCTCCCGGGAGAAACCGCCTTTGCGTTCATTGCCGCCTTCACCCTTAATCTCTATGCCGCCATCGCCATATTGGTCCCGCTGGAGCTTTCGTCATGGCAGGTGACCCAGTGTGGACTGATGATGGGGATCGCCCATAATCTTATCCTCGAGGGGGGTGTGCTGGGCAGCACCGGCGCACGCGCCGGTCTTCTGACGCTGTGCCGGGTACTGATCGCGATCGCCTGTGGGCTTTTGCTCTCCGGCGCGCAGCGACTGTGGGGGGGCTGAAATGGAAATTTTCGCCGCCAGCCTGCTCGGCGCCTGTCTGCTCGGCCTTAAGTTGCTGGTCATCATCGTGCCCCTGGTGACTGCCTTTGAAGTGCTGCGGCACCTGCCGGTATTTCGTCGTCTGGGACGGGCCTGTGATCCGCTCATGGAGGGAATGGGTCTGAGCCGCGATGCCGCGGTCCCTCTATTTACCGGCATTTTTCTCGGCATCGCCTACGGCGCCGGAATCATCATCCGCGTTGCCCAGGAAAAAAAACTTCCGCGCCGCGAGCTCTTTCTCATGGGTCTGTTTCTGGCGACATGTCACGCTGTTGTGGAAGATACGCTTCTGTTCGTCGTCATCGGCGGCAACGCATGGGTGATGCTCGGCGTGCGCCTGGTGGTGGCTATTCTGCTTACGGCAATTCTGGCGCGTATCTGGCGGCATACATCCCGCCAGCGCTCAGAAGCTGATCCCGACACTCTCTGAAGACCTATCGATTCGTGTCCAGAATGGAAAAATATGCGGAGTTTCTGCAACTGGTTCTTGGCTGCACGGTTTTTTTTCTCGGGGCGGTGCTGTGCTCGATCGGGTGGCGCCTCTATACCGCGCCGAGTTCGAGAATGGCTCGATTTATCGGAGATCGACTCGAGATTTCTCCATCCTTTCTTCAGGCACCCGGTGTGATCGAGATGATCGGCGGCGGCTTGGGCATTGTGGTGGGCGTACTCCTGATTGTGCTTGCCCGGCGCGAAAGCCGCTGAGCCTGCAACCCGGTGCGGCTCCAAGAGAGAGTAGGCACAGGATAAGCATTTTGTTATCATTGACCAAGAATTATCACCGCCCGGATGGACCCGGGCGTTTTGCGGAGTATTCATGCACGACGAATTCGAAGACTACGATGAGTATGAAGATCTCGATCATCTCGATCAGGAAGATGAAGAGAAACTGGAACTGGCGCAGATGGCCCTCGACCGTGGAGAAGATGAAACAGCTCTCGATCTGGTGGAGGAGTATTTGGAAAACCACCCGCTCGACGTCGAGGCCCTGAACATCTGCGCTGTAGCCGCCTCGAACCTTGAAGACGAGGCCAAGGCTCTGGCCCTCTATCAGAAGGCACTGCGACTCGATCCCAGAAACGGCGCCCTCTATCATAATTACGGCGTTCTGCTCGATCGCCTGGGGCGGCATGAAGAGGCTCTTAAGAAGCTGCACCGTTCCCTGGAGTTGCAGCCGGATTTTCCGGAAGTCTACGTCAATTTGGGAAACGCCCTGGACGAACTCGGGCGCACAGACGAAGCTCTGGCGATGTATGATGAAGCACTCAAACGCATGCCCGAGGCTACCGATGCCTGCTTCAATAAAGGATATGCCCTGAACCGTCTGGGGCGTTTTACTGAAGCTGCCGAGAGTTTCCGCATGGCCCTGGAGATGGATCCGAATGACACGGCCTGTCTGAACGGGCTCGGATATGCACTGGGCAGTCTGGGCGACGATCGGCAGGCGGTGGAGTACTACACGCGGGCGATCGCCCGCGACCGGAAAAATACCAATTATTTTTACAACCGCGGCGTCTCGCGTCTGCGACTAGGGGAGCTTGAAAACGCGCTGGGCGATTTCGAGAAAGCCCTCGATCTGGACCCCGGGTTTTTCGACGCGCTCATCGAGAAAGCCAATGTTTTGATCGATATGGAGCGTTTTACGGAAGTACACGGGATACTCGATCGGGCTGAAGAAATCGATCCGGACAGTTCCGACCCGCCTTTCTACAGGGCGGTCGCGTTCGAGAGGCAAGCACTGCGCGAGGAGGCCCTGAAGGCGCTCGAAGAAAGCCTGCGCCGCGATCCCGATGCCATCCACACCCTGAACAATAAGGGCAGCGTTCTGATGGAGCTTGGGCGCCTCGACGAGGCCATGAACTGCTTTGACGCCATCCTTGAGCGCACCGATGTCTATCCGCTGGCTTACTACAACCGCGCATGCATCTATGCCCGCCTCGGACGCACCGCGGAGGCGGTGCGCGCGCTGACGCGGGCAGGGCGACTCGAGCCTCATTTCTTCGAAGATGCCGCGACCGATCCGGACTTCGACGGCATTCGCAGCAAGCCCTCTTTTCAGCGGCTCGTCGGCGCGCGGACCCCGCAGGAGACGGGGCGCATCTGAGGCGAGCCGCGCACCGGATTTGCATTTTCATGCCGTGAACCGGCAGGATTCCTGCGGGGCGAAAGTTACGAAAGGGCACTCAATCTTGTTCCGGCGCGGATCTCACCGTCATAAAACGTCTACCGAGGAATCTGCATGGCTATTGATCTGACCCGGTCACGGGAATTTTCCGAAAAATTCATTGAATGGGTGCGCGGCAAGGGAAAAGTCCTGATTATTGCCCATGACAATCCCGATCCCGACTCTCTGGCCTCCGCTACCGCTCTCAAGCATCTTCTGCTGGTCAAGACCGGACAGCAGGCGACGATCGCCTTCGGCGGCATGATCGGACGCGGCGAAAACCGCGAGATGGTCAAGGAACTCGAAATCGATGCGATCCCGATCCGGGAACTCGATCTCGACCAGTATCACGTCGTCTGTATGGTCGACACCCAGCCGGGGACGGGGAACAATTCCTATCCCGACGATAGGCCGATTCACCTGGTCATCGACCACCACCCGCCGCGCGATATCTGCACCACCTGCCGCTGGGTCGATATCCGTGAAGATTATGGCGCCTCGGCGACCATTCTCTTTGAGTATCTTCTCGCTCAGAACATCAATTTCGGGACCAAACTGGCCACCATCCTTTTCTACGCGATCAAGTCGGAAACCCAGGATCTGGGCCGTGAATGGTGCAAGGCCGACCGTGAGGCCTATCTGCATCTGCTGCCGCTGTCGAATAACCGGATTTTGTTCAACATCATTCACTCCAAGGTGCCGCGCGAATATTTCTTTGCGTTCAGTAAAGCGATTCAAAACGCCCGTGTCTATGGGTCTCTACTGATTTTTAATCTTTATGATATCGATAATGCCGACATCGTGGCTGAAATGGCTGACTTTCTGCTGCGCGCCATGGGGATCGAGGTGGTACTCGGAATGGGGCGCTATGATGGCGAAGTCGTCCTTTCTTTTCGCACCACCTCTCACCACATCAATGCCGGAGAAGTCATGCAGGACATTGTTGATGGTCTGGGGACAGCCGGCGGGCACGGGATGATGGCCGGCGGCCAGGTACGCCTTGCCGGAGAGAGCCGGGCCCTGCAGAAAGAACTCGAACATTCTCTCACCACCCGGTTGTTTGCAAAGCTCGGCCGCGAGCCGACAAGGGGCAAGCGTCTCGTTCCCGCGCGGATGAGCTGAGCAGGTCAAGCGCCTTCAAATTGACAGAGGGCAGCCTCTGGGGTATAAGGGATCGCCGTTAAATTCGAGGTAAGAATGCGTTGTATTCTGCTGTTTTGCTTGCTGATGCTGATCTTTGCGGGGTCGGTTCAGGCAGCTGTGGAAATCGCCCGAGAGGGCGAAAATCCGGTCATTCTGGAAGAAGTGTATGTCGCCGAAGGAGATTTCTTTCTCTCCATCGATGACGTCCTGAATATCCTCGGCCGATCGGGCAGTTGGGACTCAGTGGGACATCTCTACCGTTTCAAAACTCCCGCAGGCACAGCGATTATTTCGCCGGGAAGCCACTTCGTGCGCCTCGGCGAGCGCTTCATCCCCCTTTCGCAAAGACCGCGCTTTATCGACAACCGGCTCCGGGTCTCCGAAGATTTCATCACCGGTATTCTCCCCGAACTGCTGGGAATCCGACTCTATTATCGCAATTTGACGCCCCGATCACAGGTGGCAGGCGAGGAGGAAGGCTCTTCAATAGATCGCCTGTTCGCTTTTCTCCTGCAGAGAAAAAAGCCCGAAGATGCAAAGACCCTGCGTGCGGTCGCTCTCGACCCGGGGCATGGCGGGCTCGACACCGGCACGATCGGACTCGATGGGATCAAGGAGAAGGATGTGAACCTCCAGGTGACTGAACGTCTGGAGAAGATTCTCAAGATGCGCTTGGGAATTCCCGTTTATCTGAGCCGTGATGGAGACTACGCCCTGGCGCCGCAGCAACGCCTCGAGCCTGCCACCCGCGCCGATGTCGATGCCTTGATCCTGCTGCATGCCCAGGGTTCTTTGCGTGCTGCGCCACAGGGGATCGCCCTGGTGGTGCGGCCGGTTGAAGAATACACGGGGGAGGCCCTTTCTGCCTCTGAAGGGAACAGCATGCGCCTGGCGCGCAGCCTCGAGGAGGCGTTGCGGCAGGAAGGCCTGAAGGTGGACGGCATCTACCAGGCGCCTCTGCCGGCTCTGGGGCGGGGGAACCTTCCCACTGTTCTTGTCGAGATGGGCTATCTGACCAATCCCGACGACAAGGAGCTGCTCGGCTCGGTTGCCGGCCGGGAAAAACTGGCCCATGCGATGTTTTTGGGATTGCAGGGGTTTGCCGAAAAAATGAAGGAGAAGGAGAACAAATGAGCATTCAACGTAACGACGGCCGCCGTCCTGATGAACTGCGGCCGGTTTCTTTCCAGAACAGCTTCACGCGCTATGCCGAAGGATCGGTTCTAGTCAGCTTCGGTGAAACCAAAGTCCTGTGCAACGCCACGATCGAGGAGAATGTGCCATCTTTCATGCGCGGTGAAGGTCGTGGCTGGGTGACTGCGGAGTACAGCATGCTGCCGCGCGCCACTCAGACCCGCTCGGCACGAGAGTCGATTCGCGGTAAGATCGGTGGGCGCACCCATGAGATTCAGCGATTAATCGGGCGCTCCCTGCGGGCGGCCGTTGATCTGGAGGCCCTCGGAGAGCGGACCATCCAGATCGACTGCGACGTGCTGCAGGCCGATGGCGGAACGCGTACCGCATCCGTCACCGGCGCGTGCGTCGCGCTCGGCGATGCGGTCACCATGCTGCTTGAGAAAGGTCTTCTCAAGGCATCTCCGCTGCGCGAGAGCATCTCTGCCGTCAGCGTCGGTATCGTCGATGGTGTGCCCCTGCTCGACCTCAATTATGAGGAAGATTTTCGCGCCGAAGTCGATATGAATTTTGTCATCGACGCTTCCGGGCGTTTCGTGGAAGTCCAGGGCACGGCAGAAGAGAAGACTTTTTCAGTCGAGCAACTCGATGCCATGCGCGACCTGGCCCTCGCCGGTTGCCGGGAACTGGCGGCTCGCCAGCGTGCAGTCCTGGAGGAATGATCATGGAACTCGTGGTCGCAACCACCAATGCCGGCAAACTCCGGGAGATTCGCCGGCTGTTGGCTGAAACAGGCATCGAAGTCCTTGGCCTTGAGGATATGGGGGAGTTTCCGCAGATTGTTGAGGATGCCGACACATTCTCTGAAAATGCGCGCAAAAAAGCGCTCACCGTGGCCCGAATATGCAACCGGTTGACCCTTGCCGATGATTCCGGGCTCGAAGTGCCCGCCATTGGCAATGCCCCCGGAGTACACTCCGCGCGCTATGCCGGAGAAAATGCCACGGATTCCGACAACAACCGCAAACTACTCGCCGCGTTGGACGGGCTCCCGCGTGAAGGGCGCAAGGCGAGGTTTCGCTGCACCATGGCCCTGTGCGAACCGGATGGCGCGTGCCGTTTTTTTACCGGGACTCTCGATGGCCTGGTGCTCGAAGCGGCCCGCGGCGAAGGCGGGTTCGGTTACGATCCGCTCTTCCTTGTCCCTGAATATGGGAAAAGCCTCGCCGAACTTTCTCTCGATATAAAAAATCGCATCAGTCATCGAGGCCAGGCTCTGCGCCAGGTTGCTGCTCATCTGCAAAACCGGAGCGATCTGCCGATTCCGAATTGATAATCAAATGTGCGCGCGTTGTTGCGATGTTGTAAAAATATGGAATAATAATGACAATATCCGGATTTGTGGCTTCTGGCATGGATTGAACCGAAGACAGTGCTCATGACGTGAATGGGTATCTGATCCGAGGCAGTCCGGGATAACGTTAAAGGGAGGTAAAAACATGAGGAAAACAGGAGTTTTGATGGCAATGGGGGCGGCTCTGATTCTCAGCACAGGGTGCGCGGCTCAGCGCTCTCCGGAGGATCGCCGAATGATGGATGAGGCGATGGAGTCGAACAAGGCAGTCTCCCAGAGAGCACTTGAGGCCGCCGAGCGGTCCGAGCAGGCAGCCAAAGAGGCAAAGGATGCGGCCGCGCGTGCTGAAAGTGCCGCTGATCGCTCTGCCCGTGCGGCAAGCCAGGCGGAACAGAGCGCCAGCCAAGCCGAATCAGCAGCCCAGAAGGCCACAAGGGCTTTTGAAATGGGCCTGAAGAAGTAAAAAGAAAAACCCCGGGTCTCCGGGGTTTTTTTCTCTGCAGCCGAAATGCCCTGACAATGCAGGAAGACAGAGACAATTTTCCGGTTCTTGTGACAGGCGCTTCAGGGTATATCGGGGGGCGACTGGTACCGCGCCTGCTTCAGGCCGGCTACGGTGTGCGGGCGATGGCCCGTGATCTGGAGAAGTTGCACCAGAGGAGCTGGGCTTCGCACCCGCGGATCGAACTCGTCCAGGCCGATGTACTCGATCGCGATTCGTTGACGCGCGCATGTCGTGGCTGCTGGGCCGCGTACTATCTGGTGCATTCAATGAATCCGCAGGAGCAGGATTTCGCCCGTACCGATCTTGCCGCTGCGCGAAGCATGACAGTTGCAGCCGCCGAAGCCGGATTGGAGCGGATCATTTATCTGGGCGGGCTCGGAGAACCGGACGAGGAGGCGCTGAGTCATCACCTGCGCTCGCGGCTCGAGGTGGCGCGCGTACTGCGAGAGGGAAAGGTTCCCGTCACGGTGTTGCGCGCCGCAATGATTATCGGCTCTGGAAGCGCTTCCTTTGAGATTCTGCGCTACCTGGTTGAACGGCTGCCGGTCATGATCACTCCGCGCTGGGTCGAGACGCCCTGTCAGCCGATCGGCGTTCGCAACGTGCTGAACTATCTGGTCGGCGCTCTGGATTGCCCGCAGACCAGTGGCGATACGTTCGATATTGGTCAACCCGAAGTGTTGACCTACCGCCGCCTGATGGAGATCTACGCCGAGGAAGCCGGGTTGCCGAAACGGCTGATTATACCTGTCCCCGTTCTGACGCCGCGTTTGAGTTCTTACTGGATTCATCTTGTCACGCCTGTACCAGCGAGTCTAGCGCGCCCTCTGGCCGAGGGTCTGCGCAATGAGGTCATCTGCCGCGACGAGCGCATACGCCAGCTTATTCCCCAGGATCTATTCGAGCCTCGCCGAGCGATCCGCAAGGCCTTGGCGCGCGTCCGCCAGCAGGACGTTGAGAGCTCCTGGAGCGATGCGGGGCGTATCCCGCCAGCGGAATGGAGCACTCAAGATGATCCGGAATGGGCCGGCGGCACTGTCTTCGTGGATTGTCGCGAGCTGATCGTCGAAGCGCCACCCGAGAAAATCTGGCCGGCACTCTCGCGGCTGGGAGGACATACGGGGTGGTACTATGCCGACTGGCTCTGGCGCCTGCGCGGTTTCATGGATCGTTTGATCGGCGGGGTCGGGCTGGCGCGCGGCCGGCGCAGTGTCGAAAAGATTCGACCCGGCGACGCTCTCGATTTCTGGCGGGTGGCCGCTGTTGAGAAGCCTCACCGCCTGCTGCTGATTGCAGAGATGAAACTCCCGGGGCAGGCGGTACTCGAAGTGACTCTGCATTCACTGGAGGGGCAGGACAGAACGCGGGTGCGCCAGAGTGCCCGATTTCGACCCAAGGGGCTGTTCGGAATCCTTTACTGGTATGCGGTGACGCCTTTTCATGCCTTCGTCTTCAACGGGCTGCTCAAAGGGATCGCCGAGGCGGCCGATGCTGCCATCCTGAAAGGTCCGCAGCGCTGCCGCTCAGAAGAGGGCAGGTCGCGGTGACTCTGAATGTCCTGCACTATCGCCAATCTCTGGCCACCACCCCCGAAAAGGCATGGGCGTTTTTCTCGGACCCGGCGAACCTGCCCCGGATCACGCCAAAGTGGCTCGATTTTATCGTGACAAGCAAACCGCAGCCGCGCATGTATGCGGGCATGATCATCACCTATCGTATCCGCCCCCTGCCTGTCGTGCGTACGGACTGGGTCACGGAAATTACCTAGGTTCGCGAACCGCTTTTCTTCGTTGACGAGCAGCGCTTCGGGCCTTATCGTTTCTGGCATCATCAGCACCGCTTCGAAGCGGTTGCAGGCGGAACGCTGATGGAGGACCTGGTGCATTATGCTCTGCCGCTCGGACCCGGTGGCTGGCTGCTTGACAAATGGATCGTGCGCTCACGGCTTGAAGAAGTTTTCCGCTATCGCCGCGAGGTCCTGCGCGAGATGTTCGGAGAGCTGGCGTAGATTGAAGTCCCGTCATTCGAGGGGGGCGAGATCTGAACGGG
>JAGXHK010000077.1 GCA_024636255.1 Desulfuromonadales bacterium | reverse complement strand
GTATTTTACGGGGACAGCCTGTCGGTTAACGTCGAAACCCATACCCGAATTTCCGCCAGCAGGGCCCGCGAAATTCTTGCAGCGGTCCCCGAGGTGGAAATCATCGACGACCCCGCGGCCGATATCTGGCCGCATCCCGTTGATGCCGCCGGGCAAGACAAGGTCCTGATCGGTCGCATCCGCGAGGACGCATCTCTCGAGCACGGACTTAATCTCTGGGTTGTGGTTGATAACATCCGAAAAGGGGCGGCGTTGAATGCGGTGCAGATTGCCCGTCAGCTGGCAGATCAAATTACCTAAATTCGATGCAAGCCGCAACAGTCTACAAAAAGGGAGCCGGGTGGCTCCCTTTTCGTGCATTCGCTCATGTCCCTGATCGATGATCTGACTATCGGGCGTTTTGTCGCCGGACGTTCTCTGCTGCACCGCACCGATGTGCGCTGTAAACTGCTGGTTCTGGCGGTATTGGTCACTGCGGCATTCGCTCTGCCCAAGCCTGCCCAGCTCGCCGGCCTCGGGCTGCTCAGCGGCATTCTTATTGCGATGTCGGGGGTTTCGCCGCGTATCTGGTGGCGGGGTCTGTGGGTTTTCCGCTGGTTGTTTCTATTTACGGTTCTTCTGCATACACTGCTTTCGCCGGGACATACGCTCTGGGGCCTGGAATTTTTTTCGCGCGACGGCCTGCTGCACGGCCTAACGGTTGTTATGCGGCTTTCTCTTGCGGTGATCTTTTCCTCCATGTTGACGCTGACCTCGTCCGCCTGGGCGCTTGCCGCCGGAATCGGGTCATTGCTGGCCCCTCTCGGGCGCCTCGGTCTGCCGGCACAGCGCATCGCCGAAATTCTCTTTTTGACTCTGCATTTCATTCCCCTCCTGCGTGAAGAACTGATCGCTGCCGGAGCGGGAAGGAGGCGCCAGAAGACAATTTCCCTGCTGCGCTGGGGTATATCTCTTCGCGATCTGCTCACCCCGGTGATTCTGGGTATGGTCGATCGGGCCGATCAGTTGGCCCAAAGTTTGGCGCTGGGAAAAGAGATCATAACTCCTGAAACTGCGCATGAGCAGGGTAGCCTTGCGCTTGGGTTCGTTCTCATCGGAGGGGCCGTGCTCTGGGTCGCGTTGCTGGTCTGGTTAATCTAGATGACGCAAAATATTTGCCTGATCATTGAATACGACGGGACGCGTTTTGTCGGCTGGCAGGTACAGCCCAACGGAGTCAGCGTGCAGGACGTGGTGGAGGATGCTCTGGCCCGACTGCTGGGAGAGGCGGTCCGGGTGACATCATCCGGTCGTACGGATGCCGGGGTTCACGCCCGCGGCATGGCCGCCCAACTGCGCAGTCCGCGTCAGCTTCCCCTGAAAGCCTACCGTGAGGGCCTGAACGGTCTGCTCCCGCCGGATGTCGCGGTGCGCGAGGTCAGGGAGGTTGACGAAAATTTCAATGTGCGCTTCGATGCAAAGGGCAAGTGGTATCGTTATACCCTGTATCGCTCTAAAGTCCGCTCTCCTCTCGCGGCGCGCACCTCCTGGCATATCCGAGCCCCTTTGAGCCTTCCTGCCATGGCTGAAGCGGCCGTCTTTTTTGTCGGGCATCACGACTTCTCTGCCTTTCGCACCAGCGGCTGTGCGGCTCTGACAACCGAGCGCAAAATCTTTTCCGTCACGCTTTCTCAGGAGGGGGATTTTCTTCATGTCGATGTGCGCGGCGCGGGTTTTCTCAAGAACATGGTTCGGGTGATGGTCGGAACTCTGGTGGAGGTCGGCCTTGGGAAAAAAAAGCCGCGTGATGTCAATTTACTGCTGCGGGGCGATTTGGGAGCGGGCCGGGCCGGTCGCACCGCGCCGCCGCAGGGCCTGTGTCTGATGGAGGTTTGGTACTGAAGGCCCCGATGGAGTTGCAAAACCGATAGGGCGGGATATAGTCTCCCAAGTTACCCGAAACGGAACCTGTGAGATGATGAAAAAACACTGTAAAGTCCTAGTGCCTATCGATTTCTCCCGCTATAGCTGGGAGACGTTTGACTTCGCCATGGGGCTGCGGGAGCACTTCGATGTGGAGCTCTACCTGCTCTATGTCGTGGTCACCGGCGATCTGGATTATTTCAGCGACCTGGGCGGAATGCCGCGTACAGATCTTGAGCGGCAGAGCAGCGAAGCGATGGCCGAATTCGAGCGCGAAGTGCGTCAGCGCCAGGAGAAGGCCCCCGATCTTCCAGTCAAATATCAGGTGGCTGCGGGCATCCCTTTCAAGGAGATCTGCCGCTTTGCCGACCAGCAGAGTATCGGACTGATCACGATCGGCACGCATGGTCGTTCCGGATTGTCCCACCTGCTCATCGGCAGTACGGCAGAACGGGTCGTTCAGCATGCATCCTGTCCGGTCCTGTGCATCAAACCGCATATCCTTTAGTCCTGATTATCAAAAAAAACTTGGTATCGACATGCAAAGCATGCTATCACACGCCACGATCATCAACCATCGTGATGGGTCCCATTCGGAATAATTTTTTCCGGGGGATTTGTCTTGACATGCCCGAAGGTTTCGGATAAGTTCTCAATTTCTGTGAGCCCCGTACATTCATCACGGAATTTCGTTGGAGAGGATATAAATGAGCACCCAGATCGCCAAAGAACCCGAAGTTAAAAAGAATTGGTATGTCCTGGACGCAAAGGAACTTGTCCTGGGTCGTGCCTCTACTGAAATTGCCCGCGTGTTGCGCGGCAAGCACAAGGCGATCTATACGCCCAGTGTTGATGCCGGTGATTTCGTTATTGTCATCAATGCGGAAAAGATCAGGCTGACCGGAAACAAGATGATGGACAAGATGTACCATCGTCACACCGGATACCCCGGCGGTATCCGCTCGATCAACGCGCAACAGATGCTCGAGAAAAAGCCCGACGAATTGATCAAGAAAGCGGTCAAGGGAATGCTTCCCAAAAACAAGCTTGGCCGCAAGATGTTCAAGAAGCTTAAGGTCTATGTCGGAGACGAGCATCCCCACGCCGCCCAGCAGCCTAAAGAACTTTCGATTTAACGCATATACAGGAGCCAGGAGACATCGATGGCTGAGCAGATGATTTCAGCAACCGGCAAGAGAAAGACCTCGGTGGCCCGCGTACGGATTACTCCGGGGCAGGGAAACATCACGGTCAACAAGAAATCCCTGAATGATTACTTTGGCCGCGAGACCTCCAAAATGGTGGTCATGCAGCCTCTCGAGTTGACCGACAATGTCGGTAAATTCGACATTTTCGTCAATGTCGACGGCGGTGGGCCCTCCGGCCAGGCGGGGGCCATCAAGCACGGCATCACCAAGGCCCTTCTGCAGGCGGATGTTCAGTTGCGTCCGGTGCTCAAGCGAGCCGGCTTTATTACCCGGGACTCCCGCGTAAAAGAGCGTAAAAAATACGGCCAGCGCGGCGCACGCAGGAGCTTCCAGTTCTCGAAGCGCTAATCCTCTGCCGGACGATAGAAGAGAAAAAAAGGGAAGCCGCAAAGGTTTCCCTTTTTCTTTATCCGAAGTCATGCCGAGAACAAAATTTATAAAATCAGAGAGCGATTAGCGGGTCTATTCAGCTAAATGCTGCATGAATATAACCGGTTTTGCCGGTTTTTTACAGAAGGTGCATGCAAAGTCCGGCAGGACGCTCGCCTGCGGCTCTTATGCCGCCAAGGAGTTTCACCATGATCAGGGTCGCGGTTGTCGGTGCCAGCGGTTATACCGGCGTCGAACTCATTCGCCTGTTGCACAGCCATCCCTCTGTTGAGCTTGCGTGCGTGACATCCCGGCAGAACGTCGGCGAAGAGATCTCGGCGGTTTTTCCGTCCCTGGCCGAGCAGGTCAATCTTATCTGCGATCCTGTCGACCCGGGTCTGGTTGCAGGGAAGGCCGACCTGTTCTTCACTGCCCTGCCGCACAAGACCGCCATGGATGTGGTGCCCCCGCTGCTCGAAGCCGGAAAGAGGGTCGTTGATCTTTCGGCGGATTATCGCCTGCGCGATGTGAACGTTTACAGCCACTGGTATCAGGAGCATACCAGTCCTGAGCTGCTCGGGGAAGCCGCCTACGGGCTGCCTGAATTCTACCGGGAGAAAATCCGTGAAGCCCGTCTGGTGGCCAATCCGGGATGTTATCCCACCAGCGTCGCGCTGGCCATGGGCCCGCTTCTCCGCCACGACCTTGTCGACCGGCACAGCCTGATTGCCGATTGTAAATCCGGGACCAGCGGCGCCGGGCGTTCAGCCAAGGTCGGCAGCCTTTTCTGTGAAGTGAATGAAGGATTTAAAGCCTACGGAGTCGGCGCTCATCGGCATACACCGGAGATTGAGCAGACGCTCTCCGAGGTTGCCGCGGAATCGGTAAGGGTGACGTTTACTCCCCACTTGCTCCCCGTAAGTCGGGGGATTCTTGCGACCTGTTACGCTGGCCTGAAGTCGGACATGTCCACCAGCGATCTGCGTGAAGTTTATCGCGAAGCCTACAGCGGCGAATTTTTCGTGCGCTTGCTGGGGGAAGGGGTCATGCCCGATATTGCCAGGGTGCGGGGAAGCAATTTCTGCGATCTGAACGTGGTGAGCGATCTACGCTCGCAGCGGGTCGTTGTGTGCGCCTCCATCGACAACCTTGTCAAGGGTGCAGCAGGGCAGGCGGTGCAGAATATGAACCTGATGCTCGGCTTCGAGGAAGCGCTCGGATTGACAGGCCTGCCGGTCTTTCCCTGAGCGCACCGAGATGTGTTCTTGGTGTGCGGTCCAGGGATGCGGCGCGACCACCGCTTAGCGGGATGATTTTTCCATCACCGGGTTTCCGCGCGAATCTGTGATGGTGAGAGCGACCGGCGTTTCCGGTCCCTGATGTGCCTGCCAGAGCGCGAAGAGTGAAACAAGATCCTTCTCCCGCTGTTCCTGCGGCGCTGACAGCCAGATGCGTGTCGCTGTCAGTTGCACCGATCCATCCTCTACCTCTCTCACCCGTTTAAAAAACACATCTCCCAGGATTTCCCGGACGTCACGATTGAGGTTTTCAATATCCTGAATGAAAGACTCAAGCTCTGCGTCTGTCCGGGGCGCCGAAGTACCATCGGGCGGGGTGCTCCCTGTAAGCGAATCGTGAATCCAGCCTTCTCCACCCGTCCAGGAAATCTCAGCGTGTATCCATGGCCCCTGGCGTTCGATTTCGGTCAGTTCATGCCCCTTATTGAGTTGCATCACCACCGTCCTGTCGGTGCTCGGCCCGGAGCGGACATTGACCCCGCTTTTAAGTACGTAGAGTTTGTCTCCGGGGGACGCCGTCACGCACGTTGCAACCATGGCGAGCAGAAATGTAAAGAACGCGGCACGAAAAAACATTGTTTCTCCTTTTCAGCGAATCATTTAAAATTGTTCGCTATCCTTGAGTTCAGAAAGTCAACGATCCATTCTTAAAGAATCCCGCTGCTGAATCAAGAGATTTCAGCCTGAGCCCTGTTCGCGCTACTGTATCGCAGCCGTCTGTGCGAGGTCCCCGCCGTTATGCGAATCATTATCTATATCGCATAATTGCGGCTATTTGCAATGTGGGAAACAAGTTGACTTTCCTTCCTCTTTTATGGTTGATTGTAACGCTGAATTCGCGGCGAAGGCCGAGGATGGGACCACTCTTAGATAGAACGAGCAATGCGATTAGACGACTTTGACTTTGATCTTCCGGAAAGGCTTATCGCCCAGTTTCCCCCGCAGCATCGAGAAGATTCCCGGCTGATGGTCGTCCCCCGCAGCGGCGCAGAATTCTGTGTCACGCGATTTCCACAGATCGTCGATTATTTCCGCGAAGGCGACCTGCTGGTGCTCAACGATACGCGGGTCATTCCGGCGCGCTTGCTCGGGCGAAAAGAAACCGGCGGACGTATCGAGGTTTTTCTTGTCCGCCGTCTGCAGGGTGAGCGGGAAGACTGGATCTGCATGACGCGCAGTTCCAAGCCGCCACGACCGGGAGCCCGGCTGGAACTTGGAGAGGGGCTCGAGGCGATTGTCCTCGGAGAAGGCGACCCGCCCTATCAGCAGGTTCGCTTTTTCTGCGAAGAGGATTTTACGTCCATGCTCGAGCGCATCGGACGAATCCCGCTTCCTCCATACATCCGCCGCGATAATACTGCTGAAGATCGGGAGCGCTATCAGACTGTTTTTGCCCGCTCTCCCGGCGCAGTCGCCGCTCCTACGGCCGGACTTCATTTTACTCCGGAAATCCTCGCGGCGCTTGAGAGTCGGGGCGTGATAATCGCTGCTCTGACCCTTCACGTGGGGCTCGGCACCTTTCTTCCGGTGCGGGTCGAGGATGTTCGCGAGCATCGCATGCATGGAGAAGCGTTCCAGATCCCGACCGAAACCGCTGATGCGGTCAACACGGCAAAGCGCGAAGGGCGGCGGGTCATTGCCCTGGGAACGACAAGTACGCGCGTTCTCGAATACGCTCTGGATGATGCTGGGCGATCGCAGGCCGGGGAGGGGGTCTCCGACCTGTTCATCTACCCGGGATTTCGTTTCCGCATTGTTGATGGGCTGGTGACAAACTTTCACCTGCCACGCTCTACATTGCTGATGCTGGTGTCGGCTCTGGCCGGGCGCGAGCGCACTCTTGGCGCCTACCGGCAGGCGGTTGCCGAAGGATTTCGGTTTTTCAGCTACGGCGACTGTATGCTTGTCCTCTGAAAAGAAGCGGTTTGATTTGACAGCACTGAAATTCGATCTTTTAAATACGGATGCCGAAACCGGAGCGCGGCGCGGACGCCTGCATACCCGTCGCGGCTGCATCGATACCCCGGTCTTCATGCCTGTGGGAACGCAGGCGACGGTCAAGGCCTTGTTGCCCGAGCAGCTCAAGGAGTTGGGCGCTTGCATCATCCTCGGCAATACCTACCATTTGTTCCTGCGCCCGGGACATGAGATCATCGAGCGTCTCGGCGGCCTGCACCGGTTCATGAACTGGGACCGCCCCATTCTGACCGATAGTGGCGGCTTTCAGGTCTTCAGCCTCGGCGATCTGCGCCGGATCGATGAAGAGGGGGTTCGCTTTCAGTCGCACCTGGACGGCTCCTCGCATCTGCTGACTCCGGAAATTTCTATGGCTGTCCAGCAAGCGCTCGGCTCAGATATCATCATGTGTTTCGATGAATGCATTCCGTATCCTGCAGAAAGAGATTACGTCAGCGCCTCGACCGCCCGCTCCAGCCGGTGGGCGCTGCGCTGTAAAAAGAGTCTGGGCGCTGATGCGACAGCGGCACTGTTCGGCATCGTGCAGGGCGGCATGTATCCGGACCTGCGGCGCCGCAGCGTGGAAGAACTGGTCGAGATCGGGTTTGACGGGTATGCTGTCGGCGGACTTTCGGTCGGAGAGGAGGCCTCGGTCATGTACGAGGCTATGGATTACACTCTGCCGCTGTTGCCTGCCCATCAGCCCCGCTACGTCATGGGTGTGGGTACGCCGGAAAATCTGGTGGAGGGCGTGGCCCGGGGCGTCGATATGTTCGACTGTGTGATGCCGACCCGCAATGCGCGCAACGGGGTGCTCTTTACCCGTTTCGGAAAGGTCAGCATCAAGCAGGCGCGTTATATCGAGGATCCGCTTCCTGTTGATCCGGAATGTGCGTGCTACGTCTGCCGGACCTACAGCCGGGCCTACTTGCGGCACCTTTATCAGAGCGGGGAAATACTGGCTTCTGTGTTGAACACCTACCATAACGTTCATTACTATCTGGACCTCATGGAGCAGATGCGCAGCGCAATCTCTGAAAATGAATTCACCTCCTTCCGCCGGGAGTTCTACCGGCGGAGGGAAACCGGAGCATAAGCAGTTAAGGTGTGAAGGAGGCGCTTCGGCCGTCTTCACCTCTATTTTTTGACGACCCTAAACAGGAGGACACAATGATTTCTGAAGCTTTTGCCATGGCCGGCGGTGCCGGCGCAGAAGGCGGCCGCCCCGGTTACGAAGGGATCATCATGCTGGTGATCATGTTCGCGATCTTCTATTTTTTGCTGATCCGTCCCCAGCAGAAGCGGGCCAAACAGCACAAGGAACTGATCGAGTCATTGCAGATGGGAGATCCTGTCGTGACAGCCGGCGGTCTTCACGGCAAGGTGGCGGGTCTGCAGGATAACGTAGTCACCGTTGAAATCGCCAGCGGCGTCAAGGTCAAGATCAACCGGGCGTCCATCGCCAGCAAGAAGGAACAGCAATAAAAAGGGGGAACCCTTCTCATTGCCATCTCTCGCCGATGGCTGAATGACTGCAAAGGAGAAACAACTGCCATGTCCAAGAGCCTCAAGCTGCGCGGGGCGCTCGTCATCTCGCTGATCGCCCTGTCGGTGATCGTGCTCGCGCCGACCTTCGCCGGACAGAGCCTGCCACAATGGTGGACCGGGAATTTCGAACCCATCAATCTCGGCCTCGACCTGCAGGGCGGAATGCATCTGGTGCTCGGCGTCGAGGTCGATGAAGCCGTCGAGAACCGTGTCGACAGTCTGGTTGACCAGACCGAGCAGCTTCTCAGGGAGAGGGACGTCATTTTCAAGCGCGTGGAGCGCCGTTCCGAGGAAAGCCTTTCGGTCACGCTCTATGACCAGGAGACTGCGCAGCTCGTCACCGATCTCATCGAGGAAAACTATCCTTCGCTCGAACCGGTGGCGACCTCGAGCGGGGACGGTTATATCCAACAGCAGTTTCGGCTCAGCGAAAGAGAGGTGGCCGCTATTCGCGATTATGCTTTGCGGCAGGCGCTTGAAACCATGCGCAACCGGGTCGATCAGTTCGGCGTGAGCGAGCCGGTTCTGCAACGACAGAGTGACGATCGCATCCTTATTCAACTGCCGGGAATCAAGGAACCGGAACGGGCGATTTCGCTGATCGGCAAAACGGCTCTGCTCGAATTCAAAATGGTTGTAGAGGACGTTGACCCGCAAAAGGCGGTAGAGGGAGACCTTCCTCCCGGAACCGAGGTGCTTTATGAGCGGCAGGTCGATCCCCGTACCGGCGCCGTGCGCGAGACGCCCATTGTGGTTGAGAAGAAGACCGTGCTCACCGGCGACCAGCTCGCCGATGCTCAGGTGCGCATCAGCCCGCAGTTCAATGAACCCTATGTCGCCATGGATTTCAATTCACTGGGCGCCAAGCGCTTTGATCAGCTCACCGCGGCCAATGTCGGACGGCGAATGGCCATCGTGCTTGACGATACCGTCTATTCCGCGCCGGTGATCCGCGAGCGAATCTCAGGCGGCAGTGCTCAGGTCAGCGGCTCTTTCACTGAGCAGGAGGCAACGGACCTGGCCATTGTCCTGCGGGCCGGTTCTCTTCCGGCTCCGGTGAAAATCCTTGAAAATCGTACCGTCGGCCCTTCCCTTGGCCATGATTCGATCCGGCAGGGGGTCATTTCGGTTCTCGTCGGCGGCGCTTTGGTCATATTGGCGATCATTCTGTACTATAACCTTGCGGGCCTGGTCGCCAATGCCGCGCTTATTCTCAATCTGGTCTTCATTCTGGCGATGCTTTCACTTTTCAAGGCTTCACTGACTTTGCCCGGTATCGCCGGCATTGTTCTGACGGTCGGCATGGCGGTTGACGCAAATGTTTTGATCTTTGAGCGCATCCGGGAAGAGCTGCGCATCGGCAAAACCGCTCGGGCTGCATTGGATGCCGGCTACAGCAAGGCGTTTCTAACGATTATCGATGCCAATATCACGACTCTGATTGCCGCATTGGTTCTCTTTCAGTTCGGCACCGGCCCAGTCAAGGGATTTGCGGTGACACTGTCGATCGGTATCATCGCCTCGCTGTTTACGGCGATTTTCGTCAGCCGCGTCATCTTCGATTTTTTCCTCGAACGACGCCAGATCAAGCGGCTGAGTATCTAAGGAGTCTTTCATGCAGCTGATCAAACCGGATGTGAATATCGACTTTATCGGCAAGCGCAAGCTGGCCTTGATCCTCTCGATCACTCTGATACTTGCCGGATTGGTTTCCCTTGTGATCAAGGGCGGTCCCAATTACGGAATCGATTTCGCCGGCGGAATGCTTGTGCAGGTCAAATTCGATGCGCCGACCAGCGCCGCGGAGATCAAGAAAGCACTGGCCGACGTCGAGCTCGGCAGTCTCGTCGTCCAGCAGTTCGGGGACGAGCCGAACGAATTTCTGATCCGGACCCAATCTACCTCCGGAGAACTCGAGGGGCTTTCCCTGGTGATTACCCGCAACCTCAAGGAAACTTTCGGGGAAGCGAGTGTTGATTTGCGCCGTTCCGAGATGGTCGGCCCGCAGGTCGGAAAGGACCTGCGCGAAAAAGGCTTGCTGGCGATTCTTTATGCGATGCTCGGCATCCTGATCTATGTGACCTGGCGCTTTGAATTCCGTTTTGCGATCGGTGCCATTGTCGCCCTGTTCCACGATGTGGTGATTACCCTGGGAGTCTTTTCGCTTTTCGGCAAGGAATTCGATCTGCCGATTATCGCCGCATTTCTGGCAATCATCGGTTATTCGCTCAACGATACGATCATCATCTACGATCGAATCCGCGAGAATCTCGGAAAACACGGCCGCGAAGGTTTCGCCGCAGTTATCAATCGCAGTATCAACCAGACGCTTTCCCGGACCATCCTGACCTCGGGTACAACCCTTCTGGTTGTACTGGCGCTCTTTCTCTTCGGTGGCGGCGTCATCCATAATTTTGCTTTTGCGCTGCTGGTCGGGATTGTCATTGGTACGTATTCCTCTGTTTTCGTAGCCAGCCAGGTTCTGATTTACTGGGAGAACTGGCGCAGCGGCAAAAGGGCCAATGCGGAGCAGGAACAGGAGGTGACATCATGAAAAAAGAGACCTGGATGCTGGTCGGCGCCGCAATGATCATCGGAGTTCTGGTGGGAGTATTGCTCAGCAGCATGGGGGATAAGCCGAATCGAACCTCAGCCCCTGCGACCTCCGCGGCTCCCGCTCCAGCAGTCAATTACCAGCAGAACATTCAGATGCTCACGGATATCGTCCGCCGCGAACCGGAAAACCGCGATGCCTGGGTCCAGTTGGGGCATACGTACTTCGATTCCAATCAACCGATGAAGGCGATCGAAGCATACAGCAAAGCCCTGCAACTCAATGCCTCTGACCCTGACGTACTGACCGATCAGGGAATCATGTTCCGACAGGTGGGCTGGTTCGACAAAGCCGTGGAGAACTTCCGGAAGGCGAACGAAATCAATCCCCGGCATCTGCAGAGTCTTTATAACCTCGGCGTGGTTTATCGCTATGACCTGCAGGATTTTGCAAAGGCGAGACAGATCTGGTCGCGCTATCTCGAACTTAACCCCTCCGGCCCCGGCGCAGAACAGATCCGGCAGGAACTTGCCTCTTTGGAGGCTCAGCCGACATCGCCCGTCGGTGCGCCGCAGAATTAATCCCTGCATTTTTAAAGGCCGGCGAAAGCCGGCCTTTTTTTGACCGATGACTTTTTTATTCTCAAACCGAAATTTTGCGTTTGTCCTTCTTCTGGCCCTTGTGGTGCTCTCGGGTTGTGCCCGGCGCCCCCTGCTGACCGGGGAGTGGAAGGGCGACCTGGTCTGGTCCGGAACCGTTTATCTGCGCGGCGACGTGATCCTTGCTGAACACAGCCGGCTGACCATTCAGCCTGGCACAACGATCATTTTTCTGCCGCCAGATACCGGTGAAGACCGGCTGACCGAACACCCGCATTTCCCGGGCAGCGAACTGATTGTTCGCGGCGAACTTCTCGCCGAGGGGACTGCCGAGCGGCCGATCGTTTTCCGCTATGCCAAAGATAGCGCTCCGGCTGGCAGTTGGGGCGGAATCAACCTGCAGGGCAGCCCGGGTGCCCGTTTCCGCTTCTGTCGCTTTACCCAGGCTGACAGCGCCCTGCACAGTCAGGAATCCATTGTCGCTGTCGAAGAATCAATCTTCGACAGAAATCTGGTGGCCATTCGTTTCCATTCCAGCCAGTTTCTCATCCAGCACAACCTGATTCATGACAATGGCACCGGTATCCGCTTTCATTTCGGGGCGCCCGCCATTTCTCGCAACCGGCTCGTCGACAACGAAAAAGCCTTTTTCATAACAGCTCATCCGCAGGATTACCAGATTGTAGAGAACGAGATCCTGAGCAGCCAGCGCTATAGCGTGGTGCTGGGGGAAGAGGTTCCTGAAGACGTGATCTTTCAGCGCAACTATTGGGGAGGCCTGGATTCCGAAAGGATCGCGGCGACGCTGTTCGACGGGCGTCGCGACGCGTATCTGGGGCGGGTTCGCTTTACGCCTCTGTGCAAGGGGCCGATCGACGGAGCGGGGGTGTCGTGGAGCCCATAAACCGTCGCCGCTGGGAGCAGCGCTGTCCTGAGCCGCAGCCGCAGACCGTCGACTCACTTTCCAGATCACTGGATGTGAGGCCTTTGACGGCGCAGGTCCTGGCCCGTCGCGGGATTGTGGAGGTGGACGCAGGCCGCTCCTTTTTATCGGGTCGTCTTGCAGAATTGCCCGACCCGCACCTGCTTTCCGGGATGGAGGCCGCTTCAAGGCGCATCGCCGATGCGGTCGAGCGCCGCGAAAAGATTGCGATCCATGGCGACTACGACGTCGACGGTATCTCCGGTACCGCGCTGCTGGTCGAATTTCTACGTCTTTTTGGCGGTGTCGTCGATTTTTATATCCCGTTGCGTCTGCAGGAAGGATACGGACTCTCCGGCGCCGCCCTGGAGAGAGCCGCGGCGAATGGTGCCAGGGTTGCGATTTCGGTCGATTGCGGCATTACTGCGCGGGAAGAAGCGCAGCAAGCAAAAGCGCTCGGGCTTGATCTGATCATTACCGATCATCATCAGGCTCCAGAGGATTTGCCTCAGGCGCTGGCCCTTATCAATCCGCACCTGCCTGGGCAGCCTGCCTGTTTCCGTGATCTCTGCGGTGCAGGGGTTGCGTTTTTTCTTCTGATGGGCGTGCGCAGGGAGCTGCGCAGCCGCGGCCATTTCAACCAGCGCTGCGAGCCGGATCTGCGTCTCGGCCTCGATCTGGTTGCCTTGGGGACGATTGCCGATCTCGTTCCGCTGCGCGGCGTTAACCGTCTGCTGACGCGCTTTGGATTGACGCTGCTCGACAATGCCCGGCGACCGGGAATTCGCGCGCTGAAAGATGTTTCCGGTGTTCGCGAGATCTCCTGCGGCAGCGTCGCTTTTCAACTGGCACCGCGCCTCAATGCGGCCGGCCGGCTTGAGGATGCGGCACAAGGGGTGGCGATGCTGCTGACGGATTCACTCTCGAGCGCGCAGGGGCTCGCGCAGCGCCTCGATGCCTGCAATCGTCAACGGCAGTCGATCGAGGAACAGACGCTTGCGCAGGCCCTGGAGAGGATCGCCGGGGGAGGGGTGCGGGAGGCGACACATACAATCGTCTTGGCCGACGAACGATGGCATCCCGGAGTCATCGGCATCGTCGCCAGCCGGTTGGTCGAGCGCTACCATCGACCCACGGTTCTGATTGCGCTTGACGGCGACACGGGCAAGGGCTCGGCGCGCTCCATCAAAGGGTTTCATCTCTATCAGGCCATGGCCGCCTGCGCCGATTCGCTGCAGGCCTTCGGCGGGCATGAAATGGCCGCCGGAATTGGTCTGAAGGCCGAACAGGTCAAGGACTTCGCTGCGGCCTTTGAATTGTTTGCCCGCCAGCGTCTGGAGCAGGAACTGCTGACGCCGCGCATCGGACACGACGGCGAAGTTTTTCTCGAGGAGCTTGATTTCGAAGGGGTCCGGGAACTTGCAGGTCTGGCTCCTTTCGGCATGGGTAACCCTGAGCCTGTTTTTATGGGGGGTGAGGCACGAGCGCAGCAGGTGCGCGAGGTGGGTCGCGGACATTTGCAGTTCGTCCTGCGCCAGGGCGGCTGTAGCTTTCCCGCCATCGCATTCGGCATGGCGGAGCGCCGCCGCGAACTGCAGGGCCCGCTTGAGGTGCTGTTCTCACCCCAGCTCAATCAATGGAAAGGCCGCCTCTCGATTCAGTTGCGCATCAGAGACTTTCGCGTCGCGAACAATTAAAATCTGCGTGGCAGGCAAAAAAAAACGGGCCAGAAAGCCCATTTTTTTGCCTGCGCCAGAAATAAGGATGGGAGTCAACCCAGCCCGGCTTCCCTGGCGAGCTTCGACCAGGCCGGCAGGCTGCGATGAATGACCTCGGCATCGATGCAGTAGGCGATGCGAAAGAAGCCCGGTGCCCCAAAGCCGCTGCCCGGAACCACGAGAATATTGTGTTTCTGAGCCAGCCGCACAAACTGGATGTCGTCGGGAAGGGGAGAGCGCGGGAATAAATAGAAGCCGCCGGCCGGCTTCACCATGGTGAAGCCGAGTGCGCTGAGATTATCGTAGAGCAGATCGCGTTTGTTCTGATACTCCGCTATGTCCACACTCGCACGCTGAAGTTTAGCGACCAGGCGCTGCATCAGGGCCGGCGCATTGACGAAGCCGAGGACCCGGTTGCAGAAAACGGCGCCTTCGATGAACAGCTCGGCCTCTTCCATGTCTGGATTGGCGGCCAGGTAGCCGATACGCTCTCCAGGCAGGGCGAGGTCCTTCGAGTGCGAGGTGGCGACGACGCTGTTGCGGATGCAGGAGAAGATGCCGGGAACTTCCACGCCATCGTAACTCAGACGGGCATAGGGTTCATCGGAAATGGCATAGATCTGGCGGCCGAGCTCCTTCTCCTTGCGCTGCAGAATCTCGCCAAGCGCCGTCAGATCCGCCCGGCTGTAGATGACTCCGGTGGGATTGTTGGGGGAGTTGAGGATGATGGCGCGGGTCTGCGGACCGATCGCCTTTTCGATCTCCGCAAGATCGAGCTGGAATGTCTCCGGGTTGGTCCACACCTCGCGGGGAACCCCGCCGTGATTGTCGATATAGAACCTGTACTCGACGAAGTACGGCGTCAGGATGATGACTTCTTCTCCGGGGTTGAGGATCGTCTTGAGCACCACGTTGAGCGCGCCGCCCGCCCCGCAGGTCATCACGACATGTTTGGCCTCCAGGGGGATCCGGGCTTTTTCCGAGAGAACTTCGGCGACCGCGACACGCGTCTCGTCGTATCCGGCGTTATTCATATACCGATGCATTCCGGGTTCGGGATGGCGGGCGAGGCGCAGCAATTCGTCATGCAAGGCCGGGGGCGGTTCTACGGTCGGATTCCCCAGGGAGAAGTCAAAGACATTTTGCGCCCCGTGGACACGCCGCAGAGCAGCTCCCTCTTCGAACATCTTGCGGATCCATGAAGATTTTTCGATGAATCCGTGAACTTTTTGCGCAATTGCCATGATGGCCTCCCGATTTCGTATAGATTGCAAACGCCTGAAGTGTACTCATCGCTGATATCCGGGGTCAAGAGCGCAATCGCTCTCGCAGTGCCAATGTTGCTTTTTGCCCGAAGATAGACTAAATTGCTCGCCTTCAGCAGGAGTTTTGCGATGATTGCCAAGAGACTTTCCGAACTGCGGCAGAGAATCGATACCATCGACGATAAAATTCTGGATCTGCTCAACGAGCGAGCCCGGGTGGTTATCGAAGTGGGCAGGGCTAAGGCCGGAGAAAACAAGGAGTTTTATGTCCCCAGCCGCGAACAGGCTATTTACCGCCGGCTGATCGAGGGGAATCCTGGCCCTTTTCCCTCAGAGGCGATCCGCAGGGTGTTTCGCGAAATCATTTCGGCCTCTCTCTCTTTGGAAGAGCCCATGAAAGTCGCCTTTCTCGGCCCCCAGGCGACGTTCACTCATGTGGCCGGCATGCAGCAGTTCGGTCTTTCGGCCCAGCTGGTGCCCCAGAAAAGCATCTCTGCGGTCTTCGACGAGGTCGCGCGGGGACGGGCTCACTACGGCGTCGTCCCGGTTGAGAATTCAAATGAAGGGATCGTCTCCCATACCCTCGATATGTTTATGGAGTCTGATCTCAAGGTCAATGCCGAGATCCTCCTGGAGGTTTCCCACGATCTTCTCTCGCGCACCGGAAAGCTCGAGGATGTGCGCAAGATCATCTCTCATCCGCAGGCACTGGCCCAGTGCCGCAAGTGGCTGGAGGAAAATCTTGCCGAACTGCCCCAGGTCGATGTGGCCAGTACGGCGCTGGCCGCTCAACTCGCCGCCGAAGACGACAGCGCCGCCGCGATCGCCAGCGAGATGGCGGCCAACCTTTACGGACTCAAGGTCGTCAAACAGAAAATAGCCGACAATCCAAGCAACTTCACGCGCTTTCTCATCATCGGCCGACAGATGCCCGGACGCAGCGGCCACGACAAAACCTCCATCATGTTCAGTGTCAAAGACGAACCCGGCATCCTCTATCGGATGCTCGAACCCTTCAGTAAACGCCAACTCAACCTGACAAAGATCGAAAGCCGACCGCTGAAGTCGAAAGCCTGGGAATACATTTTCTTCCTCGATGTTATCGGCCACATTGTCGATCCAGGTGTGAAGGAGGCGATCGAAGAACTGCATCAGTACTGCCAGTTCGTCAAGGTTCTCGGCTCCTATCCGAAAGCGCGCTTATGAGTGATGTTCTAATCCCCCGCCTCGCAATCCTCGGAGTCGGGCTGATCGGCGGCTCACTTGCACTTTCCCTCAAGCAGGCCCATGCGGTGGGTGAAACCATCGGTATCGGGCGCAGCCTGTCCAACCTCGAAAAGGCGCTCGAGCTGGGAGTGGTCGACCGGGTCACGCAAGACCCGGCAGAAGGGGTTCGCGAGGCCGATGTCGTCTTTCTGGCCACCCCTGTCCAGGCGCTTGGCCCAATGGCCTGCCAGATCATGCCCCATCTCAAACCAGGTGCAATTCTGACCGATGGCGGCAGCGTCAAGGCCGAGGTGATCCGCGCCATCGAACCGCACCTGCGCGCCGACGTGCATTTCGTGCCGGGGCATCCGATTGCCGGCACCGAGAAAAGCGGTGCCGAGGCGGCTTTTGCGACGCTCTATCGGAAGCGGCGCTGCATTCTCACCCCGAGCGCCCACACGGACGTGCATGCACTTGAACTGGTGCGCAGCATGTGGGAGACAGCGGGTTGCGAAGTGGTGATCATGGATGTCGAGAAGCACGACCGGGTGCTCGCCGCCATCAGCCACCTTCCGCACATGGTGGCCTATGCCCTGGTCAACGGGGTCGGTTCATACGATCGCTATGATGAGAACATACTTGCTTATTCGGCCGGTGGTTTTCGCGATTTTACCCGCATTGCCTCCTCGGATCCGACCATGTGGCGCGACATTGCTCTGACCAATCGTGATGCCTTACTTGAGATGATGGAGGGCTTCGAGCGATATTTCGCCGAACTCAAGGAGAATGTAAGCAGCGGCGATGCAGATGCACTCTACCGCTTTTTCAGGCGTTCCAAGGAATTGCGTGACGGGATTCTGACCTTGTCGACAGAGGAGAACACATGACGGATACCCGCTGCGTAACACCCGCCGGTTCTCTGCAGGGAGAGCTCAGAGTGCCGGGCGACAAATCAATCTCCCATCGCTCCATCATGCTTGGTTCGCTCGCTGAGGGAAAAACCGTTGTTCGCGGGTTCCTGCAGGGGGAAGACAATCTGGCGACCCTGCGGGCATTTCGCGGTATGGGAATCGAGATCGAGGAGTGCGGCGAGGGAGAACTGATCATCTGCGGGCGTGGCCTTGACGGCCTGCGCGAGCCGGATGACGTTCTTGATTGCGGCAACTCCGGGACCACCATGCGGCTGATGACCGGGCTGCTTGCAGGGCAGAAGTTTCACTCTGTCCTAAGCGGCGACAAATATCTGCGCCGCCGTCCCATGCGCCGGGTGACAGCTCCCCTGGCTGAAATGGGGGCCCGGATTCGCGGTCGCGACGGCGGCAATCTGGCTCCTCTGGCCATCGAGGGCAGCCCGCTCCAGGGACGCACCTACCACTCTCCGATCGCCAGCGCTCAGGTCAAGTCGGCTCTTTTGCTGGCGGGCCTTTATGCCAAGGGGAGTACAACGGTTTACGAATCCCACCGTTCGCGTGACCATAGCGAACGGATGCTCGCCTATTTCGGCGCCGAGGTCCGCCCCTTTGTCGGAGGCGTCACGATCGCTCCTCGTCCGCGCCTGAACGGCTGCGAGGTCATCGTGCCGGGAGATATCTCGTCAGCTGCATTTTTCCTCGTCGCGGGGCTGATCGTTCCCGACTCAGAGATGATGATCCGAAGTGTCGGGATCAATCCCACCCGCAGTGGGGTCATCGATCTTCTGAGGCGCATGGGCGGATCCATCGAACTGAAAGATGAGCGCGAGGTCTGCGGCGAACCGGTCGCCGATCTGCTGGTGCGCACCAGCAGGCTCCAGGGCATTGAAATCGGCGGTGAAGATGTCCCGCGCGCTATCGATGAATTTCCGGTTATCAGTGTGGCCGCCGCCTTTGCCGAAGGAACCACCGTGATTCGCGACGCGCGTGAGCTCAGGGTCAAAGAGACAGATCGGATCGCTGCGATCTGTGCCGAACTCAATAAGCTTGGAGGGCGTGTCGAGGCTCTCGAGGACGGACTGATTATTCATGGCGGCAATGAACTGAACGGAGGGCAGGTCAGTTCTCACGGGGATCACCGCATCGCCATGAGCATGGCTGTAGCCGCCCTGCGGGCCAAGAGGGAGGTGCGAATCAGTGACACGGGCTGCACCGCAACCTCGTTTCCCGGCTTCTGGGATCTTCTGGCGCAACTGCGTCGCGATTAAAGCTTTATCAAACAGCGGCCGTATCTATATATTCAGAGCCGCAGGAGTCTGCTGTTTTGAAACGTGAACCGATCATTGCCATCGACGGCCCCTCAGGGGCCGGCAAGAGCACCTTGAGCGGGCTGCTTGCCCGGCGCTTCGGCTATATCCATATCGACACGGGGGCGATGTATCGCTGTGTCGCGGTGGCGGCTCAGCGCGATGGGCTCGATCCCTCAGATGAGGCAGCGCTTGCCCAAATCTGCTCTCACCTTGAAATCAGTTTCGTGCGCAGTAATGACGATCAGCGCGTTCTGCTGAATCGGAAGGATGTCAGCGAGGCGATACGCACCCCTGAGATCAGCCTGTTGACCTCAAGAATTTCCGCTCACCCCAGGGTGCGCGCGGCGATGGTTTTCCTGCAGCGCCAGATGGGGGCAGGGGGAGGAGTGGTGCTCGAGGGGCGCGACATCGGAACCGTTGTCTTTCCCGACGCCGAGGTGAAATTCTTTCTCGAAGCATCGGCCCGGGAAAGAGGGCGCCGGCGCTTTGAGGAGCTGCAGGCCAAAGGCCTTGAAGTGGATCTGGAGACGACCATTGCCGAAGTCAAGGCGCGCGACGCCGCGGACCGAAACCGCACACATGCACCGTTGATACCGGCAGAGGACGCTGTGATTATCGATTCAACCCAACTGGAGATATCCGAGGTGCTCGAGCAGATGGCGGCTGTTGCTCAGCAGCGGCGGCGTGCCGCCGGGCTGCCGATCCGTTCCGATGGAGATCGGCCATGAAAGTTCAGGTCGCAAAGAGCGCCGGGTATTGCTTTGGCGTCAAGCGAGCGACAAAGATGGCCTTCGAGGCGGTCGAGGAGCATGCCCCGATCTGCTCGCTTGGACCGATCATTCATTCTCCGCAGCTCGTTAAAACGCTCGAGGACAAGGGGGTGTGCGTAATCCAACGTGTCGAGGACATCGAGAAAGGCGCGGTCATCGTGCGCTCCCATGGGGTGACATCCTCTGAACTGGAGGCGATAGCCGCGCGCGATTTGACAATCATCGATGCCACCTGTCCGTTCGTCAAAAACGCTCAGGAACATGCTGCACAGCTCAGCCGGGACGGCTACACAGTGATCATCGTGGGAGAAAAAGAGCACCCCGAGGTCCAGGGGATTGTCTCTTTCGCCGCCTCGGGAGAGGTCTGGGTCGTCGGTTCGCCCGAGGAAGCTGAATCACTTCCGCGGCGCAGGCGCATTGGCTTGGTGGCCCAGACCACTCAGTCCTATGAAAATTTGCGCAGGATCGCCGATCTCTGTCTTTCCAGAAGCGCCGAACTGCGCATCTTCAATACCATCTGCGATGCGACCTCGGTACGCCAGGAGGAAGCGCGCCGGATCGCCGACCTGTCGGACGTGGTCCTGGTCATCGGTGGATTCAACAGCGCCAATACCAACCGCTTGGCCCAGATCTGCAGTCAGATTCAGCCACGGACATATCACATCGAAACTGCTGAGCAGATCGAGCCCGGCTGGTTTCATGAATGCACCTCGGTCGGAATCACCGCCGGAGCGTCCACGCCGCACTGGATTATTGACGACGTGGTGAACAGGCTGACGAATTTCGAAGATTAAAATTAAGATTTGTTTTTTGCAGACCTATGTGCTATCTTCCCTTCCTGTTGTCAAAAAGACACGAACCTGCTGTTAATCGGCAGGAAATTTGTTAGGGGGTTTCTCTTTAATGGTGGAAAACAAGGAAACGATCAACCAGAACGACGATGAGCTCATGGATGACGAGTATGAGGGGGATGAGTTTGAAGGGGAAGAGTCAGAGCTGAGCTTTGCCGAACTCCTCGATTCATCTCACAGGGCGTTGAAACCCGGCGATGTCGTCAAGGGAACGGTGGTGCAGGTGAATCCTGACTCGGTCGTTGTCGACGTTGGTTACAAGTCCGAGGGAATCATTTCTCAGTCTGAGTTCGCCGAAGATGGGGAAAAGCCGGAATTCTCGGTCGGCGATGAGTTCGACGTCCTTTTCGAAGGGACAGACGCCGAAACAGGCCTGGTCAGGCTCTCGAAAAGAAAAGCCGATCAGCAGAAGGTCTGGAATACTCTCGAAGAGGATGCTGTCGTTGACGGGCGCATCGTTTCCCGGATCAAGGGCGGCCTTTCCGTCGATATCGGTGTGAATGCCTTCTTGCCCGGGTCCCAGGTCGACCTGCGGCCGGTTCGCAATCTTGAAAAGCTCATCGGGCAACTGTTTAAATTCAAGATTATCAAACTTAACAAGCGTCGCGGGAACATCGTTCTCTCACGCCGGGTTCTCCTCGAAGAAGAGCGAGAGCAGATGCGCGGCCAGACGCTGGAGATTCTTGAAGAAGGCAAAGTGCTCGAAGGCGTGGTCAAGAATCTTACCGATTATGGTGCATTTATAGATCTTGGCGGCATTGACGGCCTGCTGCACATTACCGACATGTCGTGGGGACGGGTCAATCATCCTTCGGATATTCTCACAGTCGGTGACAAGGTCAACGTTAAGGTTCTCAAGTACGACCGTGAGAAAGAGCGCGTTTCTCTCGGCCTCAAGCAGATTACGCCCGATCCCTGGGAGGCCGCTGCAGAGCGTTATCCGGTCGGGGGCAAGGTGACCGGCAAGGTTGTCAGCCTGACGGATTACGGCGCCTTCGTTGAGCTTGAAGAGGGGGTTGAGGGCTTGATCCATGTCTCGGAGATGAGCTGGACCAAGCGAATCAAGCACCCGAACAAGGTTCTCAATATCGGCGACGACGTAGAAGCGGTTGTCCTCGCCGTAGATGCCGAGAACCGGCGTATATCTCTCGGCCTCAAGCAGGCCGAACCGAACCCCTGGGATGTGATCGGCGAGAAGTTCCCGGTCGGCACGATCATCGAGGGCCAGGTCAAGAATATTACGGATTTCGGTATTTTCGTCGGCGTTGATGAAGGGATCGACGGTCTCGTTCACATCTCCGACCTTTCGTGGACCAAGCGTGTCAAGCATCCCTCCGAGCTTTATAAGAAAGGGGATACGGTCAAGGCGGTTGTTCTGAATATCGACCGTGAAAATGAGCGTTTCTCTCTCGGAATCAAGCAGCTTGCCTCCGATCCCTGGTCGACCATCCCGGCCCGTTACCCCGCCGGTACGATCGTGCACGGCACTGTGACCTCCGTGACTGATTTCGGTATTTTTCTCGAGATCGAAGAGGGAATCGAAGGGCTGATCCATGTGTCCGAGATCAGCAAGGAAAAGATCGAATCGCCCAAGGATTTCGCAAAAGTCGGCGACGATCTCGAAGCTGTTGTTCTCAATGTCGACACCGAAGAGCGCAAAATCGCTCTGTCGATCAAGAAGCTTTCCCACCAGAAAGAGAAGGCCGAGGTCGATGCTTTTCTCGGTGCGCAGAAAGAGGCGACATCCAGCTTTGGCGATCTGTTGCAGGGTGCCATGAAGCAGGCTTCGGATAAGGAAGACGAGGAGTAAGTTTTTCTGAGCTTGTCATGAGCCCCCGGTGCTTCGGCACCGGGGGCCTTGTTTTGCCAATGGTTGACTACATGAGGAAGCGACCTTTCCTGATGGCGCTGCTTATATTCAGCGTCATCTTTGTTCTTTTTCTGGCTGCGATTTTTACAGTCGGCGGTTTCTTTGGCAGTTCTTGGCTAGCCGTTGGCGAAAAGGTAGCGATTGTAGAAATTCAGGGCGTGATTGTCTCGTCTCGAGACATAAACGAACGTCTCATCCGTTTCCGCGATGACTCTCAGGTTAAGGCCATTGTTCTCAGGGTCAACTCTCCCGGCGGTGGCGTCGGACCGTCTCAAGAAATATTCGCCGAAGTCAAAAAAGCCGACCAGATCAAGCCAGTCATTGTTTCCATGGGCTCTGTAGCGGCCTCGGGCGGGTATTATGTAGCGGCACCGGCACGCCGCATCCTCGCCAATCCCGGAACAATTACCGGGAGTATCGGGGTCATAATGGAGTTCACGAATATCCAGGAACTCCTCGATAAAATCGGTCTTTCGACAACTGTGGTGAAAAGCGGCGAGCACAAGGACCTCGGCTCTCCGGTGCGACCCATGTCTGAGGACGAGCAGATGATTCTTCAGGATCTCGTCAGCGATGTTCACGGCCAGTTCATTCGTGCTGTGGCCGAAGGGCGGGGGATGAATGAGGATGAGGTCCTCAGGATATCCGACGGGCGCATTTTCTCCGGTCAAACAGGTAAGGCGCTCGGTTTGATCGACGAACTCGGCAACCTGCAGGATGCGATAAAGGTGGCTGCGGAACTCGGCGGGATCGACGGAGATCCCAAAGTGATCTACCCTGCCAAAGATTCACCCGGGCTTCTTGATTTTCTGATCGAGCAGGGGCTTCGGGAGATCTGGCTTGATGTACAGAAAAAGAATATCCCTGGATTCCAATTTTTATGGTCTGGACGTTAAGCAGGAGGTATCCCTATGACGAAAAGCGAATTGATTGAGCAGTTGTCCGACGAGAGCGGAAATCTTAACAAAAAAGAAGCCGAACTGATCGTCAATACCATTTTTGACACCATCAGTGATGCTTTGGTGGGCGGTGATCGCGTTGAGATTCGCGGATTTGGTTCCTTTACCATTCGCGAGCGTGACGCCCGGGAAGCGCGAAATCCGAAAAGCGGTGACCTGGTGAAGATTCCACCGAAAAAAACCCCGTTTTTCAAAACGGGCAAAGAATTGCGTGAACGGGTCAACAGCAGCATTGTCGTGCCCGCAGTCGCTTCGATTGCACGCTGATCGAGTGACGTTATCATTATGGATATCAAAACGCATTCACAGATCTCAGCTGAACTTGTCGGCGAGCCTGTCCAGTTGAGCGAAGGATCGGCCACCGTTCGATTGAGCGTCGGGTCGCAGATGGCTGCTGACGAGCGGGGTCTGGCCCATGGTGGGTTTACTTTCGGCCTTGCTGATTACGCGGCAATGCTGGCGGTGAATGATCCGAATGTGGTCCTTGGAAGTGCACAGGTTCGATTTACTGCCCCTGTCCAGGTTGGAGATAAGGTGACAGCTCAGGCTGAAGTGGTGGAGCGCCGCGACCGCAAATTCGTCGTGCATGTTCTCTGCTCGACCGAGTCGGGAGCGGCCGTTCTGGATGGTGATTTTACATGCTTTGTGCTTGATCGACATATTCTCGAGAGATAGTTCAGACGGCGGCACATACATACTCTATTTTGCGAGAAAAGGCCTCCGTTTTGTAGACGGCGGCCTTTTCATTTGGACCGGAAGCCGAAAAAAAGTGCTGAAGATTGACCGGCACCGGGATGGCGATTCAGTTTGCTCAGACTCTGACCGTGGTCACCATAGCTCGCCTCTGAAAACCGCTTTAGGCGTCCCACTCAAAGAGGTGGGCTGGCTCACCGCGAGGTTTTTTCCGAGGCAATAAATGCTTTATGTTGGTCGTTACTTGCAAACTGGACACGCACATCCCGGTAATCAAAATGTTTAACAGCAATTTTCAGATTGTCAAAGCCGGTGACGCTGAAAAGGGTTTCGTTTTATTTGCTGGGACTTTTGCCTGCATCGGCATGCTGCCAGCAAGGAGGAGAAGCCTTTGAGGGCAAGGCGAGCTCTTTATCGACTGCAGACTTCCGGTCGGGATTCAGGAAAGAGGCTGGATCAGTTTCTCGCCGAGCAGGTTGAGAACCTCTCCCGTACCCAGTTGCGCAAAATTATTGATCTTGGCGGAGTTCATGTGGAAGGCCGCCGGCAGCGCAAGTGTACCCGCGCGCTGCAGGGCGATGAGGAAATAGAAGTCCACGTCGATGGTCTGTCCCTGGAACCTTTTGTGGTACGGGATGCGCATATTTTATATCGCGATAAATTCCTTCTTGCCCTGAATAAGCCTGCCGGGGTCGATACCCAGCCGACACATGCCCGTTTCAAAGGTACTCTCTATGAGGCCCTTTTGCGAATGTTGCAGGATCCCTGGCGGCCACATCTGAAACCCGAACTGGGAATGGTGCAGAGGCTTGATCGTGATACCTCCGGCGTTATGGTTTTCTCAATCCATCCTCAAGCGCATAAGGGATTGACGGCCGCCGTCAGCGGACGCGAGATCACGAAGGTTTATCTTGCCCTGGTGGCCGGATGCCCCTGCGAAGGACAGGGTGAGATTCGCTCCCGTCTGGTTCGCAGTCGCAATGGCAACCGTATGATGTCTGTGACCTCCGGCGGCAGGGAAGCTGTGACCCGATACCGTGTCCTCGAAACGTTTTCCGAAGCCGCGCTGCTCGAAGTGCAGCCTGTGACGGGAAGATCGCACCAGATCCGCGTTCACCTGGCTGAGCTTGGGCATCCCTTGCTCGGCGATGGTTTTTATGGCGGCCCGGACCAGGCTGGCGGGCTAAAGATCCTGCGTCATCTTCTCCATTCCCGGCGTCTCATTCTCAATCACCCCGTCAGTGGACGCCCTCTCGAGGTGGAAGCTCCACTTCCTGAGGATTTGAGCGCCGTCCTCGAAGCCTTCCGCCGCGGTACTCATCAGCCTGCAACCTGATACCAGGACTTTCTTATGATACCTTATCCCCAGTTTGATCCGGTCATTATCAGCCTCGGCCCCGTTTCCGTGCGCTGGTACGGAATGATGTACCTGCTCGGATTTGCCATTGGCTATTTCCTGATTCGGCACCTGGTGCGCCTTCGCAATGTGCCCCTGGACAAGGATGGGATTTCGGATCTGCTCTTCTCGACCGTCATCGGCGTGATTATCGGGGGAAGGCTAGGATATGTTCTTTTCTACAATCTGCCATATTACCTGGAGAACCCACTGCAGATTCCCGCGGTTTGGGAAGGCGGCATGAGTTTTCATGGCGGTCTGCTCGGAGTCGTCGTCGCTGCAGTTCTATTCTGTTATCGCCGGTCGCTGCCGGTTCTGTTGACGGGAGATGTTCTGGTGACCGCTGCTGCGCCGGGCATCGGTCTGGGGCGAATCGGAAATTTCATCAACGGTGAGCTTTGGGGAAGAACGACTGATGTGCCCTGGGCGATGGTTTTTCCGGGGGCGGGACCAGAACCACGCCACCCCAGCCAGCTCTACGAAGCCTTTCTGGAGGGAGCGGTTCTTTTCACGATTCTTTACCTCCTGCAGCGCCGTAAAGCGCCTCATGGGGTTCCATTTTTTACCTTTTTCGCCCTTTACGGTTTGTTTCGCTTCCTGGTGGAATACTTTCGCCAGCCCGATGCGCATCTGGGATTTTTGTGGGTGAATGCGACCATGGGACAGCTGCTCTCGCTGCCCATGATCCTGCTCGGTCTGGCCGGGATCTGGTACTGTCAGCGGCGGCAGGGGGCGGGGCGATGAAAACCAAAGGAATTATTTATGACTGTGATGGCGTTCTGTTCGACAGTCAGTCCGCCAATCTGGCCTACTACGGCGCTATTCTGGGGCAGTTCGGCCGGCCGGCCATCGATCCCCTGGACAAGGAGACGATTCATCTCTGCCATACTGCGGCCAGTCCGCAGGTGCTCAAAAACCTGCTGGGCGAAGACCTTGTCGAGGAAGCCCTCGCTGTTGCCGCAGATATCGATTACAGGCGATTTCTCCCGCACCTGCGCAGTGAACCCGGAATCGAACAAACCTTGTCCCTGCTCAGCCGCAGGTTTGTGCTGGGCGTTGCCACCAATCGCGGTCAGAGCGTAGCCGGCCTGCTGGATCACTTCGGAATCGCTGATTTTTTTACGACGGTTGTGACAAGTGGCGATGTGGCTCGCCCCAAGCCTTACCCAGACATGCTGCTGGTAGCTGCCGAAAGACTTGAATGTGTTGCCGGGGAACTGATTTTCATCGGGGACTCTTCCCTTGACTGCGAAGCGGCCCGCAAGGCAGGGGTGCGCTTCGTTGGCTATAAAGGGGAGTGGAGAAAACACGACATGATTGGAGCGCATCTCGAGTTGCTGAAGCTGCTCGATCTGAATTGACGTTCAAAGGGCCTTGATCATCTCGAGGACATGGCCGCCGTCAAATTCGCGGTACGTGACGCTGTCCATCAGGGAGTGAATGATGAAGACGCCCCGACCATGCTCGTCGAGGCATTTGAATTTCGGCATGGGGGCTTTACTGATGTCGAAACCCTGCCCCTGGTCGTAGACCTTGATGACCAGATTGCTTTCCTGAATCGAGATCGTCAGGTGCACCTCTTTGGTCGGATCCCCCTCGTGCGCATGCCGGATCGCGTTGGTCATCGATTCGGTCAGAACCAGGTTGATATGATAGGCGAGTTCTTCACGATCACCTTTGTAGCGCTTGAGGGTCCGTGCGATATCTTCACCGATCTTTCCAATGAGACTCAGGTAGCGGGTCTGATTGGGGACCTTGATGTCCACCTCTATTTTTTCGTTCTTCATATGCCCCCCGCAGGCCCCGGTCAGAAACTGTCCAGGGCTTCATCCGTGCCGGGAAAGATCTCGAAGACCCGATGCAGCCGGGTCAGCTCGAACATAGACTTGACCTGGGGTTGCAGACCGCAGAGCTTGAGGTTGCCATTACGCGCGCTGGCATTCTTGAAACCGGAGACCAGGGCGCCGAGACCTGAAGAGTCGACGAAACGGACATCCTGAAGATCAATGACGATATGATTTTTTCCCTCTTCGAACAGGTTGAGCATCTGATTTTTCAATTCGCCACTGTTGTGGGCATCCAGACGCTCCTCCTTAACCTGAATTAAAACAACATCGTCTTTTTCTTCAACTTTAAGAATCATTGGAATATCTCCTTCATTTCAAAAATCTGAATTTTCCAGCAGAAGCCGATCCTTTTTGCTCTCCGATATTTTTGAAAGCGCGTTAATCACTACGATACCATATCTCCCTTCCATTCGCCATGTGCGAATCTGAAGTGAAGCCTTCATTTTTCGACCCGCATGACGATCATTGTCACGTCATCGTTGAAGGTCTGCATGCCGGTAAAAAGTCTGACCTGGTCAAGCAGGTTATTGATGATCTCCTGTGGCGGCCGATCGTGATATTCACTCACCAGGGCGCACAGGCGATCGCGACCGAAGAATCCCTCTCGAGCGTTTTCGGCTTCGATAATGCCGTCGGTATAGAGTAATACGAGATCGCCAGGGTTCAATGTCCCCTTCTTTTCTTCGAAAACAACTTCTTTCCTGATGCCGAGAATCAGACCCTCGGCGTCCAGCCATTCACAGGCGTTGGAATCGCGGCGCCAGATCAGCGGCGGATTGTGACCCGCGCTGGCGTAGGCCATCTCGTGGTTTGCGCTGTTGTACTTGAGGTAAAACATGGTGATGAATAATTCGGCTCGTGTCAGGTCGGCGTAGAAAAAGCGATTGATCGCCTCCATAATCTCATTGGCCGAGTCGATCTGGCGGGCCTGGGCCTGGATGAAGGTCCGCGCTTCGGCCATAATCAGCGCCGCTCCCACGTTATGTCCTGAAACGTCGGCGATGATCAGATCGATGCCGTTCTCACCGCGTTCGAGATAATCGTAGTAGTCTCCTCCGACCTGCCTGGCCGGGACACAAATTCCGGCCAGAGAGATTCCAGTCGTTTTTGGCGTTTGGGTCGGCAACAGACCGAGTTGAATGTTTTTAGCAATCTGCAGTTCGCGTTCCTGGCCGCGCACTTCGATCAGCCTTCTGGTCTGGGAAGCATTACGCCAGGCAACGCCGATCTGCCCGGCGAGGCTGCGAAAACGCTCGACAAACTCCTCGGTGAAAATGCCCTTCACCGAGCGGGAAAAGGCAGAGAGCACACCCATCGGCTGCCCCTCGACCGTAATCGGTGCGTGGGCGAACGATTTAATGCCTTCGCGATGGATAATCTGCGCCGAGTGGGGCTTTTCAAGAAAATCGGTATCGTTGACTTTATTCACTGAATTGGTAAGAAAAGCTTCGCCGATGTAGGTGTCCATTGACAGGTCGCGTTCTGACTCGCCCAGATGTTCGGAACTCATCCCTTTCTGCGAGCGCACGATCAGGGAATTGCGGTCCTCGTCAAGTATGCGGATAACGCACAGATCAAACTTAAACTGGCGCATCAGCAGCTCGAGAATATTATCCAGTATGTTTTTGAGCTCCTCGCCGCTGGCGGCGATGCTTGCCGCCTCATACAGCACGCCGAGCTGTTCCCGGCTGGCGGTCCGACTCAACGTGACGGTGCCGAAGATATCGAAAACATCCTCCATTTCGCTGCCGCGGGCGGAGAGATAGTTCTCAATGATGATTCGCGCCGGGGCGGTCCCCACCGATCCGGCCAGAGTGCGTTCGGCAAAACGCTTCAGATTGGGGAGATCATACTCAGAGAGACTGCCGCGCTCGTCGATCTCGCGGTCGCCCAGATATTCAGCGATGGTGGCATGCGCCTGCTTTTCTCCGATGAATTTTGCCATCAGGTTGACGAACTCCATGATCGTCGGTGCTTTACTTATGCGCCTGCGTTTCTGCTCTTCTTCTCGATAGCTTTCAGGGTCGACGAATTTGGCGGCCTGCTCACGATCGATGCTGTTGGGCCGGGTGAGCAGAGAGACGAGCAGGTAGGCCGAAAGATTGAAAAACATCGTCCAGAACAGTGAGTGGGTCCACAGGTCGAATCCGCTCAGACCGAAAAGCTCGGTGGGGCGCAGCAGCGGAAGATCGAAAAGACCGTTTTCGAGAATATCCGTCTTCACCCATCCGGAGCGCACGAACGAGGGGACGAGCAGCGTGTAGAACCAGACGACGAAGCCGAGGAGAAGGCCGGTGGTGGCGCCGCTCACGTTGCCACGGCGCCAGTAAAGACCGCCGATTACCGCAGGAGCGAACTGGGTGGCGGCAACGAAGGAGATCAGCCCGATATTCACCAGAGCAAAGGAGTCGCCGATGATCTTGTAATAGAGATACCCCTGGAAAATGACGGCCACGATGGCAAGGCGCTTCATATTGATCAGAAATCCCGAGAGATCGTGAGATTCGAAGCGAAGCTTGATCACGATCGGCATCACCAGGTGATTGAGAATCATCGTGGCCAGCGCGATGGAGGAGACCATAACCATGCCGGCCGCTCCGGAAAATCCGCCGAGAAAAACGAGCAGTGCCAGCCAGTGATGCCCTGACTCGAGGGGCAGGTGAAGCACGAAATAGTCGGCATGGGTCGTATCGCCGCCGAACATGAGCAGGCCGCCAAGGGCGATGGGAATAACGAAAAGATTGATCAAAAACATGTAGGCTGGAAAGCGCCACATGGCACTCTTGATATGCTTGGGATCCGAATTCTCGATGACCATGATATGGAACTGGCGGGGTAGAAACATCACCGCCATTATGGAGATAAATGTCAGGGAGAACCATTTGGCATAGGGAATCTGGGTGGTGCCAATTGTCACCAGGTAATCACGGTCCGGGAAAGTGGCGAAAAAGCGCTGAAAGATATCGGCATAGCCATCGAATAGACCGTAAGTCACGAACACGCCAACGGCCAGAAAAGCGACCAGCTTGATGATCGACTCCAGAGCCACGGCGGCGACGAGCCCCTCGTGACGGGCCGAAGCGTCAAGGCGGCGGGCCCCGAACAGGACTCCGAACAAGGCAAGGACGGTTGCGACGATGAACGCGGTGTCCATGCGGGGAGCCAGCGGGGTAAATTGTGCGCTGCCGCCCGGGCCGACCTGTGTTGTTGTCAACAGATCGAAGGTGTGCGCCACCGCCTTGAGCTGGAGGGCGATGTAGGGCATGATCCCGATCACCGCAAAGATTGTGACGATCGCGCCGAGCACTGCCGACTTTCTGTAACGGCTGGAGATAAAGTCGGCGATGCTCACGATGTTGTGCTCTTTGCTGACCAGCACCATCTTGCGCAGAAAAAACCACCAGGTGAAGGCGATCAGAGTCGGACCGAGATAGACGGGCAGAAAATCGAGTCCGCTGGTCGCGGCGCGGCCCACACTGCCGTAAAGGGTCCATGTCGTGACGAAAACGGCCAGCGAGAGGGAATAGATATGGGAATTGGAGATAATGCTGCGTCCAGCTTCACGACGTTTATCGGCGAAATACGCCACACCGAAGAGCAGAGCAAAATACGCCAGTGAGATCAGGGCGACGAGTTGAACGGAGATCATTCTTCGGAATCTTTCCCTTCGTCTTCCGTTGGTTGATGTTCAAGATGTCGCACGAAAATGTAGACGACCAGAATGGACAGCGGCCATCCGACCATGAAATAGACCACCAGCAGGGGACTGCCGAAAACGGTGGTTTCCTTGTTGAAGATATGTATGAATGGATAGTTGATCATGATCACGCCCAGCACAAAGAGCAGGGTCCAGGCTTCTTTGATCTGGGTTGGCCTAAGATCCTTCATGCGGCTCTCCCCCGCGGCGAAGAAGTTCGCCGAGAATAAGGTGCACACTATAATCGAGTGAGTCAGTCGTGTCGATCATAAGCGGATTTTCATCCGATTCGGGAGGTGAGAAGGATTTTTCCTGTTCGCGATAGAGTTCGCGCCGCCCCTCGGAGGCCTCATCCGGGCGGTCACGGCGGGCATCGAGCCGCTCCAGCGCCGTTTCGGCAGGGCAGTGCAGGTGCACAAGCAGACAGGGTATACCGAGGCGGCGTGCTTCTTCTTGGAATCGGTCGCGGTCCTCACGCTTTGCAAAGGATGCATCGGCGAGGACGCTTTGTCCAGCTTTAAGGCTTTCCCGGCTGTGTTGCAGCATCTGGTCGTAGGTCCGGCGGGTTAACGCCGGGGCATAGATGCCCGTGCCGTATGGATCCTCGCGTTTCTGCGCAGGAGGGAGCCCGACCAGATCCTTGCGCAGCACATCGGATCGCCACAGATCGGCCGCCAGCAGATCGGCAAGTTCCTGCGCTATGGTGCTCTTTCCGGTTCCCATGAGGCCACAGGTCAGAATCAGCACCTGCGGGCACAGATAGCCCTGGACGAGATTGAAATATCGCCTGGCGTGGTGAGCGGCTTTTTCGCGCTCTGCCTCCTCGGCGGATTCATCGCCAAAGAGAAAGGAATTGACCTTGCCGCGTACGAACGCCCGGTAAATCTTATAGAAGGGCAGAAGCCTGTTAAATCCGGGATCGGGTTCGCTGGCCTTCACGTACTCTTGCAGCAAACGCCGGGCCAGATCGCGGCGTCCTCTGAAATCGAGATCCATGAGCAGGAAGGCGATATCCGCAACCACATCGGCAATACGGAAGCGGCGGTTGAATTCAATGCAATCGAAAATGCAGATCGGATCGGTCAGGACGATGTGTTCGGCGTGCAGGTCGCCATGTCCCTCGCGCACATATCCCTGCTCCTCCCGCTCCTTGAGCAGCTCTGTATTTTCACTCAGAAACCGATCTACATAGGTGCGAGTCGCCTCCTGAGCGACTCTTTCGAGTGTCCGGCCTACGTAGGGCTCGACCTGATCGAAATTCTCGCGCCAGTTGCGCTGGACCGTTTCCAGGTTGCTGCGTTCATTGTCGCGGCAGACGCGTGCTGTGCTCTCGATCTCCGCCAGGTAGCGGGCAAGCCGGCCCATTTCGCCCTGCAGAAAAGGGTCGCCCGCATCGATCAGCCGATCGAGCATACGTTCTCGGGGGAGTCGTTTCATGAGAACGGCGTACTCGACAACCTCTCCTTCGCCATCAATGCGAATCCGGCCGTTCTTTTCGCGAATGTCGACCACGCGCAGATAGGTATTGGGGCAGAACCGGTTATTGAGCGAAATTTCTTCCTGGCAGTAAAACCGCCGGCGATCGAGTGTTGTGAAATCGAGGAAGCCGAAATTTACAGGTTTTTTGATTTTGTACACATGATCTGCGGTGAAATAGAGGCGCGAAATGTGCGTTTCGAGAAAAGAAATTTCCCCCGGCGCATCGGGATAGGCCTCAGGTTGCAGAAGTGCCTTGTGTATGATCCGATAATCCATTCGCCCTCCGGGCTAAATCCCAGAATTTACAGAAAACTTTAGCACAATCGGCACGCCTGTAAAGAAACTTGAGCGGGATTGAAACAGTTTGACGCTTGCTTTGCCCATCGCGTATGATTGTCGAACTTTTGCGCCGTTTCCGATTTGTTGCCGGTGACGGGAGGTTTCGCCAGATGTTCAGATACTTAGCCGTAATTTTAAGCACATTGATTCTGGCCGGTTGTTTCGGTCCCCAGAATAAAAAGGCTCCCCTCGGGCCCGTTTCGGCAGAGGTGCGCGCATCCGGCGAGTCGACTTCGGTGATGACTGGGGATCAGAACCGCCGTTTCAGTCTCTTCGCCAAGGCCCAGCTTGCGGCTGGGGAGGGTCGGTTGGACCAGGCGGTCGATTTTCTCTCAGAAGCGGTGAAGCTCGACCCGAATTCGGCTTTCCTGAAAATGGCCCTGGCGCGGCTTTATCTGCGCCTGGGGCAGATCGATGAAGCCGTGCGACTCGCCGAGGACGCCAGTATCCTGAGTCCGGACAACCTTGAGGCTCACCTGTTGCTCGGTGAAATCTTCGTCCAGCAGGATAGAAGCAAAGAGGCCATCCCCCATCTGGAAAAGGTCATTTCCCTGGCTCCCGAGAATGAAGAGGCCTATATTCAACTCGGCATCGCCTATGCGCGCGCCGATGATACCGGAAAAGCGACCGAAGTCCTGAAGGCGTTGCTTGAACGCAATCCAGATTCGCTCATCGGGCACTATACTCTGGCCCGTCTCTACCGTGAGACCGGCCTGAGAGTGTTTGCCGAAGAGGAGTACCGTGCGGTTTTGCAGAGATATCCGCAGTTTACCAGCGCCTACCTCGAACTTGCCGGCATGCTGGAGGAAGAAGGCGAAGCGCAGCGAGCGGAAAAAGTTTACCGCGAAGCGATTGACACGCTGGAGCGCGATTTCTCTGTCCGTCACCACCTGGTACGCCTGCTTGTGTCGCAGGAGCGTTTTGCCGAGGCGCGCGACATTCTTGAGCAAACCCTGGCCGCCTATCCCGACGAACCGGAAACTCTGAGCAAACTGGGACTGATCTATCTGCAGCAGGAAAATTGGGATCGCGCCGCTCAGAGCTTCAGGCGAATACTGGCCCAGGACGCCGAGCAGCATCAGGCCCGCTACTATCTTGCAACCGCCCTCGGACAAAAAGGCGAGCTCAAGGATGCATTGCGCCAGTTTGAAGCGATTCCCGCTGAAAGCGACCTGTATCCCGAAGCTACCCTGCATGCCGCCTTTATCTACCAGCGTCTCGCCCGTCCCGAGGCAGGGATCGCGCTGCTGCGCAAAGCGATGCGTGGCTCTGAGCCCCTGCCTCAGTACTTTCTCTACCTGGCCGCCTTTTACGAGCAGCAGAATCAGCCTGAAAAGGCCCTTGCCGTTCTGGAGGAGGGGCGAGAGCGCTTTCCCGAAGACGAGTCCTTCCTTTATCGCGAAGGTCTGATCTACGGCAAAATGGAGCGCTGGACTGCCGCCGTGCGCAAGATGCGAGAGGTGCTGGAACGTGCGCCCGAACATGCCGATGCCCTGAATTACCTGGCATATCATTTCGCAGAAACCGGCGAAAATCTCGAAGAGGCATTGGCGATGGCGCAAAAAGCCATCGAGCTGAAGCGTGAAGGATACATTCTGGACACCCTTGGATGGGTGGAATTTCAACGCGGTCGCTACCAGCAGGCCCGGAAGCATCTCGAAGAAGCGGTTGACATGCTCCCGGAAGATCCTCTGGTTCAGGAACATCTCGCAGACGTTTACCGGGCTCTGGGGCTGCGTGAAAAAGCACGCCAGGTTTATCGCCGGGTTCTCGAGCTCGATCCGGACGCTAAAGGTGTTTCTGAAAAACTTAAGATGCTGGGAGGACCTTGATCATGCGCCATCTGCTGCTCCTCCTTTTGCTTTTTCTGCTCGTCGCCTGCGCACCCAAGGCACCTGTGCCGCCGATGCTTCCTGCCGACGCGGCGCTTAAGGAGCGCTTGCTCGAGGAGCTTGCGCAGGTGTCTCGGGCCTTCCGCTCCGCGAAAGGACTGGCCAGAGTCAAGGTGCGCCTGCGCGAACGCGATGTCTCTGCCCGGCAGGTGTTGTTTGTTGAAAAGCCCGATCGCCTGCGCGCCGAGACACTCAGCCCTTTCGGCCAGCCCATGCTGGTCAGCGCAACGGACGGCGACACGCTGAGCGTCTATCTTCCCGGCGATGGCGTCTACTACCATGGCGCAGCGACGCTGGACAATTTCCAGAGGTTTGTTCCGATCCCCTTGCAGATCGCCGATCTTGTGCATATCCTTCTCTACCAGGTGCCCGTTATTGCCCATAACGAGGTCGGCATCGAGTCGACAAAGGAGGGGTACCGACTGATTCTGCTGGGGGATCAGGAGCTGCGACAGATCCTCTTGTTCGACCGGGAACAGCGCCTGCAAGGTGCCGATTATCTGCTTGAGGATGTGTTGCAGCTGCAGATTCGCTACACGCACTTCAGGCAGGGCGTACACCCTTTTCCGCTTGCCGTCGATCTGCAGATGCCTGCCGCGCAGGCTTCGGCATCGCTTGAATTCTCCGACGTGCAGACCAACACGGCCATTCCTCGGGAGCGCTTTGATCTCGAGCCGCCAGCAGGGGTGGAGATTCGCAGTCTGCCCTGAACATGCTTCGCAGGAGAAACAAACGCATGCGCAACGTCTTCTTTTTCATACTGATTGCCGCTCTTCTGGCCGGCTGCGAACGTGAGCAGCCCCGCATGCCTGCCGAAGGCAAGGCGGCAGAGCCGGCGTATGGCGGCACAATCATTCAAGGATCCATCGGTGAGCCGAGCAATCTGATCCCCGCCCTGGCCTCCGATTCGGCTTCCTCCGATATCGTCGGGCTGGTCTACAACGGGCTGGTCCGCTATGACAAGAACATGGAACTCGAAGGAGATCTGGCCGAGTCGTGGGAGATTACAGAGGGCGGACGGGTCATTACCTTCCATCTGCGCCAGGGGGTCACCTGGCATGACGGCGCGCCGTTTACTTCGGCCGACGTTATGTTTACCTATGAGCTGATGATCGATCCGCAGACACCGACCGCCTATGCCGAGCGCTATCAGAAGGTCGCCCGTGCCGAAGCTCCCGATGCGTATACCTTCCGGGTGACCTACGACGAGCCGCTGGCCACCGCGCTGGTCAGCTGGGCGCTGGCCATTCACCCCCGGCACCTGCTCGAAGGCGAAAAGGTGACGGAGAGCCCTCTGGCGCGCCGGCCTATCGGCACCGGACCCTATACTTTTGTGGCATGGAAGACGGGTGAAAAGGTGGTTCTCGAGGCCAATCCCGATTATTTCGAAGGACGTCCCTATATCGGGCGGGTGATCTATCGGATTATCCCCGACAGCTCGACCATGTTTCTCGAACTGCAGGCTGGCGGACTCGATCAGATGGGCCTGACCCCGCTGCAGTACGCCAGGCAGACCGATACAAGCGTCTTCAAACGCAAGTTCAACAAGTATCGCTACCCTGCGTTCGCCTATACCTATCTTGGTTTCAACCAGCGCCGTCCCATGTTTCAGGATAAACGAGTGCGGCAGGCCTTGGCTTACGCGATCGACAAGCAGGAGCTCATCGACGGCGTCCTGCTCGGGCTGGGCCAGACCGCCACCGGGCCCTACAAGCCGGGGACCTGGCCGTACAACCCGGATGTCAAACGCTATCCCTACAACCCGCAGCGGGCCAAAGAGCTGCTTGCCGATGCCGGATGGAGCGACAGCAACGGCGACGGCATCCTCGATAAAGCCGGCAAGCCCTTCGCCTTCCATATTCTTACCAACCAGGGAAACGACCAGCGCGTCAAGAGCGGTGAAATCATCCAGCGCCGGTTCAAAGACATTGGTATCGACGTTCAGCTGCGTGTGATTGAATGGGCTTCTTTTCTCAAGGAGTTCGTCAACCCCGGCAATTTCGACGCAATCATCATGGGATGGACGATCCCCCCCGACCCCGATGCATTCAATGTCTGGCATTCGAGCAAAACGGGTGCGGGGCAGCTCAACTTCATCAATTACAAAAACGACGAGGTTGACGAGCTCCTCGAGCGAGGACGGCGCACGCTTGATCAACAGGAGCGAAAGACATACTACCGGCGCTTTCAGGAAATTCTCGCTGAAGAGCAGCCGTATGTGTTTCTCTTTGTCCCTGACGCGTTGCCCGTTGTGGCCGCGCGCTTCCGTGGTATTGAACCGGCGCCGGCTGGCATCAGTTACAACTTTATCCGCTGGTGGGTGCCTGCAGGCGAGCAGAAGTACAAACACTAGGAAACGATCCGACCCATGCTGCGATATCTTGCCAAACGCTTTTTGATGATGATTCCATTACTGCTGGGAATCACCCTTATCTCCTTCGTGGTAATTCACCTGGCGCCCGGCGAGCCGACGGATCTTCAGACCGAACTCAATCCCGAGGCGAGCGCCGACCTCAAGGAACGACTGCGCGCGCAGTACGATCTGGACAAGCCGCTTCTGGTTCAGTACGGCACCTGGCTGGGACGGCTTGTCAAACTCGATTTCGGCGATTCTTTCTCCCAGGACCGGCGTCCGGTGATGGATAAAATCGCCGAAAGACTGCCGATTACCATTGCCATCAATGTGGCCTCGATCATTTTGATCCTGGGGGTTGCCGGGCCGATCGGCATATTGTCGGCGGTTCGCCAGAACTCCTTTTTCGACCGGGCGACGACGGTTTTCGTCTTCATCGGGTTTGCGACCCCATCCTTCTGGCTGGCCCTGCTGCTGATGGATTTTCTTGGTGTGCGCTACGGGCTTTTCCCCATCTCGGGGATTACGTCGATGGACTACGAGTATCTGAGCCTGCCGGGCCGGATCTGGGATATCATTCACCATCTGATGCTTCCTGTATTCGTCTCTGCCTTTGGCGGCCTTGCCGGCTTTTCGCGCTACATGCGCTCGAACATGCTTGAGGTTGTGCGCCAGGATTATATTCTGACCGCCCGGGCCAAGGGGCTTGGAGAGCGTGCGGTGATCTACAAGCACGCTCTGCGCAATGCGCTGCTGCCCGTGATTACCATTCTCGGGCTCTCGGTTCCGACCCTGATCGGCGGCAGCGTGATCTTTGAAACGATCTTTGCCATTCCCGGCATGGGCAAGATGTTCTACGACAGCGTCATGATGCGCGACTATCCGGCCATCATGGGAGTTTTGGTCATCGGGGCCGTGCTGACGCTGGTCGGCAACCTGTTGGCCGATCTCGGTTACGCAATGGCCGATCCGCGCATCCGCAACCGCTGATGCAGTGAGTGAGTAACGCGATGTTTCGAAAAACGTCTTTTCTCCGCGATGTCTTCTGGAAGCGGCTGCGCCGCAACCGCATGGCCCTCTGCGGTGCTGCCATCGTGCTGCTGATGTTTCTTCTGGCAGCTCTGGCGCCGCTTGCGCAGGATCCGACCGCGATTAACATCACCGATGCCCTGCTGGCGCCGAGCTGGGCTCATCCCCT
>JAGXHK010000076.1 GCA_024636255.1 Desulfuromonadales bacterium | reverse complement strand
CGCTTAAACGATTTTGAGTCTATCCTGTTAATCCCGTCAATCCTGTCAAAGGTTTTGCTTTTCTCCGCGCGCTCCGCCCCTCCGCGGCCTCTGCGTTTAAAGGGGCCCGGCTTTTATTTTTCCTGCCCTTGCGCATCTGCCGGGGCGTGCTTATCTTGAGGATATCATGCTGACCAAACGCATCATTCCCTGTCTCGACGTCAAGGACGGCCGCGTGGTCAAAGGGGTGCAGTTTCTCGAACTGCGCGACGCCGGCGATCCCGTGGAGGCGGCCGAGGCGTACGATGCCCAGGGTGCCGACGAGTTGACCTTTCTCGACATCACTGCCTCGAGCGACAAGCGCGGCATTATCCTCGATGTCGTGGCGCGCACCGCCGAGCGCGTTTTTATGCCGTTGACCGTTGGCGGCGGGGTGCGCACGGTCGAGGATATCCGCGATCTTCTCAATGCCGGCGCTGACAAGGTCTCCATCAATACAGCGGCGGTTCACCGACCGGAGTTCGTGCGCGAGGCCGCCCAGCGTTTCGGCTCGCAGTGCATCGTGGTCGCCATCGACGCGCGCCGGGTGCCCGGCAGCAATCCACCTGCGTGGGAAGTTTATACCCACGGCGGGCGTCATTCCACAGGCATCGACGCTCTCGGCTGGGCCGAGCGGATGGAGCGCTACGGCGCCGGGGAGATCCTGCTCACCTCGATGGACTGCGACGGCACCAAAAACGGTTACGATATCGGACTGACCCGAGCGGCCAGCGACCGGGTGCATATTCCGGTCATCGCCTCCGGCGGCGTCGGCAACCTCGAGCACATCCGCGAGGGGCTGGTCGAGGGCGGTGCCAGCGCGGCCCTGGCGGCGAGTATCTTTCACTTTCGCGAGCATACCATCGGCGAGTGCAAGGAGTATCTGCGCGCGGGGGGAGTGCCGGTACGTCTGCAGAACCGAGAAATTTTAAACGCAGAGGGAAAATGAGAGAGCGCGGAGCCCGCAGAGATGACCTTGTTTTCAGCCGCCTCTGCGTCTAATGCCTATTGCCTGAGACAGGGGTATTTTTGTCATGTCGTTAAGCGACCAACTCAAATTTGATGCCGACGGTCTGATTCCTGCCATCACCCGCGATGCCGCAAGCGGGGACGTGCTGATGATGGCTTATATGAATCGCCAGGCGGTGGAAAAGACGGTCGAAACCGGCAAGGTCCACTATTATTCACGCTCGCGCCGGTCCTTGTGGATGAAGGGGGAAACCTCGGGACATGTGCAGTTGGTGCACGAGATCCGCTTCGACTGCGATGCCGATTGCCTTCTGATCAGTGTCGAGCAGCAGGGGGCGGCTTGTCACACCGGGCACAGATCCTGCTTCTACAGAATCTGGGAGGAAAGCGGGGCGAAGAGTGTCGGCGAAAAAACGGCCGATCCGTTTTCAGCCTATGCCCGCCAGGATATTCTCGATGCCGTTTATCACATTATCCAGGAACGCAAGCAGAGTTCGGCCGAGAAGTCGTATGTGGCCTCCTTGTTTGCGAAAGGACTCGATAAAATCCTCGGCAAGATCGGCGAGGAGGCGACTGAGACGGCAGTGGCCGGAAAGGGCGGCGATCCTGATGAGGTCGTCTACGAGAGTGCTGACCTTTTCTTCCATACCCTCGTACTCCTTGGATATTACGATCTGCCGCCGCAGCGGGTCTACGACGAGCTGCGCAGGCGTTTTGGTATGTCAGGAATCGACGAGAAGGAAAGTCGCCAGGCGTCAGGAAAAAGTAAAAGTTGACATTTTCGAAAAAGTCCTTACCTTGGTAAGGTTTCGCATGAGGGGCGCCCATTGACCGGCCGCCCTCTTTGCGTTTTGTAGCGAGGAAGGTTATGAGCATTAAAGAGCAGTTGAGCGTTGCGATGAAAGAGGCGATGAAGGCCAGGGACAGCCTGCCTCTGGGCGCCATTCGCATGGTCCGCTCCGCGATCAAGAACAGGGAAATCGATGAGCGGCGCGAGCTTGAGGACCAGGAAGTGATCGCGGTCCTCTCGACCCTCGCCAAGCAGCGGCGCGATTCCATCGAAGCCTACCGCGAAAACGGGCGCATCGATCTTGCGGAGAAGGAAGAGGCCGAGTTGGCGGTGATTCAGGAGTTTCTTCCGCGCCAGCTCAGCGAAGAGGAGGTCGCCGGGATCATCGAGTCGGCCGTTCATGAAACCGGCGCGGATTCCATGAAAGATATGGGACGGGTGATGAAGATCGTCGTGCCCGAGACGACCGGTCGCGCGGACGGTCGCCTTGTCAGCGAAATGGTCAAGTCCCGCCTGGCGAGATAAGGCACGCAAGAGAGTTGATGAATTATCTGGATATCGCGATTCTGGTCATCCTGGCGGGATTTACTCTCAAGGGGCTGCTGCGCGGGCTGCTTAAGGAGCTCTGTTCCCTGATCGGCCTGGTGGCAGGTTCGTTTCTGGCGTTTCGCTATCACGCTCCGCTTGCCCAATGGCTGATGGAAACTCTGAATCTGCCTTCGCAGCTCTGCGTGGTTGCGGCGTTTCTGCTCCTGTTTCTGGTGACCGTCATCCTGTTTTCGGCCCTTGGTTTTCTGCTCTCGCGTTTTATCAAGCTGATCTTTCTCGGCGGGTTCAACCGCGTGGCGGGGGGGGTGTTCGGGCTGATGGAGGGCGTGGTGCTGCTGGCGGTGGTCCTGTTCGCTCTGAGCCTGGGACCGCTGCCGGGAATTGTGCGTGACGGACTGGTCGCATCGCGGCTGGCGCCGCCTTTTGTCGACCTGGGCCGTGCTGTTTTCACCGTAAGCAGCGAACTTCTGCAGCAACGGGCCTGATCAGAGGTATGGACGAGGCAACCCTTCGGGTACTCGAATTCGATAAGATCCGCAGATTGATCGCGGGATTCACGGTTTCCGGGCCGGGTCGGGAGTTGGGGATGGAACTTTGCCCCCTCGCCGGCGAAGAGGATGTGCGCCGATCCCTGGACGAAACTTCGGAAGTCGTGATTGTGCAGAACGAGCGCGGTTATCCGCCGATCGGCGGCAATCATGACCTGCGCGGTCATCTGCGCCAGCTGCGCACGGAAGGGGCGTTTCTGCTCCCCGATGCGCTTCTTGAGATTCTTTCCAGTATCGAGGCGGCCCGTGCCTGCCGGCGTTATTTTGCCGAGGCTGGCCGGGCGCCCCTGCTCAGTGAGCGCTGCCGGGATCTCGCCGGGATCGACCCCCTGCGCCGTGAACTTAAAATGGCGATCGGTGCCCGGGGAGAAATTCTTGACAGCGCCTCCTTTGAGCTCGGCGAGATCCGCCAGAGGTTGCGCCGCACCCGCGAGCGTATCCGCGCGCTCCTCGAGGGAATGCTCGGCGACGATCGCCTGGCGGGAGCCTTTCAGGACCGGATCATCACGGAGCGCGGCGGCCGCTACGTGGTCCCGGTGCGGGCCGACCACCGTGGGCAGATCGAAGGATTTGTTCACGATGAGTCCTCAAGCGGTCAGACCCTGTTCGTCGAACCGGCCCGCGCACTCAAGGACAACAACGAATTGCAGGCCCTGCGCCGGGAGGAACAGCGCGAAGAAGAGCGTATTTTGCGCCGACTCGCCGCAGGGGTGGGTGAATCGGCCGTCGATCTGGCCGCCAATCAGGTGATTCTCGCCCATCTCGACCTGCGCAGCGCCGCCGCCCGATTTGCCGTTCTCACAGAAGCCGTGGCGCCGCAGATCGTGGAGCAGCCGCAGATTCGTCTGCGCGAAGCGCGTCACCCGCTTCTTCTGCTCGAGGCCGACGGTACGTCCCGGTCTGGTGAGGCGGTTCCGGTCGATCTGCTCCTCGGGCGCGAGCGCGAGGTGCTGGTGATCAGCGGCCCGAATACCGGGGGGAAGACCGTGGCTCTGAAGACCCTCGGCCTGCTGGTCGTCATGGTTCGCTGCGGCCTGCCGGTTCCCTGCCATCGCGACAGCAGGCTGCATCTTTTTGCCCGCGTCTATGCCGATATCGGCGACGAGCAGAGCATTGAGGAAAACCTCTCCACTTTTTCCGGGCACCTGACCCGCATCCGGAGAATTCTGCGCGAGGCCGACGGTGACTCTCTGGTGCTTCTCGACGAGGCCGGCACCGGGACCGACCCGGCCGAAGGCGGAGCTCTGGCGATGGCGGTACTCGATTCTCTGCGCGCGCGCGGCGCCCGCGCCGTGGTGACCACGCACCTGAATCTGATCAAGGGCTACGCTCTGCTTCACGACGGTGTCGAGAACGCGGCCGTTGAGTTTGATCTGCAGACCCTGCGTCCCACTTACCGCCTGCACTACGGAATCCCGGGGGCGAGCAGCGCCTTTACCATCGCCCGTACGCTGGGCCTGCCACCCGATGTGCTGGAGCGCGCCGAGGGCTATCTGGGCGAGGGCGAGAAGGAGGGGCTGGAACTGCTCGAGCAACTCAACAGCAAGATGCGCTCCCTCGAGAGCGATCTCGAGGAAACCCGCCGCCTCAAAGAGCAGGCGCGCCAGGAGCGGGAAAAACGCAAAAAGCTTCTCGACGAGATCGAAACGCGTCGACAGGCGATCCTCGACAAGGCGGTACGCCGCGCCGAGCAGGTGGTTCGGGATGCGGAAAGCAAGGTCAAGCAGGTGCTCAAGGAGGCGAGCTCTGCCGGTGCGTCTCCGGCCCAGGCGGCGCGCCTGACTCATGACGTGCGCCAGGTGCGCAGCGAGCTCGCGGAAAAGAAGCCCGAGGCGCCGCGCGGCAAGAAACCACGCGATGTCCAGCTTGGGGAGCTTCTGCGGATTCCCTCTCTCGGCACCGAGGGAGAGGTGGTTAAGGTTGCCGGCGGCGAAGTGGAGCTTTCCGTTCAGGGTAAGAGGCTGCGCCTGCCCCTGACCTCTCTTGAGCAGTTCCGTCCGCCGCGGTTTTCCCGCGCGCGCGGCGGGGTGCGCAGCGTGCGCAGCCATGTGGAGCGCAGCGGCTTTCAGCCGGTTCTCAAGCTGGTGGGTGAGCGGGTCGACGAAGCGCTGGCACGTACCGAGCGTTTTCTCGATGACGCCCTGCTGCATGAAGTGCGCGAAGTGGAAATCGTCCACGGGGCCGGCGAAGGCGTTCTGCGTCGTGCGGTGCGCGCGTTTCTCGCCGGCCAGCGGCAGGTGGTCTCATTTCATGCGGCCGATACCGCCCGGGGCGGCGATAACGTCACGATCGTCGAGCTGCGACACTGATGGCGGGGCGAATCGCAGAAGAGAAAATTCGGGAGATCCAGGAGCGGGCCGATATCCTCGAGGTCGTCTCATCCTATGTCTCTCTCAAGCGCTCCGGCGCCAATTACCAGGGCCTCTGCCCCTTTCACGCGGAAAAGACGCCCTCGTTCAACGTCAACCCGCCGCGGCAGATCTATCACTGTTTCGGCTGCGGCGTCGGCGGCGATGCCATTTCTTTCGTGCAGCGCATCGAGGGCCTTGTTTTTCCCGAGGCGGTGAAGCGTCTCGCTGAGCGCTACGGCATCGAGGTCGAGGAAGAGCGCCTCTCGCCGGAGGAAGAGCGCCGGCGCGAAGAGGCCCAGCTGCTGCATCGCATCAACGAGGTGGCGGCCGAATTCTATCATCGCCAGCTGATGGAGGAGCCTGCCGGGCTTGCGGGTCGCGCCTATCTCAAAGAGCGTGGCTACGGGCGCGAGACGGCCACCCGTTTCCGGCTCGGCTTCGCGCCCGAGGGATGGGAGAATCTGGCGCGTCATCTGGCCGAGAAAGGCTTTGACGCAGACGCGGTGCGCAAGCTCGGCCTGATCCGTCCTGGCAAGGAGAAGCGCGGGGATTACGACCTGTTCCGGCGGCGGTTGATTTTCCCGATTCTGGATGAGCGGGGCAAGGCGGCCGCTTTCGGCGGCCGGGTCCTCGATGCAGGCCAGCCCAAATACATCAACAGCCCCGAATCGCCGATCTATTATAAAAGCCGCGTTCTCTATGGCCTCTCGCAGGCCCGCCAGGAGATGCGGCGCAGCGGTGAGGCGGTCGTGGTCGAGGGGTATTTCGACGTACTGGCCATGCACCGCGCCGGATTCGCAAACGCCGTGGCCACCTGCGGCACGGCGCTCACCGCCGAACATGGGCAGTTGCTCAAGCGCTACGCCAAGCGCCTGGTGCTGCTGTTCGATCAGGACAGTGCCGGCCTGCAGGCTACCCTGCGCGCCATGGACATGCTTTTTGACGCGCAGCTTCCGGCTGCCGTGGCTCTGCTCGAACCTGGCGAAGATCCCGATTCGTTTTTGCAGCGGCAGGGGGCGGATGCCTTGCGACAGAGACTCGCTGCGGCGACACCTGTATTTCAGTTTTTTCTCGAGCAGACACTGGCGGCGCATGGCGAGAGCATCGAGGGGCGTTCACGGGCGGTTGAGGCCGTGCTTGCCAAACTGCGGCGCCTGCCCGGCGAGATCGAGCGCAGCCTTTACCTGCGTGAGCTGGCGCACCGCACAGGGATCGAGGAGCAGCTGCTGCGCCGGCAGATAGGCCAGGGGCGCCGCCCGGAGCCCAATAAGCAGCCGGCTTACCGCAGGCCGGCGCCTGCTCCCCGGGATCAGGCGCCCGCCGCCGACGGCAGCGCGGCGCGCAAAGCCCAGGAGCTGATCCTGCAGCTGATGCTGCAGCGCCCGGCAACGCGTCGTCTGGTCGAAGAAGAAGGTCTCAAGTACTTTTTCACCGACGAGGTGTTGCGGGGAATCGCCGCCCAGGTGATCCAGCGCTTTGCCTCTTCAAGCGAGGAGGTTTCCGAGCGGATTCTCTTCGAGCACCTTGGAGAGGACCAGCAGGGGCGGCTCACGGGCATTTTGATCCGCGATGAAGAGTTTATCGGTGAAAGCGCCGAGAAGATCTTTGAGGACTGCCGCCAGGCGGCCCGACGAGAACGCCTGAAAAAAAGGCGCAACGCGTTGCAGAACCTGATCCATGAGGCCGAAAAAAGCGGCGATGCCACCGGACGGGATGGCTACCAGAGGGAATTTCAGGAAATTCAGCAGCAACTGCGCAGCAAAAAACTGTAAATAGGTTTAAAATGTTGGTAATGACAGCTCACTCCAGGCGACAAGAGGAGAAGGCAGAGAATGTCTAAAAAGACCAAGATGGACGAAGTACAACAGTTGATCGATCTCGGACGGGAGAAGGGGTTTCTCACCTACGACGAGGTCAATGATCTTTTGCCTGCCGACATGGTTTCGTCGGAGCAGATCGACGATGTCATGAGCATGTTCGGCGAACTCGATATTGAAATCGTCGACTCCGAGCAGAAAATCCCCCTGGCCAAAGAGCGCTCCCTTGGCGAAGACGACGATGAGAGCCCTGAAGAAGAGGAGCCTGATTTCGAAGCCGAGCTGGGGCGCACCAGCGACCCGGTGCGAATGTATCTGCGCGAGATGGGGCAGGTTTCGCTGCTGACCCGGGAGGGCGAGGTCGAAATCGCCAAGCGCATCGAAGAGGGCGAAGCTCTGGTTACCCGGGTGATTCTGCGGACTCCCATCGCTTTCAAGGAAGTAATTCATCTCGGCGAGCGTCTCGAAAAGGAGCAGATCGGTGTCGCCGAGATCACCAAGGACTTTGAAGAAGAAGAAGGGAGCGAGCAAGGCGAGAAGCACCGGCAGAGGATTCTCGATCTGATTGACAAAATGCGCGAACTCGATCCGCAGTTCATGGAGGTGCGCGAAAAGATCAGCGCCGCCAACGGCGATGACAAGTCTCAGCTCCAAGAGGAGGCTTTGCGGCTCAAGCGAGAGATTTTCGAACTTCTGCGCCAGATTCGCCTCAAAGACTACCAGGTCGCGAAAATCGCCGGTCGACTCAAGGAGCTGGCCACGCAGGTCAAGAAAGGCATGGCCGAGGTCCGTGCCTGCGAGCAGGAGCTGGACATGCCTTATCAGGAGGTCCAGGCGCTGCTCGAGCGTATGCGCAAAAGCGATGAGGACGCTCTCAGGGTCGCGGAAGAGCTCGGCAAGCCGATGGATTCGCTGCTTGCGGTCGAAAAGCGCCTCAAATCCGCACAGCGCAAATTCAAGAAAGTGGAGGAGGAATCGGGTTTCGCCCCGGAAGAACTTCTCGAAGCGCTCAAGGATGTCCAGAAAGGTGAGTTTCGCGCCAAGCGAGCGAAAAGCGAGCTGGTCGAAGCCAACCTGCGCCTGGTCGTCTCCATTGCCAAAAAATACACCAACCGCGGCCTGCAGTTTCTCGACCTCATTCAGGAAGGGAATATCGGTCTGATGAAAGCGGTGGATAAGTTCGAATATCAGCGTGGCTATAAATTCTCTACCTATGCCACCTGGTGGATCCGGCAGGCGATCACACGTGCAATCGCCGACCAGGCACGCACGATCCGGATACCGGTTCACATGATCGAAACCATCAACAAGCTGATCCGCACCAGCCGCCAGCTGGTTCAGGAGATCGGGCGCGAGCCGATTCCCGAAGAGATCGCCGAGCGCATGGAGCTTCCTCTCGAAAAGGTGCGCAGAGTTCTTAAGATCGCCAAGGAGCCGATCAGCCTCGAAACTCCAATCGGCGAAGAGGAGGACTCATCTCTAGGCGACTTCATCGAAGATAAAGCCGTGGTCTCCCCGGTGGAGGCCGTTATCAAAGGCAACCTCTCGGATCAGACATCCAGGGTGCTCGCGACGCTGACGCCCCGGGAAGAAAAAGTGCTGCGCATGCGCTTTGGAATCGGCGAGAAATCGGATCACACCCTTGAGGAGGTCGGCCAGGATTTCAACGTCACGCGCGAACGAATCCGCCAGATCGAGGCCAAGGCGCTGCGCAAACTGCGCCATCCGAGCCGCTCCAAGCGGCTGAAGAGCTTTGTAGAGACCTGATCCGGGTGAAAGCTGTTCTCGCCGGGGCGAAGTCCTTGACACGCCCCGGCGAAAACTTTAGTCTACAAGCTTGATCTGCGTCGGGCCTATAGCTCAGTTGGTAGAGCCACCGGCTCATAACCGGTCGGTCCCAGGTTCGAATCCTGGTGGGCCCACCACCTCAGGAAAAATGAGTTATCGACTCAGTAGGACATAAGCAGGCAGCGGCTTGCAGAGAGTGCAACCTGAAGACTGTTGCACTCTTTTTTTTTACTTTTTAGAAGTGGCAATGAGAAAAGAAAAAATCCCTCGTATTCAGGATGTTATCGGATTTCTTAACGGGCTTTTCCCGCTTGCGTTGGCCGAAGAATGGGACAACGTCGGGCTGCAGATCGGGGACCCGGCCGCACCGGTCGAGCGCCTGCTGGTCGCCCTCGATGTCGACGCCCAGGCTCTGTTGCGTGCCCGCGAAGAGCGCGCCAGCCTGATTATTGCCCACCATCCACTGATTTTTCGCCCTCTGCGCAGCGTGACTCCGAGCGATGAAACCGGCCGACTGGTCGCCGATTCCATCCGCGCGGACATTGCCGTCTATGCCGCTCATACCAATCTCGACCGCGCACGCGGCGGCCTCAACGACTGGTTGGCCCAGCGCCTTGACATCTGCGATCCGCAGCCGCTGCAGGCCGGCGCTGGCGGGCTCACACGGCTGGTGGTCTATGTCCCCTGCGGTTACGAAGGGCCGGTCGCCGCCGCATTATTCGCCGCTGGAGCGGGCCAGGTAGGGAACTACGACCGCAGCTCCTTCGGTGTTGCCGGGAGCGGGACATTTCGTCCGTTAGCCGGGAGCGCGCCGTTTATCGGGCAGTCAGAGGTCACCGAGCAGGTGCGGGAGTTCCGCCTCGAGACCATTGTCCCCAGGGAACGCCTCGCCAAGGTCGTTGACCGAATGCTGCGTGCTCATCCCTACGAGGAACCCGCCTACGATCTCATCTCTCTCGACAACCGGCGAAGCGATGTCGGACTCGGCCGCATTGGTGTGCTCGCCGAACCGCTTTCGCTGTCCGCATTCATCGAGCGGGTCAAGGAGAGGCTCGCGATCGACACCCTGCGCGTCGCCGGGCCCGAGGACAAGCTCGTCCGCAAGGTGGCCCTGTGTGGCGGCAGCGGCGCTTCTCTGCTCAATGAGGCGGCACGCCTGGGAGCGGATGTGCTGGTCACCGGGGATGTAAAGTACCATGAGGCACAAGGCGCCCGGGCGCGCGATGTGACTCTGATTGATGCCGGACACTTCGCCACTGAGCGCCTGATGGTAGAACACCTCGCTTGCATCCTGCGGGAAGCCGCGGGGGAAAAAGCCTGGAATCTGAAAGTGAGCGAGATGACGGGAGATTCAGACCCCCTGCGGACGGTCTGATCTCCCGTTTTCTTTTTTTTCAACACGAGTACCTACTCAGAAAGAAAGCGACGGGAAGGAGCAGATGGAAGAGACAGAGATCCAGAAGCAGATAAACATGCTGCGTGAATTGCAGCAGCTTGATTCGGAAACCCAGCGCATCCGGACCGAACGTCGTCAATTTGAAGGCGAGTTGAATGAACTTCAGGCAGACTTCGATCGAATCCAGGTGATGGCTGATCAGCTGACCCGGGAGATGGAAACCCTCGAAGCGGAGCGCCGCGAGCTCGACCAGGCTCTGGTGCAGGAACGCGAAAACGTGGAAAAGGCTGAAGATCGGCTTCCCTCCATCAAAACCCAGAAGGAGTACGTCGCCGTGCTCAAAGAGGTCGATACGGCGAAAAAGCTCACAAAGGAGATCGAGGATCGGATCACGCAGAAAAACGCGGAGATCAATGCTGTCGAGGGGGACAAGCAGGAAAAGGATGCCGAGCTTGCCGCCCAGACCGAGAGAATGTCTGAGCGCAAGAACGCACTCGAGAAGGCGATGAGCGAATATGACAGCGCGCTGACCGATTACAAAGACGCGCGTAAAAAGCTGCTCGACAAGATTCCCGCATCCTTGCGCAGGCGCTACCAGATGCTGCTCGATCGCCGCGGTACGGCTGTGGTCGAGGTGCGGCAGGGAACGTGTCTAGGGTGCAACATGCAGCTTCCGCCGCAGGTATTCAACAAATTGCACCGCGGTGACGAAGTCGAGACCTGCCCGCATTGTAACAGGCTCGTTTATCTCGAGCAGACGGCAACCTGATTTCAGCAAATCGTTTATGGCCGAAGAAGGACAGACGATCGCCGGCCTGCCGCGAGGCGGGCGGGAGGAAAGTCCGGGCTCCACAGGGCAGGATGGTCCCTAACGGGGACCGGGGGCGACCCCAGGGAAAGTGCCACAGAAAGCAGACCGCCCGGTCCGGCCAGGTCGGCCCGGGTCAGGGTGAAAGGGTGAGGTAAGAGCTCACCAGTGCCGGTGGTGACATCGGCAGCTCGGCAAACCCCATCCGGAGCAAGACCAAATAGGGGAGCGTTCGAGGACGGCCCGTCCGAAGCTCCCGGGTCAGGTCGCTCGAGGCCGTCGGCAACGGCGGCCCTAGATGAATGATCGTCGCCCTGGCGCGGGCAACGGCGCCAGGGAACAGAACCCGGCTTATGTCCTTCTTCGGCCATTTTATTTTTATTCCACGGTGCATCCTGATCCCGAGATGGAAAAAAGAGAGAGCGACCTTGTGCTCTGGCAAAGCGGCCTTGCCGGCCTGAAGCGCGAAGTTGCCGCACTTGAGGCAACAGAACGCATGTGGATGAGCGCGCAGCTTGAGCGTATTGCGCTAGTGCAGCAGGAGTTGCATGCGCTTTTCCAATCCGGCGAGGGCGAGACGCAGTGCCGCGACTGCCTCGGCGCGTGCTGCGCTCATGGCAAGCATCACTTGACGCTGGCCAATCTGCTGGCCTGTCTGCTTGCCGGGGAAGAACCGCCGGACGCTGATTTTAGCGCCCCCTGTCCGATGCTCGGGCCCCAGGGTTGCCGGATTGAGGTCGCCCGCCGGCCTTTTAACTGCGTCACATTTGCCTGCGAGCCGGTCGAAAAGGCCATGGGCGCGCAAAATGCGGCGCTTTTCTATGAACGGGAAAAGCAGCTGCGGCACATCTACGAGACGTTTGCCAGGCGGTACGCCGCCGGCAGTCTGCGCGGCCTGCTCATCGCCCTGGAGCGACTCGGCGAACGCCCGCTGCTCGATCCTCCCTGATGCAGTCTGTGCAGCCAGGTAAAGAAGGATCTTTACGGAGATTTCTCAATGAAACTTTCTTTCAAGCGAAAAAACGGGGAAATCGACGCGATCATCGATGACCTGATGCAACGGGTCGGCATCCACCAGCCGGAAATCGTTCGAGAAATGATTATTTCTGCCCTTAAAGCCGGGCACGAGTCGGATTATCCGGCGGATCTCAAGCTGATGCGCACAACCATGAAAGAAATGCGCTATACCACCAAGATCTTCGGCCCTTACCGCAACCGCAAAAAAGTCACCATCTTCGGTTCGGCGCGCACCGAACCGACCCTGGAGATCTACCGCAAGTGCGTCGAATTCTCCCGCATGCTGGTCGAGGCCGGCTACATGGTGATCACCGGCGGGGGAGGGGGAATCATGCAGGCGGGCAACGAAGGTGCGGGAGCGGAAAACTCCTTTGCCGTCAATATCCGCCTGCCCTTCGAGCAGGAGACCAATCCGGTCATGTCGAAGGATAAAAAGGTTTTGACCTACAAGTATTTTTTCAATCGCAAGGTAGCCTTCCTCAAGGAAGCTAATGCCGTCGTTCTTTTCCCCGGTGGATTCGGCACTCTCGATGAGGCGATGGAGACGCTGACGCTTGTGCAGACCGGAAAAAACCCGCCGATCCCGCTGGTGCTCATCGACAATGAGGAGGGCGATTTCTGGGGGCCCTGGCTCGAATTCATCAAAAAGACCCTGTTCGGCAAGGGGATGATCTCGGGTGAGGATTTTTCGCTGTTCACGATCACCAAAGATCCTGCCGAAGCGGTTCGGCTTATCGATGAATTCTATCATGTCTATCATTCAAGCCGGTTCATCGGGGAAACGTTCGTGATCCGCCTCAACAAGCGGTTGAGCGAAGAAAATCTTGCGACGCTGACCGAAGAATTCGGCGAAATTATCAAGCCGGAAAGCCGCCTGACTCTTAGCGGCCCCTTTCCCGAGGAGGCGGACGAACCTGACCTGCTGGACCTGCCACGCCTCAGTTTCGCCTTCAACCGGCGCAACTTCGGTCTGCTCAAAGCTTTTATCCGTCGTCTTAATGCCTTTTAGACTTCGCTAAAAAGGTGAAAACTCCTCCTGAACTGCTCCCTGCCCCGGGAATTCCTTTTTCCGGGGCGGCCGCAAGCCCTTCCTACCTTTTGCTCGTTCTTGACAGATCCTGGTGTTCTGCTAATTTTAATGAGTCGGCCAGCGATTTCCGTCAGCTTCTATTCTCGTGATTTCATAGAGTCTGAGGGTGGTCTCTTGCTATCTGTTCCCTGCTATTTCCGGCAGGAATTTATCCACAAGGAGGAGGCATCATGAAAAAATGGTTGGGATTGGTTTTCTGCCTGGTTTTCGCACTCGGCTGCCAGCAGGAAGAGGGCGGTCAACAGGTCGACGGGGCAGAAAAAACTGGCGGCGCCATGCGTTTCGTGACGATCGGTACCGGCGGCGTCACCGGAGTGTATTACCCGGTGGGGGGCGCAATCAGCAAGCTGGTCAACGCCAAGCGACAGGAACTCAATCTGCGCACGACGGTGGAGTCGACCGGCGGCTCGGTGTTCAATGTCAATGCCCTGATGAACGGAGATCTGGAACTCGGAGTGGTGCAATCCGATCTGCAGTATCAGGCCTATCAGGGCAAAGGCGAGTGGGATGGACAGCCCCAGGAAAAACTGCGCGCCATGTTTGCCCTGCACCCGGAAGCGGTCACCATCATTGCCGCCGTTGATGCCAACATCAACGGGGTCGAGGACCTGAAAGAAAAAATCGTCAATATCGGCGCTCCGGGAACCGGCCAGCGCGTCAATGCCATGGACCTGTTCCGGGTCGCCGGCATCGACGCCGATTCCGAGCTCACGGCCGAAGGGATCAAGCCGGCTGAAGCTGCCGGCATGCTGCAGGACGGCCGCATCGATGCCTACTTTTACACCGTCGGCCATCCCAATGGGTCGGTCAAGGAAGCCGCAGCCGGCACCCGCCAAATCAAATTTGTGCCAGTCGCCGACCAGTATGTTGAGAAACTGACGGCAGAGCAGCCGTACTATGCTCCGGCCGATATCCCGATCGAGCCTTATCCGGGGGTGTCCAATGAAGAGCCGGTGCCGACATTCGGCGTCAAGGCGACGATCTGCACCTCCTCAGAAGTCCCTGAAGAGGTCATTTACAACATCACCAAGACGACTTTCGAAAATCTCGATCAGCTGCAGACGCTGCATCCCGCTCTCGAGGTCCTGACCAAAGAGAACATGCTGCAGGGGCTTTCGGCCCCGTTTCACCCGGGCGCCGAAAAGTATTTCAAGGAGATAGGACTTATCCAGGAATGACGTGGCGCGAGCGGGGAGCGCGCCTCTCGGCGTACCCCGCTCGCTTCTATCTGCCGGCCGAATGAGCGGAGCTGTGACGTATGGCGCAAGAGCCCAAAAACGGCAAGAGCGATGAGCGCAGCGAGGGGGACGAAGGCTTCGAGGTTGCCCAGCGCCTGAAAGAGGAAGAAGAACTCGGCCTGCGCCGTCCCCAAGGCCTCCTGCGCTACCTGGTTCCGATTATCGCCCTGAGCTGGTCGCTCTTTCAGCTCTCCCTGTCGAGTTGGTTGCTTCTCGATTCGACCTACATCCGCTCTATTCACCTCGCGTTTGCCTTCGCCATTGTTTTCCTGAGCTATCCAACCCTTAAGCGCGACGTCAGGATTCCGGGACTGCGCTGGCTCGGCGAAAAACACAAGATTCCGATTGCCGATCTGATCATTGCCCTTCTTGCCGTGGGGGCGGCTCTCTATATCGCCATCGATTACGAAGGGCTCGCAAACCGTATCGGACGCCCGATTCTGCGCGATATGGTGATCGGATCCTTTCTGGTCATTATTCTGCTCGACGCCGCCCGACGGGTCATCGGACCGGCGCTGCCGATCATTGCCATCATCTTTTCGATCTATGCCTTTTTCGGCCCTTACATGCCGAGCGTATTCGCCTTCAAGGGGGTCAGCCTGTCCAGGTATGTCAGTCAGATCTCCCTGACGACAGAGGGAATCTACGGCATCCCGCTCGGCGTTTCGGCGCGCATCGTTTTTCTCTTCGTTCTCTTTGGCTCCATGCTCGACAAGGCGGGAGCCGGCAAGTTCTTCATCGACCTGGCGATGAGCCTGCTCGGGCGCTTCAAGGGCGGCCCTGCTAAAGCGGCGGTGCTCGCCAGTGGCCTGACCGGGATGGTCTCAGGCTCATCCATTGCCAATGTGGTGACCACCGGGACCTTCACCATCCCGTTGATGAAGAAGGTCGGTTATCCGCCGAAAAAAGCCGCGGCCATCGAGGTCGCCGTCTCGACCAACGGCCAGTTGATGCCGCCGATCATGGGGGCGGCGGCCTTTATCATCGCAGAGTATGTCGGGGTGCAGTATCTCGAGGTGGTCAAGGCGGCAGCGATACCGGCGTTCGCCTCCTATTTCGCGCTCTTCTACCTGACGCATCTCGAAGCCTCGAAGCTCGGCATGCGGGGCTTGACCAAAGCGGAATTGCCGGTATTTTTCTCGACTCTGATCCGCGGATTGCACTACCTGCTCCCGATTTTCGTACTGCTCTACGAATTGATCATCCCGCGCCACTCTCCAGATCTGGCGGCTTACCGCGCGATTCTCGTCCTTTCGGTACTCATGCTTTTCCAGCATGTCGTTCGAGGTAAGTTTCACGGCGATGTCGGTTTTATCGAAGGCGTCAGACTCGGTTTTTTCGACATCCTCAACGGTCTGATCGCCGGGGCGCGCAACATGGTGAGCGTTGCGGTTGCCACCGCCGCCGCAGGAATCATCGTCGGCATCGTCACCCTGGGACTGGGCGGCCTGATCACCAGCATCATCGATACCCTGAGCCAGGGAAACATCTATCTGATGCTCGGCATTACCGCCCTGGCCTGCCTGATTCTCGGCATGGGGCTGCCGACCACTGCGAACTATATCGTCATGGCTTCCCTGACGGCTCCGGCGCTGGTGACCATCGCCGGATGGCAGGGGTTCGAGGTGCCGCTGATCGCGGCTCACCTGTTCGTCTTCTATTTCGGCATTCTCGCCGACGACACTCCGCCGGTAGGGCTGGCCGCCTATGCGGGCGCCGCGATCGCCCGCTCCGATCCGATTGCCACCGGTCTGCAGGCATTTTCCTACGATATCCGGACAGCTGTGCTGCCCTTCATGTTCATCTTCAATACCGACATGCTGTTGATCGGAATCGACAGCTTCCCCCTGGCAATCTATATTTTCATCATGACCTGTGTCGGGGCGTTCGCTTTCGCCTCGGCGACTCAGGGATTTTTTCTGGTGCGCAATCGCTGGTACGATTTCGTTCTTCTGCTCGTTGTGGCCTGGATGATGTTTCGCCCCGGTTTCTGGGGAAACCTGGTCGGGCTTGAAAATCATTATCTGAGTTATCTCATCGGTGTCTCACTCTACGCCGTGATCTTTGCGTTCCAGAAAGTGCGGCAGAAAAAACAATCCATGAGGTCCGCCTGAGTTGGAGGAGGTTCGCTGTGATCCCCGAGTACAAAAAAATCCTGTACGCCACCGATCTGAGCGCGAATGCCGCTCATGCTTTTCGTCACGCCATCTCACTGGCCCGGCGTTATGATGGACGGATCTGCTTTCTGCACGCGTTGCCTGAGATTGACGCATCCGTCGTCAATTATGTCGCGACCGTGATGGGGGAGACGCGCCTGATCGATTTGGAGCTGGAGCACAAGAAAGAGGTGGTTGAGCAGATTCGCGAACGGTTGCAGGGGTTTGCCGAGGAAGAACTGGCTGGTCATCCCGAGGATCTCAAACGGATAGAGCAGATCGAGGTGCATCACGGCAATCCGGTGCCGTTGATTCTTTCCCTGGCGGACCAGATCGATGCCGACCTGATCGTGCTGGGAAGCCACGGCAAAGAGAAGATGCGCCATGCCTTTCTCGGCAGTGTGGCCGAAAAGGTTTTGCACAAGACGCAGCGAACCGTGATGATCGTACCCTTGTAGAGTGCAGACCACAGGGGGAAAACGCGCCTTCGCTTGATTCTGCAAAGCCCGGCCCGGACCGGGCTTTGCCCTTCGCTGCGGGGACGGGATGCAGGGGCGGTATCTGTGAACTTGACTTGGAGGGAATCCATAAGATACTTTAACGTCTCAACTTCGCGATGTTTTCCCTATTGAGTCGGTCCCCATGTACAACGAATATTTCGGTCTGCGCGAGACGCCCTTTTCCATTGCCCCCGACCCGCGCTACCTTTACATGAGCGAGAAGCATCGCGAGGCGCTGGCGCATCTGGTGTACGGAGTCGGCAGCCAGGGCGGCTTCGTTCTGCTCACCGGAGAGGTCGGCACGGGTAAGACCACGGTCTGCCGGTGTCTGCTCGAGCAGATACCCGGGGACTGCGAGGTGGCCTTCGTTCTGAATCCGAAGCTCAGCTCTCTGGAGTTGCTCGCCACCATCTGCGATGAGTTCGAGATCGCGCGCCCTGCGGAGAACGGCCGCGGAAAAATTCTCATCGACCTGATCAATACCTACCTGCTGAATACGCACGCCAGCGGCCGAAGGGCGGTTCTGATCATCGACGAGGCGCAGAACCTCAGCGTCGAGGTGCTCGAGCAATTACGTCTGCTGACAAATCTCGAGACCGATCGCTGCAAGCTGTTGCAGGTCATTTTGCTCGCCCAGCCCGAATTCAACGACCTGCTCGCTCGCCCCGAGATGCGCCAGCTCGCTCAGCGCATCACTGCCCGGTATCATCTCGGTTCTCTTACGCTGACCGAGCTTGACGCTTACCTGAGCCACCGCCTTCAGGTCGCAGGCTTGGGCAGCCTTCGCCGCGATCTTTTCCCCGGCCGCAGCCTCAGGCTTCTGCACCGACTCAGCGGCGGCATTCCCCGGTTGATCAACGTGCTGTGCGATCGCGCCCTGCTTGGCACCTACGTGCGCGAGCAGTCCGTGGTGACGACGGCGATTCTGCGCCAGGCGGCCAAAGAGGTGTTCGGTGAGTCGCGGCAGGTCCGCTCCGCGCATCGCCGACTGCCCTGGCGGGGTGTCATGGCGTTCGCCCTGGTGGTTGCGGGAGTCGCCTTCGCCGGCGTTTACCGTCAGGTTCTCGTAGCGCCGCCCTCCGCCTCGAGCTCTTCCTTGCAGACGCCGCAAGTCGAGGCCTCTGTTTCCGATAACTCCCTGGCTGAAGCCGTCCCGCTGCGCTGGCCGCCGGATATTGACCGCGCGAACAGCGAAGAGTTAGCTTTTTCCTCTCTGTTCCGTCTCTGGGGGCTGGACGATTCGCAGCGCGGCGCAGATATCTGCGGGTTTGCCGACCAAAACGGCCTCGGTTGCCTGCGCGGGCGGGACAGCCTGCGCACCCTGGCTTTTCTCGACCGCCCAGCCGTGCTGGCCATCTATGATGAGGCCGGGGCACCCTACTTCGCCACCCTCGTCGCCACCTCGGGTGCGCAGGCCACTTTGGATATGGGGGGCGCGCTTTACGCTGTGGATGTTGCTGAGCTGCAGCGCCGCTGGCAGGGCGAATTTACTCTGCTGTGGCGTTATCCGCCCGGATACCGGGGGGTGCTTCGCCGCGGCGATGCAGGCGCCCCAGTGCAGTGGCTGGCACGCAAGCTGGCGCTGGCGGCAGGCGAGGCGCTGCCGGAAGAGGGCACCTACCGTTTCGACGAAAAGATGGCGGCCCGGGTCCGCGCCTTTCAGCTTAGTGCGGGGCTCGAGCCGGACGGGCTGGTCGGCGCACGCACCCTGGTCCGTCTCAACAGTCTGACCGGCGAAGCCGTGCCGGTCCTGGAAAGAACAGGAGGTTGATCGGGTGTCCTTTATCCTCGATGCCTTGAAAAAAGCCGATCGGCGGCGTCCGCAGGGCGCGGTGCCCGACCTGCATGCGCAGCACTTCCGTGCACGCCGCTCCTCGCGCTGGCGCAGCCGGCTGACATATCTGCTGGCAGCCCTCGTCATGATAAATGCACTTGCCTTCGGCGGTCTCTACTATTATCTGATAACACCTGGGGAAGAGACACTGCAGGTGCGCAGGGAAGAAGGTTCTGCGGGCCCTGGTGCGAGGGCTGATAATCAAAATTCGGTTTCTTCTGCCGCAACCCCGGAGGCGCTGATGCCACCTGCGCAGCCTTCCAGTCCCTTTACCGAAAATGTCCGGCAACCGGATACCCCGATCGAGGCCGCCGCGCTGAATGAACATCTGCGTCCACGTGAACCGGAAAGCCAGGTGCCGGAAAAAAGCCTCGCATCGGCGCCTCTTCCCGAGGAGGGACCCTCACCAAAAGACGTACCTGTTGCCAGCAGCGCTGTCGAATTGCCTGCTCCCCAAGTGCGCCCCTTCGCCGAGCTGCCCCCAGCGGTGCGCGCCGAACTTCCCGGCTTCGTCTTCAGCATGCATTCCTTCACCCGCGAACCGCAGGGCCGCCTGGTGCGGGTCAACGGGCGCATCCTTCGCGAAGGGCAGGCGCTGCGCAAAGATCTCGTGCTGCGGGAGGTTACCGCGCAAGGGGCTGTCTTTGCCTATCGCGGCTACCTCTTCGAAGTGGACGGATTCTGAAGTCCTGCACCAATCGGCAAAGAACAAAAAAGATCGGCCGCGATCTGTCGCGGCCGGTCTTTTTTTTGTTTGGCCATTGCCATGCATCCGCAGCGCCGACTCTTGCCCTACAGATCGCTGGTCATGATGAAGAGCGGCTGGCGCAGGAAAGATTCGTATCGGGGCCGCAGGCGCTCAAGGCTGTAGTACTTGTCCACATCGACCACCTTCTTCTGTCCGGTGATGGTGGTGATCGGCACGGTATCGTAGTGGCCGTTGTGGATGCTCACCAGCCGGCCCGATGTCCCCGAGAGGACCAGATCGAGGGCGATGTTGCCAAAGGCCATCGGTACGATGGAATCAAGCGCGTCCGGGTCGCCGCTGCGCACCAGATAGCCGAGGCGCTGGTTGAGCACGTTAATCCGACGCCCGTTGTTGTAGCGCGGCGAAAGGTCCTTGAGCACGGCCGATACCTTGTCGCCGATGCCGCCCAGTTTGCGATGGCCGTACTGGTCGGCCTCCTCTCCTTCGAAAGACATCTCTTCCTGATGGGCCATTTTTGCCCCTTCTGAGACGAGCACGACGGCGTACTTACTCGGGTGCCGGTTGCGGTCCTCGGTAAGCAGGCGCGCGAGGTCGTCGATGTCGAAATCGTGCTCGGGAATCAGACAGCGATCCGCCGCTCCGGCCATGGTCGGCAACAAGGAGCTGAAACCGGCGTAGCGGCCGAAGACCTCGATGACCAGGTAGCGCTCATGACTGCCGGCAGAGGTGCGCAGGCGGTGGGTCAGCTCAATGGTGCGGGTCACGCAGGTGGAAAAGCCGATGCAGTAATCGGTTCCCGGCACATCATTGTCCATGGTCTTGGGGATCGCCACCACCTTGACCCCTTCCTCGTGCAGGCGCTGGCCGTAACTCAGGGTGTCGTCGCCGCCGATTGGAATTAGAAAGTCCAGGCCGAGGAACGCGATATTTTCGAGCACCTCTGCAGTGACGTCATTGACCTCGGCGGTGTATTTCTCGCGCAGATGCTCGGGCAGGTTGGCCCGCGGCAGATGGCTCGGACGGGTGCGCGATGTGTGCAGAAAGGTGCCGCCGGTGCGGCCGGCGCGGTTCACGACGTCCTGAGTCAGATCCTGAACGCAGGCGCGATTGTCGGCCTGCGGGTCGGGAATCAGATCGACCAGACCGGCCCAGCCGCGGCGGATTCCAAGCACCCGGTACCCTTCGCGCAAGGCGCGGATGGTGATGGCCCGGATCGCCGGATTAAGGCCCGGCACATCGCCCCCGCCAGTGAGAATTCCGATCGTTCCTTTGCTTGCCATAATGCCTCTCCCTGTCTGTAAAGTTCTTCGATGCATTTCTCTATTGAGGTTAACCGTTTCGCGTCAGATCTCAATTCCGATTATTGAAATTCAGAACGCCTGGCGCCTTTCCCCTGCGGGGCTGCAAACTTTCTCCCAGCTGTTACGATTAAAAAAAAGCGAGTTTCACTCCCCACAGCCGAGTGTCCAAAATGGAGCTCACCTTTATGAAAAACATTTTCGTTATGGCCCTCGAGAACTTTAATCACCGGATGCTAAAAACCATCAAGGGCGCGGATAATTATCGTTTTCACGGGCTGCTCTCCTATCAGGAGCTGGTCGCCGCCAAGCGCTACGACATGGCCGATCTGATGGCTCGGGCCGAGAAACAAGTGAGGGAGTTCGAGGGATCTGTCGACGGCCTTATCGCGTACTGGGATTTCCCCTCCACTACCATGGCGCCGGTTCTGCGCAGTAAGCTCGGCCTTGCGGGACCACGTTTCGAAAGCGTGCTGCGCTGCGAGCATAAGTACTGGAGCCGGCTGATACAAAGAGATGTCGTTCCCGAGCTGGTGCCGCGCTTTTGCGCCTTCGATCCCTTTGCGCACAATGCGCTGGAGCAGATTGAGCTCAATTTTCCGTTCTGGGTCAAGCCGGTGCAGGCACATTCCTCCTATCTCGGGTTCAAAATCGAAAACGACGGGGATTTTCATGCCGCGATCAAGACGATTCGGGCACGCCTGCATCGATTTGCCGATCCCTTCGACTATCTGCTGCAATACGCCGAACTGCCCTCAGAGATCGCAATGATCGAGGGCTATCACTGCGTCGCCGAAGAAATTATCTCTGCCGAGCGCCAGTGCACACTCGAGGGGTATGTCCGGCATGGCGAACCGCACGTCTATGGCGTGGTCGATTCGCTGCGCGCTGGTGATTCCCCCAGTTTCACGCGCTATCAGTACCCCTCGCAGCTCCCCGAAGATCTGCAGCAGCGCATGATCGAGAAGGGTTGCCGGATCATGCGCGGGATCGGTCTCGACAATTCGGCATTCAACATCGAATTTTATCATGATCCGGAGAGCGACCGGTTGACGCTGCTCGAGGTCAATCCGCGGATATCCAAATCGCACTGTCCGCTCTTTTATCTTGTGGAAGGCGCTTCACATCAGGAGGTGCAGGTGCGGCTGGCGACCGGGGAGGAGATCGACTATCCGTGCGGTGCGGGAAAGTTTTCCATCGCCGCCAAATTTATGCTGCGCCGCTTCGAGAATGCCCGGGTCGTCGCCGTCCCCGACCGCGAGCAGATCGACCGGGTGCGCGATGAGGTCCCGGGAACGATGATCCGCCTCGCGGTCGATGAGGGCGATGTCCTCAGCGAGATGGAGGATCAGGATAGTTACAGCTACGAATACGCAGTGGTCTTTATCGGCGGTGATAGCCAGGAAGAGCTGGAGCGCAAATACGAAGAAGTGGTGGACCGGCTGACCTTTGAATTCGAAGCGGTCCCGGCAGACTGATTACGAGGTTGACCGCGCATTGGTGAGGGCAGGTGGAGTGTATGCCTGGCGGCGCAACTGAGTTTCTCTTGCGAAAGGAGGATTCTAATGGAGCGAAAAAACGTGTTCGTGGTGGGGCCCGATGAACTCAACTGGTCCAAGCTCAGATCCCTGAAAGATGCTGACCAGTACAACTTTCACGAACTGCTCGCCTATGAAGAGTCGCACGGCGCCGTACAATACGATGTGGAGGCGATGCTTGAGAAAGCGCGTTCCCGACTGAACGACTTCTCTGGTTCCATCGATGCCATCGTGAGCTTCTGGGACTTTCCCGTCAGCCTGATGCTGCCGATCCTTGCCCGCGAATTCGGGACCGTCAGCCCACCGCTCGAGAGCGTCTTCATGTGCGAGGACAAGTACTGGAGCCGCGTCAAGCAGCGCGAGGTCATCCCTGATCTGGTGCCGGCCTTTGCCCGCTTCGATCCTTTCGATGACGATGCCCTGGAAAAAATCGACCTCGATTTTCCCTTCTGGGTCAAACCGATCAAGTCCTTCGCCAGCCATCTCGGGTTCCGTATTGCCTCGAAAAGCGATTTTCGCAAGGCGATCGAGAAAACCCGCGCGAAAATAGGGGGATTTTCCGAACCCTTTGAATACCTGCAGCAGTTTGCGCAGATTCCCGATGAGATCAGAAACGGTGGCTTCTGTATCGCCGAACAGATCATCGGCGGCAAGCAGTGCACCCTTGAAGGGTATGTCTGCAACGGCGAGGTCGACAGCCACGGCATTATCGATTCGTACCGGCATCCCAACCGGGTCAGCTTCACCCGATTCGAGTACCCCTCGCAGTTGCCCGATCAGGTCAAGGCGAAGATCTTCTCGGCTTCGGAAAAAGTTCTGAGGCATATCGGTTTCGATAATTCTCCCTTCAACATCGAGTATTTCTACGACCGCAAGAACGATAAGCTGTGGCTGCTCGAAATGAATCCGCGCATCGCCCAGTCGCACAGCGACCTGTTCAAAAAAGTCGACGGCGCATCGAACCACCGGATCATGGTCGATATCGCCCTCGGGCGCAAACCGGACTGGCCGCGCCGCGAGGGAGAGTTCCGCGTGGGGGCCAAGCTTTTCATCCGCGCCTTCGAGCGGGGAAGAGTCACGCGCGTGCCCGGTCGGGAAGAGATCGAAAGGGTCCAGGAGAAATTTCCCGGCACATTCGTTCAGTCGCTGGTCCATGAAGGAATGGACCTTGCGGACCTCCCCTACCAGGACAGCTACAGCTATAAACTGGCGATTCTCTACATGGGGGCCGAAAATCAGAAGCAGCTCGTGCACAATTTCGAAGAGGCGCGCCGCATGCTCGATTTTCAGATCGTGGAAGAGTTCACCGAGTAGGAGGTTTTCGTTTATGAATATCGTTGATTCTTTCCCCCACAAAGTTCGTGACATCGAAAACGTCTCGATTCCCATGACCAATGGCGTGCATCTGGCGGCGCGCCTCTGGCTTCCGGAGGATGCCGAGCAGCAGCCCGTCCCGGTCATTGTCGAGTATATCCCCTACCGCAAGCGCGACCTCAAGCGCCTGCGCGATCCGGTCATTCACCGCTACTTCGCCGGCCACGGCTATGCCTGCCTGCGGGTCGACATCCGCGGCAGCGGCGATTCCCAGGGCGTGCTCACGGACGAATATCTGGAGAGCGAGCTGGCCGACGGCGAACAGATTCTGCGCTGGGCCGCCGAGCAGCCGTGGTGCGACGGCAGCGCCGGTATGATCGGTATCTCCTGGGGCGGCTTCAATGGCCTGCAGATCGCCGCCCGCCGCCCGCCCGAGCTCAAGGCGATCATCACCGCCTGCTCGACGGACGATCGCTATGCCGACGACGTGCACTACATGGGCGGCTGTCTGCTCGGGGATAATCTGTCGTGGTCGGCGGTCATGTTCGCCTATAATTCCATCCCTCCCGATCCGCGGATCGTTGGCGACCAATGGCGCGAGATGTGGCG
>JAGXHK010000075.1 GCA_024636255.1 Desulfuromonadales bacterium | reverse complement strand
GGCGGAGCCTACGGCGGCATGGCGGTCTCCAACCCGGAAACCGGCCTCTTCTCGATGCTCTCCTATCGCGACCCGCAGCTCAGCCGGACCCTGAACGTCTTCGACCAGGCCGCCGAGTGGGCCGTTGCCGGCCGCTTCAGCGACGAGGAAGTAAAAGAAGCCATTCTCGGCGTCTTCAGCGATCTGGACAAACCCCTCTCGCCGGCCGGCCGCGGCTTCCGCGAGTTCGCCAACACCTATCAGGGGCTGACTCTCGAGATGCGCCAGCAGCTGCGCCGCCGCGCCCTGACCGTTGACCGCGAAACCCTCATGCGCCTGGCGAAAACATACCTGGTCGAAGGACGCCCACAGAGCGCCGTGGCGGTCCTGTCCAACGAGGAGCGGCTGCGCCAGGCGGAGAGCGAGCTCAAAGATGGAAAACTTGAGCTGCGGCGGATCTAAAAAGCATTTAAACGCAGAGGCCGCAAAGAAGCAGAGACCGCAAAGAAAGACGGTTTAACACAGAGGGAAAAGAGAGGGTTGAACAGAGAACACAGAGGTTTTGAATCCAAACCAAAAATATTTTCTCTCTGTGAACTCTGTGGTCCTCCGCGCCCTCTGTGTTAAAAAAGATCTGAGTCTTTGACACCAGAAAAAAGATTTTCTCTGCGCCCTCTGTGCTCTCCGCGCCCTCTGCGTTAAAAAAAAGATTTTGATTCTCTTCAGCCCCGCCAGAAAACCGGCGGGGCTTTCCCGTTCCCGAATCAGGATTTCTTCTTCGTCCGCCGCGTTGCATCGCCGCTCCAGGGGTCCTGCGGCCAGGGATGTTTCGGGTAGCGGCCTGCGAGTTCTTTGCGCACCTCGAGATAGGTATTGCTCCAGAAGCTGCCCAGGTCGCGGGTGACCGCCACCGGCCGGCGGGCTGGGGAGAGAAGGTGAATGAGGACCGGTACGCGGCCGCAGGCAACGCGCGGGGTTTCCGCAAGGCCAAAGAGCTCCTGCAACTTGACCGCAAGGACTGGCGGCTCGGGGGCCTCGTAATCGAGGCGGATGCGCGATCCGCTCGGCACCTCCAGGTGGGTCGGCGCTTCGCGCTCGATTTGCTGCAGACGCTCCCAGCCGAGCAGGGCCTGCAGAGCCGGAAGCAGGTCGAGACGACCCAGGTCGGCGAGGTTTCGACAGGCCCCGAGAAACGGTCCCAGCCAGGCGGTGAGATTTTCCGTCAGCGCCTCTTCGCTCAGTTCAGGCCACCCCCACTCGGGCAACGCTTCGGCCAGCAAGCGGGCCCGGGCCAGCATCTGGCGCGCGCCCGGCGTCCAGTTCAGCACTTCCAGGCCGTGCTGGAGAATCCCATCGATGAGCGCGGCAGCGATCTCCTCCTGCGGCACCCTGATCGGACGGGCGGCAAAAATCAGCGCCCCGAGTGCCTGCTCGTCGCGCGCCACAACGCGCCCCTCGCGCTCATCCCAGAAAACCCTCCGGCGCCAGTTCAATTCCCCGGCAAAAAGCTCCCGGACGATCTCTTCGTCGATGGCGCTCGCCAGGCGGATATCCCCTTCGCTCTGAACCGATCCCTCGACCTCGACAGCCACCAGCCATGATGCGTTGCGCACGGCGGAAAACCGCGACAGGCGCGCCCCCCGGCCGTTGACCAGCAGGTAGCGCCCGGAACCCGGCTCGCGCTCACGACCAACCCGGTCAGGAAAAGCGGCGGCAAGCAGTCGCCCGACCTGCTCCGCTGTCGCGTCGGCCTGCGCACCAGGCACGCCAGAACCGAGAATGCGCCGCCATTGCCGCGCGGCCCGCTCCACGGCCGGCAGGCCGCCGGGATCGCCAGCGCTTCCCCCTCCCGAGCGAAAGCGGTTAAGCACCTCGAGCCGGTCGAGCAGATCGCTCGGGCTGGTGTAGGTCTTTTGCGCCTGATTGCGCAGGATGTCGCGCTCTGAGAGAAGGGCCGCCAGGTCGCATCCCAGGGCGGCCTCACCGCGTTGCCGGGCCAGCAGCATGAGATGGGCCAGGCGCGGGTGCGCGGGGATTCGGGCCATCTGCTCGCCGTAGGGCGTGATCCGGTCCTGATGATCAATAGCCTTCAATTTACGGAGCAGCTGCCGAGCTCCCGCCAGCGCACCGCTCGGCGGCAGATCGAGCCAGGTCAGGTCTGCGGCTTCGCGCACGCCCCATCGAGCCAGATCGAGCGCGAGGTCGCTCAGATCCGCCTGACGGATTTCGGCAGGCGTGAACGGGAGCAGGCCGCCCTGTGTTGCCGGGCTCCACAACCGGTAGCAGACGCCCGGAGCGAGGCGTCCGGCGCGTCCGGCGCGCTGCTCAGCCGAGGCGGCACTGATACGCACGGTTTCGAGACGACTCAGGCCGGTCGCCGGATCGTAGCGGGGGCGCCGCTCGAAACCGGCATCGACGACAATTGTTATCCCCTCGATCGTGAGACTGGTTTCGGCGATGTTGGTCGCCAGCACGACCCGTCGCCGCGCTCCGGGAAGAATCGCCTGCTCCTGTGCAGCGAAGGGCAGCCAGCCATAGAGGGGCCGGATGTCTACCTCGCTGCCAGTCTGCCCCCTCAGGCGTTGCTGACAGCGCCGGATCTCCGCGGCGCCCGGCAGAAAGACCAGCACGTCGCCAGAGCTCTCGCCCAGCGCTTTTTGTACCGCCGCCGCAGTGGCCGCCTCGAGGGGGCCCTGCGGGTCGTGCTCCAGGTGGCGCACATCCACCGGATACCTGCGCCCTGAACTCGTGACCAGGGGCGCATCGCCGAGCAGGCGGGCAACCGGCTCGGCATCGAGGGTCGCGGACATGATCAGGATCTTCAGATCCTCGCGAAGGCCGAGTTGCGCATCGCGGCACAGGGCAAGAGCGAGATCCGAATCGAGACTGCGTTCATGGAACTCATCGAAGATCACCAGCCCGACCCCGCTCAGCTCCGGATCCTGCTGCAGGCGACGGATGAGCACACCTTCGGTGACGACATGGATGCGGGTGGCCTGCGAGGTGCGCTGCTCGAAGCGGATCGCGTAACCGACCGCAGCACCGACCTCTTCGCCACGCTGTGCCGCCATGAAGCGAGCGGCATTGGTCGCCGCCAGCCGGCGCGGCTCGAGCATGAGGATAGCGCGCCCATCGAGCCACTTTTCTTCAAGAAGCGCCAGGGGAACGCGGGTGGTCTTGCCCGCCCCGGGCGGCGCCTGCAGGACCGCGGCCTGGTGCCCGGCAAGCGCCTGTTTCAGCCGGGGGAGAATTTCGTCGATGGGAAGCTGTATCGATGCCATGCGATCATTCATGCAGATAAAGGGGAAAATGTAAACCAACGGTTCGGACACCCAGGCGACTGCTCTCCCGGAACTCCAACCGGAAAAAGAAGATTTTCACATGATCCGGAAAGAGGATAGACTATTGAAAAGAGCAAAAGGTACGTTTCTCGCGGACGAAAAGGATTGATATTTTGCGCATGCGTCCGATCATGCCTGTTGCGGTTCTGTTGATCGCCCTCGCGTTTCTGCTCCCGCAAGGGAGCAGCGCGCGGGAGCTTGCCGCCTATACCATCGAGCATCCGCGAGGGGAAAAAGTGCTCCCCTGGGGCCTCGGCCCCCTGGCGGTGCTCGGGGAGCGCTCAGCCTTTCCCTACCATGACGGCAACGACGACTGGCTCTACATTCAGGATCGCGCCGGATGGGAATCCCACATCCCCCTGGCTGCCGAGATGACCCCCAATGACCGGGCCAATGCCTCCTATGCCTTCTCATCCCCCGACCGGTTCTGGATCTGGTCCGGCGTTCTCGGGCGCGCAACTTTGCGCGAATACCGCCTGCGCTCAGCGGACGGGGCGGTCCTGGTCCGCGAGAGAGCGATCGGAAATAAAGACACCCGGCCCGGTGGATTGATCCGGCTCGAGAGCGGTGCCCTGGTCGGGGTCTGGCACCAGTTTCGCTATCATCCCGACCGCCGGCTCGAAGTTGGCATCCTGCATGTTTCCAGCAACGGCCGGGTGACGATCCATGCTCCCATCAACGTCCCCGGCCGCGAGGGCGACCCGGTCGCCACCCGCTGGGCCCTGGCCCAGCATCCCGCCGATGGCGGCATCTGGGCCTTTTTCAAGCGAGACAGCTATCACGCCATCAGCGCCCTGCGCCTTACGGAAACCCCGAACGGGCTGCAACTCGACTTCATCGACCCGGAATTCATCGGCCGGGGCGACGGCGTCCATGCCCCGGAAGGCGAGTTTCCCTATCTGGCGGCAGCCGTCGATCCCGAACGCGACCGGCTCCTGCTGGCATACCAGAATGCCGATCAGAAGATTTTCCAGGCGGCGGACGGGGCAGGCAATCTGACGGCCGGGTTCTGCCCTCCCCCACCGACGGGCCGCCTCGAACCGCATGCCTTCAACAAGGGAGCCCGCATCTCGATCGCCGAGATCTCTTCCGAAGGGCGCAGAAAATTTCTAAGTTTTCCGGTCTATATCGAGCGCGTCCGACCGTTCGGGCTTGGCGCCGACGCCTCTTCCTGGCTGGTCTTCGAACCGGCGGCCTGTGAGACCCATGGGCACAACGGGGCCCTGGAGGGGGGGGAAGTTTATGCGAGCCGTTACCAGGGACGATGGCAATCGCCCGACCTGCTCGGCAAAGCGGAGAAGATCGACAACACCCTCAGCTCGCACATCTTCTACAACCCCCGCCGGCCCCAGTTCGTGGTGCGCCTGGCCGACGGACGGCTGTACACGGTGGAGCAGCGGGATGATTCCGGAAGAGACGCTACAAAGGGAAATCCCGGAAACGCTGCACTGCCTCGGGGATCCTCTCGTCGCTGAGATTGCCGAGGGCGATGCGCAGATAAGCGGTCAACCCAGGGCCGAAGCTCTCGCCGCCGAGCACCAGCAGCGAAGCCTCTTCTGCCAGCAGGCGCGCAACCTGGCGCCCGGTATGGCCCGTGAAGGGATGGCGCACCCAGGCGAAAAACGAGCCGCTGGCCACCAGCCGAAACGGGTTGCTCCCCTGGGTGAACTCGGCGACGAACAGGTCGTGGCGGCGCTGCATCATTTCGCGGTTGGCCACCACCCATTCGCCAAGGTGCTCAACACCGTAGGCGATGGCGTGCTGGGTGATGCGCGGTGCGCAGACGACCATGCTGTCCTGCGCCTTCAGGGCGTGATGCAGAAACTCCTCCGAAGCGACCAGCACTCCGGCGCGGTATCCGGTCAGGGCAAAGGTTTTACCGAACGAGGTCAGGTGGATGAAATGATCCGCCCACCGCGGCTCGGCAAACAACGCGTGAGGGCGAGCGCCGCCGGGAATAAAAGCGGCATAGGTCTCGTCGAGAACCAGCGCGATATCATTCTTGCGCGCCAGGGAGAAAATCTCGCCGAGGATTTCGGACGGAGTCACGAAGCCGGTCGGATTGCTCGGTGAGACCAGCAGGATGGCCCGGGTGCGCGCGGTTATGCGCGAAGAGATGGCACGCGGGGACGGGATTCCGCCGCTCTCCTCATCGAAGGGAACGAAGACGCTGCGCACACCGAGAATATCGAGGGCCATGACGTGGTCGAAATAGTACGGCACCTGCACGATCACTTCGTCGCCCGGCTGGCAGAGGGTGACCATGGCCAGCCAGAACGCCTGACTGGCGCCGATGGTCAGGCAGACCTCCTCCGGCTGCACATGCCCGCTGTAGATGCGGTGGTAGTGGCGACAGAGAATTTCGCGCACCTCGGCCAGACCCTCGTCGGGGGAGTAGCGCGCCAGTTCGGGTTCGTCAAGCAGTGTGTGCAGATACTGGACGAGCTGCGGGGCCGGCGGATACGAGGGGACCGCCTGACACAGGTCGATCAGCGCCTCGTCGGGATTTCGCCTGTGGCGCAGCCAGCCCTGCACTTCGGAAATCGGCGGGAAGTTGACTTCGCGAATATTTGCGGAAACGCTGTATTTCATACGACCTCAGGCCCGCCGCAAAACCTCGACCAGCAGGGCGGCGACCCCCGCCATATCCTCGATGCTGACCGACTCGTCGGTGGTGTGGACATCCGTCATGCCGGTCCCGAGAATAACTGTCTCGATACCGTACCCGTTCAAGATGTTGGCATCGCTGCCGCCCCCGGCGGCGCGCACTTCGAGGGGGCGCTCCAGAACAGCGGCTGCTTCTTCGATCAAACCCAGCAGGGCCGAATCGCGCGGCACCTTCATGACCGGATAATCGGCAACGATCTCCCAGCGAACCTGCGGCTCCACCAGAACACCGTCGATTTCTCCGGCGGCCTCGGCCGCCGCCTCGCGAAAACAGGCGATCATATGTTCGGTTTGCTGGCGCAGCTTTTCCGGGTCGTGACTGCGCGCCTCCCCTTCGAGCTGCACCCGTTTGGGGATGATGTTGATCGCCTGGCCGCCGCTGATCCGGCCGATATTTGCGGTGGTCTCCTCGTCGACGCGCCCGAGCCGCATCCGCGCGATTCCTTTTGCGGCGATCTGCACCGCGGAGATCCCCTTTTCCGGGGCAATGCCGGCATGGGACTCGCGGCCGAGAATCTCAAAGCTGATTTTGTTGGCGCACGGGGCCTGGTGAATGACCAGATCGACGCCGCTGGTGTCGAGAGCCAGGCCGCGGCGGGAGCGCAGTCGCGTAGGGTCGAGGTTCTTGGCGCCCAGCAGGCCGACCTCCTCGCACACGGTGATGACCACCTCGATGGGACCATGGGGAATCTGTTGCTCGCGCAGCGCTTCGAGAGCTTCAATAATCTCGGCGATCCCCGCCTTATCGTCGGCACCGAGTACGGTATCGCCGGCGCTGGTGAAGATTCCGTCCCGCAAAACCGGCTGCACCCCCTCGGCCGGCTCCACCGTATCCATGTGAACGGAAAGCAGGATCGGTTCGCTCGAACGTCCTCTGGCGGAAAGGGTACACAGCAGATTCCCGCTCTGGGCGCCGATACGGGTGCCGGCCTCGTCCATGACAACCTCGGCGCCCAGTTCCTGGAACCGGCGGATGAGGTAGCGGGAGATATCCCCTTCGCGATAGGAGGGGCTAGCGATCTGAGCCAGGTTCTTGAATTCCGTGGCGAGGCGTTCGCGGTTTATCATGTTGTTATTGCTTTCTGATTTTTTCAAATCTCTGGGAGCGGTTGGCGAACCGGCGATTCGCGACTATAATAACTTCAGTCCCTTCAGGAAAAAAGCGCAAATCTCGATTATTATCTGTTTTGATGGCTGGACACCCAGGCTGAACAACTGCTAATATATAGGCGATCTTTCAAAGGGTGGCGTGTACCCTTTTTTTGCACGAGGCGCGTTCCTGCATTCGGCGCATTTTATTTTTCTTTGCCAAAGGTCATGACGTGAATTTCGATTTCAATCCCCCCAACAGGTCCTTCGGCCGCGGCCCCAAGCGCAAGCGGCTTCCACTCATAGTGATTCTGCTCTGCGTTGCGGCAGGCCTGGCTTTTCTGACCTACGCACCTTCGGTCCTTGAAACCGAGGCGCGCATCATGGACGAGAGCAACACTCCCACCACCGAGACGGTCGTGGAGGCTCCTGCGGCACAGGAAACGCCCGCAGTCGAGGACGTCGCGCAACCGCGGCCCGAGATCGTCGAAGGCGTCATTCAACCGGGAGACACCATCACCGCTCTGCTCGGCAGCTATCTCACCCCGCAGCAGCTTCACAACCTCTCCGGCAGCAGC
>JAGXHK010000005.1 GCA_024636255.1 Desulfuromonadales bacterium | reverse complement strand
GATGGTTCTTTCTTCTGTACTGCGGATCTCGCGCTGTTCGCCGATCACCATCTGCGTCAGGCAATAGGCAGCCTGTGCGAAGAGGTCTTCTGGCGTTTCGCCGCTGGACTCGATCCCCATATCGGCGGTGTGTTCGATCAGGCGGTAATTTCCCATGCGGTCGCTCACCATTGGGCGCGGAGGTGTCCCCCGGAAAAGAGGTTGTTCACCGCTTTCAGTCATCGCGTTCCCAATAGACCCGACAGACCTGATGATCCTCGCCCCATTTAATATCGAGATTCCCCTCGTAAGCGCTGTGCAAGGCGCGGCCGATATGCTCGGCCATCTTCTGTTCGGTGGTTTCGATGGTCACCTCGCCTTCCATTGGCTGGATGCGCATGATCCGCTGTAGCGGGTTCTTGGCCATAGCGGTGTTTTCCACGCTGCGCAGCAGGTTGAGAATCTCATCCTCATGTTTCCAGAAGAATTTTCCGCGCAGGGTCACAATGCCTTCCGGGTAATGGTCTTTGATTTTGCGGCAGGCCGCGCAGGTCACCTTGTGCGTCCCGCTGCTTTGCCGGAGCTCCTCATAGGCCTTCTCGTCGCGGTACCAGCGCTTATTGCGATAGACCGTCTTGCAGGTCGTACAAACCGCCGGTTCCGGGCCGCCCTCGTCCATCAGATAAGGGTCCGCGTTGCGCTGGTTGCGTTCGCGCTTGCGTTCAACTTCATTTTCGAATTTATCGCCGCTGCGATCTTTGACTTGATCTCCTTTAATGGGCATGAAAAGCCTCCTTCTGGGTAGAATTCGGTGCCAGATAGTTCCAGTATACCACCCATGCAGAGCATGCAAGATGGGAAGGCGGAGAAAAAGGAGGATTCAGCGGGGCAGTTCGAAGATCTGGCGGATTTCGTAATCGAGGATCGCCCCGGCCAGGCCGAGAACGATTTTTTCCGGGGTCGGTTCGCTTTCCCACCAGCACAGATCGAGGTGGTAGGCCTGGCCCTCCCAGTCGCGGATGATCGCCTGGAAAGGGTTGGCAGAGGCTGCGACGGCGTCGCTGATTTCGCGGTTGAGATATTGTGTGAGTTCCCCGGACGGGGCTTGGGAAAGATCGCGGTAGTGGGTGCCGAAGCGCTCCGTGACCCGCTTGGCGATCTCTCGGGTGAGCTGTTCACGGTCTGTCATTGCACTCTCCTTCGGGCCTGATAAAAACGACGGTCCTGACGCTTTGGCGCTGCGGCAAAGAATAGCACAAAGAGCGAGAAGCGACCGGGATTTTTACGGATTACCGAAAATAGACCGGCCGCGCGCGATCAGTCGTGGCCGTCGAACAATTCTTCCTCCAGGCGGCAGAAGTGCTCGAGCAGTTCGCTGGCAAAGCGGTAGAGGGGGTGCACATTCGGTGAAGCGGCGACCCGGGCGCAGAATTCAAAGACCCAGGAGTGAAAGAGAGCCCGGCAGAAATCGGCCTGTTTTTTCAGCGATTCGCGCGCCTGTGTCAGATCGCCCTGACGGCGGCTGACGTCTTCCTGCGCCACCAAAAAGGAGAGAAACTCCAACTCGATCGGCAGGTAATCGGGTGGTTCTTCCCACTGCTCGAGCGCCAGCCCTTCGGCCCGGTAGACTTCGGCGGCGAACTGAGTGGATTGCCCGATCAGCCGGCTTTCCCCTTCGAGGTAGATGGAGCCGTAAAGAGGCGTACAGGATCTGGCCGGATAATTTCCGAACAGGCCGGCATGCGCGGCCTGCAGGCTGTGCAGCTGCTCTCTGGCGAGACGCGGTGGACGGGGACCATCGGGGATCAGCGCCGCCGCTGTAACGATCTCCCGGCACAGCAGGGCCAGTGTGTCGGGGTCGGGATAGGCGAACAGGTTGGCAAGAAAATCGTAGAGTTTTCTGCGATCGCTGGTTTGAAGCATCAAAGGTGTCCTCTACAAGGCTGAAGGCTTTCACATCTACTGTGCGTAGATTGCCTTGCAAAGAACATGCACGAACGGATTGACTCAGCAAATCACTGAAAAAATAGGAAATCCTCGTCTCTGCAGGTGTTTTTCAAGAACGTTGGGCGGAGATCAACCGAGCGGCGCGGCCAAATCACCACCCGGGTCAGTCCGTCTCCAGGTCGCGGGCGACCAGCTCGAGGACATGGATGACCCGCTGCTCGAGACCGGCGTGATTGATGGTGTCCTGCAGCTGCATCATGCAGCCGGGGCAGGCGCTGGCCACCAGGTCGGCCTTGCTCTCGGCGATGCCGGGCGCCTTGCGGGCGCCGATTTTCTTGCTGGTATCGTAGTGATAGACCGAAAAGGTGCCGCCCAGGCCACAGCATCGATCGGCCCCTTCCATCTCGATGTAGCGCACGCCGGGGGAGGCCTGCAGCAGTGCGCGCGGCTCGCGGGTGATCTTCTGAGTGCGCAGATGACAGGGATCGTGATAGGTGACGCGCTCAGAGGGCTCTTTTTTCGGCAGGGCGGCGAGCTTTTCGACCAGCCCCTGTTCGACCAGAAAGACGTTGATGTCTTTGACCCGGCTGCCGAGCTTTTCGAATTCCGGCCCGAGTTCCTTGAAATGCTTGCCCATGCCCACGTTGCAGGAGGCGCAGGCGGTGAGGATGACATCCGGCTCGCGCCTGCTGAAAGCCTGCCGGTTGCGCTCGGCCAATTCCTCCACGGTCGCGCCGTCTCCGGCAGAAACCGCTGGCAGGCCGCAGCACCCCTGCTCGTGGGGGATCAGCACGTTCATGCCGAGAAAGCGCAGCGATTTGAGGACGGCCTCGCCGATCTGCGGATACATGTGGTTGACCATGCAGCCGGTAAAAAAGGCGACGGTCGGCTTGTCTCTGTCTCCGGGGATGAATTCTGGATGCCGTTCGCGAAACGGCTTGGCGGCGATCGCAGGGATGGTCCGGTCCTGGCTGACAAAGGGCGCGGGGAAACGCAGGTGCAGGCCGCTTTTTTCCGGAACCTGTTTGAAGAGCAGCCAGGAAAAAGCCTTGCCGCTTTTGGCCAAAGCGCTCATCAACCGCGGATGTTTAAGGACCGTGGTCAGTCCTTTGCCGAAGGTCGTGAGCCCGTGCTTTTCGGTGATCTCGCGACGCGCGGCGGCAATGATTTCATCGGTGGGGACCAGGTTCGGGCATTTGTCGAAGCAGCTGCCGCACAGCAGGCATTGGGACATATCGGCGATCATGCGCTCGTCGAGCTCGACTTCCTGCTCGAGCAGGGCATGGGCCAAAGCTACTTTGCCGCGGGCCACCACCGACTCTTTCTTGTTCTCCGCAAAGACCGGGCAGTGGGCCTGGCAGGCGCCGCATTTGACGCACTGCTCGATTTCTTCCTTGTAGTCTGCGAGTTTTTTCTGCTTCGACATGAATAACCTTTTTGAACCACCCGCTCACGGGTTCGCTCGAGAGCACAGAGAAAAGCAAAAACAAGGATTCTTTTCTCAGCCTTTTGAACTGCCCGCTTACTGCGCCCGCTAGAGGACCTGGAGAACACAGAAAACACTCAGAAAGCAAATAATTAAAAATAAAGGTTTTTTTATCCTCTGTGATCTCTGTGATCTCTGTGATCTCTGTGGTTCAATCTTCGAATTTAGAATATCACGACGCCCTGTGAAACGTTTTTTCATCCTCCAGAAAGATCTTCCCCGGATTAAGAACGTTATTCGGGTCGAGAGTGCGCTTGATGGCTTTCATGTAGGCCACCGCCGCCGGGTCGAGCTCCATCGGGATATAGGGTGCCTTGGTGATGCCGACGCCGTGCTCGCCGCTCATGGTGCCGCCCAGTTCGAGGGTGGCGGCGAAGATCTCCTCGATGGCCGCCTCGGCCTTCTCCTCGATCCCCGGCTGCTTCTTGTCCACCATGATGTTGACATGGATGTTGCCGTCGCCGGCGTGGCCGAAGTTGACGATGGGGATGGCGTACTTCTCCGCGATGGCCTCCACGCGTCGGATCATCTCCGGGACTTTCGAGCGCGGCACGCAGATATCCTCGTTGAATTTGTCCGGATTGACCTTGCGCAGGCTCGGGCTGACCAGGCGGCGCACCTTCCAGATCTCCTCGCTTTCGGCGGCGGTATCCGCAACCCGCGTCTCCACCACCCCCAGGGGGCGAACGACTTCGAGAATGCGCTGCGCCTGGCGCTCGATCATCCCCTGTTCGCCGTCGACCTCGATGATCAGCACCGCTTTGGCCGTTTCGGGCAGATCAAGGCCGGTCGCCTTGCGCACGCAGTCGATGGTGGTGGCATCCATGAACTCGAGGGTGGTCGGAATGATTTTGGCGCGGGTGATCTCCGAGACGGCCTGCGCCGCCCCGTCGATGGAATCGAAGAGCACCAGCATGGTCTTTTTGGCCTCGGGAAGCGGCAGCAGCTTGATGACGATGCGGGTGATGATGCCGAGGGTCCCTTCCGATCCGCACATGAGCTTGGTCAGATCGTAGCCGACCACGCCCTTCATGGTTTCGCCGCCGGTTCTGATGATATCGCCCTGCGGGGTGACGACCTCGAGCCCGAGAATGTAATCTTTCGTGACGCCGTATTTGACGCAGCGCGGTCCGCCGGCGCATTCGGCCACATTGCCGCCGAGGGTCGAGAACTTGAGCGAAGCCGGATCGGGCGGATAGAACAGACCGGCTTTTTCCGCCGCCTGCTGAAACTGCTCAGTCACCACGCCCGGTTCCACTTCGGCCACCAGATTGTCGCCATCGATGCGCAGGATCCGGTCGAGCCGGGTGGTGACCAGCACGATGCCGCCCCGGGTCGGCAGGCTGCCGCCGGTAAAACCGCTGCCCGCCCCGCGGGGGAAAACCGGAACCTTTTCGGCATTGGCCAGCAGCATGACCTTGCTGATCTCCTGCGCGTTTGCGGGATGGACCACCACATCGGGCAGGAAGCTCTGCTGGGTGGCATCGTAGCTGTAGCAGATGCGGTCGGCCTTCTGCGTGGTGACCTGTTCGAGGCCGACGATCTCTTCAAGGGCGGTGATAACGCGTGCATCGAGCATGGGAACATCCTTTGTAAAATCATCTCACCACAGAGACCACAGAGAAAGCGAAACCAGAATAAAAGCTAAATCTCTGTGTTCTCTGTGGTTCAGAGGATTTGTTTTTCAACTACCGGCAGCACCGTCCCCCCGTCGGGGATGACGACGGCGCGGGCATCGGCCGGCAGACCTTCATAGGCCATTTTCAGGGCCGCGTCAAGATCGGCGGCTTTTTCCATCCCCATCGCCTCGGTTTCCGCCTGCCCGAATTCGCTGATCAGGACAATCCGGTAATTCTGTGCCTTGATCAGGGTGGAGTAGGCGGTCTGCCCGTTGATTTCGTAGTTCGCGCGCAGCGCCCCCTCGAACTCGTCCAGGTCCCGGTAGCGGAACCAGTCGAAGAAGGTTTTGTTGCCGAAGCCGTCGGGGCAGGCCGCGAGCAGGATAATGGTGCCCCCGGCGCGCACCGCCTGGGCGCCGTAATCAAGCGATTTATGCGCCTGGATGAAGTTGATGTCCTTGGGGGCGCCGCCGCAGGAGACCACCGCCAGATCGGCTGGCGCGTCAAGCGGCATGCTGTAGAAACGGCGCACCATCTCGCAGCCCCGCGTAAAGGCCTCTTCCATGTCGCCGCAGAAGATCTCGAGGATCTGTTTCTTCGGCGAGAGGACGGTGTTGAGCAGAAAATCCGGCTTGACCATGCGGGCCCCGGCGCGGATCAGCTCATGCACCGGATTGCCGGCAAGTACGCCGGTCACAGCTTTGGGGTGCTTGCCCCCGACTTCGGGCGGATTGAAGACCGCAAAATGCGATTTCATGCAGGTCTCCCGCGCGGCTACGCCGGGGACCAGCCCCTTGCGCCCGCCGCCGAAGCCGGCGAAGTAGTGAAATCCGATCGTGCCGGTGACGATGACCCGGTCGGCCTCGACCACGCGCCGGTTGATCAGCACGGGAACTGCGCCGTGGACCCCGAGCTCGACCAGCTCCGCCGGGTTGTCGCACTCGTGGTCGGCCACTGCGATACGGCCATAGAGGTCGCCGACGATCCTGCGGTGCTCCGCCGCGCTCTGCTTGCGGTGGATACCCAGGCCGAAGACGATCTCCATGTCCGCGTCGCGGATTCCGCAGCGGTTCAGCTCCTCCACCAGCACCGGCAGGTAGTACTCGCTTCCCGTGTAGCGGGTGATATCCGAGGTGACGATCACCACCTTCTCGCCCGGGCGCACGATCTCCTGCAGAGGCGGGGCGCCGCAGGGGGCGGCCAGGGCAAGTCGGGTCAGCTCGGCGGGAGAATGCCGCGGGGCCGGGATCTTTGGTGCGAGAACCTGCGCCTGCGGCAGATCGAGGGCGAGGGTGCTTCTGTCGTATTTCAATTCGAGCGGGGCCATAACTTACCTCAACGGTTAGCTTTCCCATCTTACGGGAAGCGCAGCATCACATCAAGCGGAACTTCGGACCGCTCCGAGGCGGATAACTATAGCGTACAGCGCAGAGCCGAATCGGGAAAGTCCGGATTCCGGCTCTGCGCGGTTTATCACAGGGTGTGCTTCCGGGGCCTGGGGATAATCAGGGGGAAAGGCGTTTTACCCCGCATGCCATGTCGCGGCCGAAGAAGCGGAAAGTGCCGCGACCCTCGCTTTTTGCCGCATACATGGCGGTATCCGCGCAGCGCATAAGATCGGCGGCCTGTTCGCCGTGCTGCGGGTAGAGGCTGATGCCGATGCTGGTGCCGATATGGATATCACGGCCGGCGACCGGAAATGCAGAGCTCATGGCCTCGAGGATTTTGCCGGCGAGGGTTTCCACATCCTGCCGCTCGGCGATCTGCTCTAGAACGATGGTGAATTCGTCTCCGCCCAGCCGCGCCACCGTATCGCTGGCGCGCACGCAGCCCTCAAGGCGGCGCGCGACCGCCTGCAACAGCGCGTCCCCCGCGTCGTGGCCAAGAGAATCGTTGATCTGCTTGAAATGATCGAGATCGAGAAACAGCACGGCGAGCAGACGCTGCTCGCGGCGGGCAAGCCGGATCGCATGATGCAGGCGGTCCTGGAAGAGCAGGCGATTGGGCAGCCCGGTGAGCGCATCGTGATGGGCCAGAGAGTTGAAGCGTTGCTCATTTTCTTTGAGTGATTTCTCGGCAAGGACGCGCGCGGTAATATCGCGGAATGTCTTGATAATGCCCCTCAGTTCACCCTCTGGACTCCACAGGGGTGCCGCGCGGACTTCCATGTAGCCCAGGTCGCCTTCCTCTTTAGGATAGCTGTAGGTCAGGGCGACGGTCGAGGGTTTGCGGCGGATCGTCTCGAGTGGGCATGGGTCCCCGAACTGACCGCAGGCGACGGAGCTGTCGTGCAGGGCTTCATGGCAATGCAGGATCGGGCTGTTATCCGAACCTTCATGGGATTTTTCGCGCGCGGCCTGATTCATCATGATGAGCCGGTGATCGAGCCCGATGACAAGAATCGCTTCGGGCACGCAGTCGATCACCGACTGCAAAAAGGTCCGTTCCGCCTGGATCTGCTCCTCGCCGCGGCGCTGTTCGGTGATGTCGCGCAGCGCCGCGACACGCACCATTCTGCCCCGATATTCGGATTTGCGACTGCTGATTTCAACCAGGATTTTTGCGCCGTCTTTTCGCAGGCCTATCGCTTCGTACGTTTCTGAAGTGTTGCTGCGGTTCTTTTCTGTGACCAGTCTGCGGGATTCTGGAGCGATCAGCTGCAGCGTCTGCATATCGATCACCTCCTCCGGCGCATAGCCGAACATCGCTGAGAAAGCCGGATTACCCTCCAGCACGCGCCCCCGCTC
>JAGXHK010000074.1 GCA_024636255.1 Desulfuromonadales bacterium | reverse complement strand
GCCTGGAACAGGTCCTCTTCACCGGCGGCGTGCTCAGGGAAGACGGCCAGGCCGATGCTAGTGCCCCGTGCGGCTAGTTCCCTTTTCTAATTCTGCCCTTTTGCCCGCTCTCGGCGTTGCGCCTCCTCGGCTTAGCTCTGGCTATGCCTACGTCGGCGCGCCTTGACAGCGACCAAAATGACTCAGGATTAATTGATGCTACTAACCGCACGGGACACTAGCGGTCATTCTGTATTCGGTGCCGGCTTCAATTCTGACTCGCGCCGTGATGGCATGCCGAATCCGCTCAGCGGTCTCCTCCGCCCCGGCAAGTGTGGTTTCGCTCATGATCACGGCGAATTCCTCGCCGCCAATGCGCGCGACGCTGTCGCAGCTGCGCACCAGGGTGTTGAGGGCTTCGGCCACCTGCTGCAGAACGGCATCGCCGACCGGGTGGCCGAAGCTGTCGTTGATCGTCTTGAAATGATCGAGATCGATGAGCATCAGCGCGAAAGGGGCCCATAGCGCCGGCTGCGGCTGACCTCGGCCTGGAGATCTGCGGTAAACCGGCGCCGGTTGTTCAGTCTTGTAAGTTCGTCCCGAAATGAGAGCTCCTGCAGATGGCGGTGGCTTATCTCAAGTACCTGGTGGAAAAATAAAAGAACCGACCTGTACCGCGATCGCAGGTTCAGTGATTGCGCAAAGCATTGATCAGCTGATCTTTCGACATCTTCGAGCGTCCATCGATGCCGACATCCTTGGCCTTCTGATACAGATCATCCTTGCTCCATTCTTCGTATTTATCGCTGGTTCCGCCCTTTTTGCCCGCCTCCTGTCGGTCGGTGTTGGCGATTCGGGCTGCCTTCTGCTTGCTCAGCCCTTCTTCGCGCAGCTTCTCATACTGTTCGTCATCCTTGATTTGCGGTCCATGGTCTTTCGCCATAAGTTCCTCCCCGTCCCGGATATTGCGAAAAATAAACATACTCTATAACTTATCTTCCGCTGCCGGAGTGTCAACAGGCCGGCGGATCAGGCTCGACTCCGGCTTCGCAGGCCGAGAACAGTTCCGGCATCAGCGCCGCATCACCGATCTCGACGAATTCAATGCCGGATCACCGGAACCTCCTTTGAGGAGAATCCCTGCCTGTCCTTAGCTTGCACATAAAAAACCTCCAATTGACATATTAATATTAAACACATAAAATCACTTTTCTAATAGAATTTTCAAACGCTTTCGGAGGTAACATGCTCACTACGATACGTCTTGCTCTGCTTTCCCTCTTCGTCCTCTTTGCCACGGCGCCTCTGGCGAGCGGCGCCGAAACGCTAACCGCTGTCCGCACCGATTCTGCCCCGACCCTCGACGGCCGCGCCGACGATCCTGCCTGGAGCCATGCTCCGGCCCTTGAGATCTTGGACCAGATTGTACAGGAAAAGATCATCCTCAAAGCCGTCTATAAAGGCGATCAGGTCTATTTTCTGGTGCAATTTCCCGACCCTGTCGAGGACCGACTGCATAAGCCCTGGGTCTGGGACAAGGAGCTGGAAGTCTACACCCTCGGCCCCCAGCGCGAAGACACCTTCACCTTCAAGTGGAGTATGGAGATTCAGCCCGTCGACCTGTCCAACTTCTCGGATGACAGCTACACCGCCGACGTCTGGTACTGGAAGGCCAACCGCACCGACCCGGTCGGCTACTCTGACGACAAGAGCCATGTCCTGGCGGACAGCCCCGGCAAGAAGGCCACCGAGGTCACGAGCAAGAGCGGCAGGACGCGCTACCTCATGCGTCTTGGCGATCAGGGGGACCCGGCCCAGAAAAAGCGCATTCTCCTCGATTACGCCGGTGACGTGCAGGATCAGTACGTCACCCAGCAGCCGGGGGGCAGCCGGGCCGACATCGAAGCCAAAGGCAACTGGCAGAACGGCCTGTGGACGGTCGAGTTCGCCCGCAGACTCGACACCGGCCACCCCGACGATCTGCAGTTCGACCCGGCAGCAGACAAGAGCTATCTGTTCGGCGTCTCGGTCTTCGGTCTCTATGCCGAACCGATCGACCGCAACCAGTCGAGCCTCTACGGCCAGGGGCGCATCTCCGAACCGCTACAGCTCTCCTTCAAATAACTGACACCGGGAAACACCATGCCAAGGCGGCGTCTTTCCATCACAAAAATCCGCTATCTGGGGCTGGGCACACTGCTGGTGCTGATCGCCCTGATGAGCCTGCTCGCTTTTTCCATCACCAACCGTATCGAAAAACAATTGGAGGCCATGGCCGGCGAGCGCGCCAATTTCGAGACCATCGACCGACTCATCGGGGAATTCTCCGAAATCCGTGCCGACCTGACCGCCTTCGTAATCGACGAAAGCACGGACGTGGCGCCGCTGCTGCGTCAAGCCAAGGAGATTCAGGAAGAAGTGGCCGCCCTCCGGGAGCCCCTGATCCATGACCAGGAGACTGCGATCCTCGACGATTTCGAGAAGCAGATCAAGCGGTACCGGGCGGCAATGGCCGCCTACGCCCAGGAGCTCTCCTTGCGCCGCACCGGCGAAGGGGTGCGCTCCTGGGAAAGGACCCTCCTTGAAATCGAGGCGGACGCCTACCACCTGGCCCGTGCGCTCAAGGACACCATCAATGCCGACATCCAGGCCGGTGACCGCGCCATCCTCGCCCTGAGCGAAAACGCACGCAAAATCCTGCTGGTCTGCGGAACCGCCGGAGTGCTAACCGCCCTTCTCGTGGCGCTCCTGCTGCAGAGGGGCATGAAACGTCCCATGGTGGAGCTTGTGCAAATCACAAAGGCCGTCGCCGAGGGCGACCTGACCAGGGATCTCAGCGATACCACCAAGGACGAGGTCGCCCGCCTCTCCCAGGCCATTGCCGACATGGTGCGCAACCTGCGCAGCGTGGTAGGCGGGATCCAGCACACTGTAGCCGGCCTCAAGGATGTTTCCGGAAATTTGGCGCAGGTATCCAGCGAACTCAACGAGGGGGCCGACGTGCAACGACGGGCCATTGATACAGCAGCGGCGTCCGTCGCGGATCTCGAAACCATCGCCACCACTATCGACGAGCAGACCAGGAGGCTCAGCGACTCACTGAACGATTCATCGAGCTCTGTCGAGGAAATGGCTGCGGCAAACCGGGAAAGTCTGGATCTGGCCGACCAGCTGGCCGAAGAGGTGCAGACCATGACCTCTTCCGTTGCGAAGATGAACGCGAATGTCGGCCACATCGCCGCATTCCTTGATTCCGTGGCGCAGTCTTCCTGTGAAATGAGCCAGGCGGCGCAGGAGATGGCAGAGTCGAGCAGCGAGGTCGGCTGCAGCGGGGCCAAGGCAACGAGCCTGGCCGAAAGCGTACGCCAGCTCGCTGAAGAGCAGGGTTTTACCGTCCTTGAGCGCGTCACGAACGTGGCTCAGGAAAACAAAGCCCTGGTCAGTGAATACCGTGAACTGATTCTCGCCCTCGGCCGAAAATCCGAAGGGGTCGGAGACATTGTCGATGTTATCGGCAGTATCGCCGATCAGACCAATCTTCTCTCTCTCAACGCCAGCATCATCGCCGCTCAGGCCGGAGAAGGCGGCCGCGCCTTCGCTGTGGTCGCCGAAGAGATCCGTTCCCTTTCACAGGCAACCTCCTCCAACCTGCAAGAGATCGGGGATGTGGTTGCCGATGTTCAGAAAAAGGTCGAACAGGCGGTGGCCATGGTAGGGAAAATAACCCGAGGGGCCGATTCGAACATCACATCGGTCAACGAGGTCAGCGCCATGCTCAAACAGATCGTGACTCACTCGATGAGTTCGGTGGAGATGGCGCGCACCATCGAAATCGCTGCCGAGGCTCAGGTGAAACGCAGCCGGGCCATCTATGATGTTGTGGGAAAAAACGCCAGTCAGGTGCTCGAGGCCAAGAACATGATGAGCGAGCAGGGAACCAGCAGCGCCCTTATCCTGCAATCCGTGGAGCAGGTCAGCGGCGCCGCTCAGCACCTCAAGGCCAGTGCGCGCGAACAGGCGGAAAGCAGCACCGTCATTAGCCGGGGCCTGAACGAAACCTCGATTTTCGCCCAGGAAATCAGCACGGCGATGGCGCAGGAAAGAGGACTGAGCACCACCATTGCCGATGCCCTGCAACACATTTCCAGCGCTACAAATGAGACTATGCTGACCATGGAAACACTCAGGGCAGGGACAATACAACTCGACGCTCTGTCCGGACGCATTCTGCCCGCCGTTTCACACTTCCGTCTCCCGCCGGAGAAACAGAACACGCATAACCGTCGCGAAATCCCAAAGCAGGGAACTGGCGCCTGAGGTTTTCGTCGTCGGCCTTTTTCTTCCCTGGTTCCCGAAGGAACATTTCACCTCCTGAGCCGCAGAATCAGCGCCTCTCGAACACCGCTACCGTCAAGCGCGAGATGCAGACCATTTTTCCGGCATCATTTTCAATGCGGATATCCCAGACCTGACTGCGTCCTCCCAGATGAATCGCGCGGGCGGTGCCGGTCACGGTTCCCTGGCGAACCGCCTTGAGGTGATTGGCGTTGACCTCCTGCCCGACAATCCCTTTTTTCTCCAGATCGACGCACATCAGGGCAGCGAAGCTGCCCAGCGTCTCGGCCAGTGCCACCGAAGCTCCGCCGTGCAGTAGGCGGGCCGGCTGCACGGTGCGCTCATCCACCGGCATGCGCCCCCTTAGAAAGTCGTCGCCGATCTCGATGAGCTCGATGCCCAGATGACTCACCAGCGTTTCGTCTGACAGGGCGTTGAGCTCGCCGAGGGTATATTTGCGAAACCAGATCACCGGATTCTCCTTTTGAGGATGAAATACACGTTGGCAGTATGCAGGATTACCGCATGCGGTTATAATGGCAGTCCATGTCGTCTCAAAGAAAAAAAACCATGCTGTTCAGACTCGCCGTCGCCTTTCTGATTCTGGTTCCAAGCGTCGTCGCCGCAGAGGAGAATACGCACTCCGATTTCAATCTCGAGGAGCGGGTCCGCAAGCGCGGCAACATCCTCGACATCATCTTCGGCACGCCGCCACCCATGCCGACCGAGCGGGGCAAGGTCATTATTCACGCTTTTTACGATCGCAACGAGGATGGGAAGCGCGATGCGGGCGAGGAGGCCCTGAGCGATGGGATCACCTGCACCGTGGATGGCATAACCTACAGCCTGCCCGCCTTTGTGCCCGGGTTGAAGCTTGACCAGCGCTTCGAAGTCACCTGCAGCGGAGAAACGCTGCAACCGCAGTTGACCGAGAAAAATGTTTTTTTCGGGCGCCGCGGCGAGATTGTACGTCTTCTGGTTCCCTGCGTGGAGACAGACAACCGAACGCCCGAACCTGAAACTTCCGCTGACGGTCCAGCGGACTGAGAGAGATGAGCATGGAGATCATGCTGCAGATGCGCATCATGCTCGACGTCGCCATCGCCCTCGTGCTCGGTGGCCTGATCGGCCTTGAGCGCGAATCGGCTCGTAAACCGGCGGGCTTTCGAACCCACATGCTGGTGTCCGGTGCGGCGGCGCTGCTCATGGGACTGGGCGATCCGCTGCTCAGCTCCTACTCCGAACATGTAGCCGCTGAAGCCCTGCGCGCCGACCCGATCCGTCTGTTCGAGGCGATCGTTACCGGCATCGCCTTTCTCGGCGCCGGCACCATCATCCGCCGGCATGAGGACGGCGGCGTCGAAGGACTGACAACGGCCGGGTCAATGCTCATGGCCGGCGTGATCGGCATCTGCATCGCCATGCATCTCTATCTGCTCGGAGCCGGCGTCACCCTGCTCACCCTGCTTTTGCTGCGCGCCATGAGTTCCATCGAGAGAAAGTTCGGCTATAAAAACTTTCCCTCCTAAGATCCCATTCCAAAAAAACGCCGCCGCTTTTTTCTGCGTAAGAGTTTGCGGATTTCGGTGATTTTTTCCTCGGCCGCGTCCCGCCCGGCACGTATCGCCTCTTCGGCCTGAGAGAAATCGGCCCAGTGACTGATCGAATTCTCCGGCTCCAGCACCAGGTCGGCGGTTTTGAGGCGCTCGTTGGCCAAGGTAAAGCGGGTGATCAGATCAGAGCGGAAAACGATATCCAGGGCGTTTGCTGCCTGGTCAAAGCTCCCGAGCTCCCGGTTGACGTCGACCCCGATGACAATGTCCGCCCCAAGTTCCCTGGCCGGCACAATCGGGATCGCGTTGACCCACCCGCCGTCGACCAGGATTTTTTCCTCGAATTCAACCGGGGGGAGAATCCCGGGGATCGAGCAGCTTGCCGCGACAGCGGGAGAGATGTCTCCGCTTTTGAACAAATACTCTGTGCCGCTTATCAGATCCAGCGCGGAGACGACAAGGGGGATCTTCAGATCCTCGAACCGCGCTTCCGGAACGAGGAAGGCGAAGTTGGCCGCAGCCGTGTCATCAAGTACGAAAGACCTCCGCGCCAAGGACATCGTGTAGAAAAGGCCGCGCCGTGCAAAGTGGGAGAAACGGTAGAAAATGCCTTCCCCGCCGGCATCATCTTTCTCACGCATGAAATCGAATCCCGCATCCTTGAAAGGCTCGCTTTCCAGATAGGCGAGAAATCGCTCCCTGACTTTCTTCGCATCGGGTTCGACGGCGTACATGGCGCCGATGATCGCCCCCATGCTGGTTCCGCTGATCACATCCACAGGCAGACCCGCATCTTCGAATGCAGCAAGAACGCCGATATGCGACAATCCGCGCGCTCCACCGCCACCGAGTGCCAAACCAAGTTTCACCTTCTTCCTCATAACCTCGTCCCTGCAGGAATTGTCTGTACCGGAACATCTGCTATATAACTGTCCAAATTATCAGGACGGCGGAATATAAACTTATTATACCATCCGCTTGTGCCAGCCGGACTCGCGGTGCATTCAAGCCGATGTTTCGTGCCGCGGCGCCGGTTGGACGTGAAAAGCCCGCCATAGAAGGCAGGCTTTTGTTTGCAAACGGATACATAACGGCTATGAGGCGCACCCTGTCTGTCAACCTCACCTTGTACCGCTCAGCTCCGAAAGTCTGCCCAGCAGCCGGCTATTCTCCTGCGGCGTACGCACCGCCACGCGAATACAGCGCCCGTCGAGACCGGCGAAGTTGCTGCAGTCGCGAACCAGAATTCCCTGTTTGCGCAAGGCCAGAGTGATCTCGGCGGCATCGGGGCCGGATTCCGGAAAACGCGTCAGCAGGTAGTTGGCTTCGCCGTTAAATACCTGCATGCCGATCTTTTCCAGTCCTGCACGTAAATCACTGCGCCAGCGGGGAATCTCCGCGAGCGTGCGCCTGCGGTAGTCTTCGGCCTGCAAACAGGCGAACGACGCGGCCAGTGCAGGCACGGAAAGGGTCCATGGTTCGCGCGCCCGGCCCAGGCGCGCTACCCCATGCGGCGGTCCGGCCAGATAGCCGGCGCGCAGGCCGGGGATCGCATAGAATTTCGTGAAGGAGCGCAGCACATAGAGATTGGAGTGCCGGGGCAGGCGGTCGAGCACCGAACGCTCAGGGCAGAAATCGACAAATGCCTCATCAACGACCACGATCGCCTGCGCGCGGACTGCGCGTGCGATCTCCTCGACAGTGTCTGGCGCGATGCCGGTCCCGGTGGGATTGGCTGGATTGGCAAGCATAATCAGGTCGGTGTCCGGTTCAAGCCGATGCAGCCGATGCAGCAGATGCAGCGGGTCGAGGCGAAACTCCGCAGCGGAATTCAGGGGGAAAATATCGATCTGGGCACGCACCTGGAGAAGTGCCCGTTCGTATTCGCTAAAACATGGCGCGATCAGAAGAGCCCGATGCGGCTTCAGCACCTGAGGCAGCAGATAGATGAGTTCGGTCGAACCGCTGCCGGGGAGAAAATGTTCCGCGGGAAGATCGTGGTAGATCGCGAGCGCCTTGGCCAGCCCTGAGCCATCGACCTCGGGGTAGTGCACGATATCCGGCAGCGATGCCTCGACGGCCGCCTGGACCGGTGACGGAATTCCCAGCGGGTTGATGCTGGCCGAGAAATCGAGCATGTCCCGGGGCCTCAGTCCAAGCTCGCGCGCGGCCTGCTCTACATTGCCGCCATGATCGAAAGGTTTCACACCCGTCCTCAAAATATTTGCAAAACCAGAAATGCGGTTGCCAGGCCGAGAGCCAGCGCGAGAAAGGCGCTGGTGTACATCAGGCGGATCATGCGATGGTAACAGGCCGGCGTGACCACCTGATCGGCATCGCCCAGAGTGGGTTTATCGACCTTCTCTCCGAAATAGACGGCCGGTCCGCCGAGTTGGATACCGATCGCCCCGGCCGCGGCGGACTCGGGCCAGCCAGCGTTGGGGCTGGCATGTTTGCGGGCATCGCGCAGCATGATCTTGAGAGCGGCAAAACCGTTGAGGCCGAGGGGAAAGGCCGCCAGCACCATCAGGACGGCCGTCAGACGCGCCGGAATCCAGTTGAGCAGATCGTCGAAGCGCGCCGCGGCCCAACCCATTTCCCGATACCGGTCGGAAAGATAACCGACCATGCTGTCAAGGGTGTTGGCTGCCTTGTAAAAAACAGCGAGCAGCGGGCCGCCGATGGACAGGTAGAAGAGCGGGGCGACGAAACCGTCCGAGGTGTTCTCCGCCACCGTTTCGATACAGGCCTTGAGGATTCCCTCCTCATCGAGGGTCCGGGTTTCGCGCCCGACAATCAGCGCCAGCGAGCGACGGGCCTCCGAGAGATTACCCGCTTCGACCAGACGCACTACTTCGCGGCTTTCCTTGTGCAAAGAGCGCAGGGCCAGGGTCGTGAAGGCGATCCAGACGCCGACCAGAAATCCGACCACGGGATGCATGAACTGCGCGACAAAAAGTATCGCCCAGGTCAGGCTCAAAGTCCCCAGAAGCGTCAGAACGACCAGCAGCACCCCGGCGACCCGCCGGTTGCGCAGCACCGCAAGTACCAGCTCCAGACGCTCGATCAGCCAGCCGATGCCCGCCACGGGATGGGGCAGGCGCTTCGGTTCGGCGAGCGCCAGGTCCAGAGCAAAAGCGCACAGGATCAGCCACGCATTCATGAAACCTCTCTTTCGTGCGGGGCGACCAGCCGCAGCAGCTGATCGAGGTCGAGGTGGGCGGCCAGATGGTCGGCCAGCCGGTCCAGTTCCGCTTCCAGGCTGCGGTTTTCCACCGTCTCCAGTCCCGGCAGCCCGCGCGCGGCGCGCAGCGGTGCAAGAAAAGAGCGGCGCAGGCCGGGATCGTCGAAGAGGCCGTGCAGATAGCTCCCCCAGACCCGGCCGTCAGCGGATACGGCTCCATCGTCGATGGCGACCGGCTGAGATGAGCGCTGCACGATGCGCAGCAGCGGCCGGGCCGATGAGCCCCGGCAGGTTTCCCCCATATGTATCTCGTAGCCGCTGATCCGCCCGGATCCTGCCAATCCCGCCTGCTTTGCGCCCGGCAAAGGAATTGCCGCGCACAGATGGGTCTGCTTGACGGCCGCCATCACGGTATCGACCTCGAGCAGTTCAAGGCCACGGGCCGCAGCCAGGTTCGATTCAACGCCGCCGGGATCGGCCAGGCTGCAGCCGAGCATCTGAAATCCGCCGCAGATCCCCACAATTCTGCCGCCGCGGCGATGATGCGCCATGATGCCCTCGGCCAGTCCGCTCGCGCGCAAAAAAGCCAGGTCCGCCAAGGTGTTCTTGCTTCCCGGCAGAATGACCAGGTCGAGCCCTTCGAGCTGGGCGGGCTGCGAGACGTAGGACAGGCTGACGTCGGGCTCGTTCTCAAGGGGATCGAAATCAGTATAATTTGAAAGCCGCGGCAGGCGCACGACGCCGACCTGGACGTTTCCAGCCCCGCTGCGCGCTTTCTTGCGCATCAGCGAGACCGAATCCTCCTCGGGAAGATGCAGATCGATCCAGGGCACCACTCCGATAACCGGCACGGCGCACCGGCGCTCGATCTCGGCGATGCCGGGGGCCAGCAGAGAGGGGTCGCCGCGGAACCGGTTGATGATCACTCCCGCGATCATCGCGCGTTCAGTGGAGTCAAGCAGTTCGAGGGTGCCCACAATGGCGGCGAAAACACCACCGCGATCGATATCGGCAACCAGCAGCACCGGCGCCTTAGCCATGGCCGCCGCCCGCAGGTTGGTGATGTCGTGGGCCTTGAGATTGATCTCGGCAATGCTGCCGGCGCCTTCCATGACCACGATCTCGTATCGGCTGGCAAGACGGGCGAAGGACGCGCTGACCTGCGAGAACGCCGACGCCTTGTAGGCATGGTATTCGCTCACCGACATATTTCCGACCACCCTGCCCTGGACAATGACCTGAGAACCGGTCTCCGAATTGGGCTTGAGGAGAATTGGATTCATGTCGGTATGGGGAAAGATACCGCAGGCGGCTGCCTGCAGCGCCTGCGCGCGCCCTATTTCCCCCCCTTCAGGAGTGACCGCCGAATTGAGCGCCATGTTCTGCGCCTTGAAAGGCGCCACCGAAAAGCCCCTGCGGCTCAGCAGACGACAGAGCCCGGCGCTGATCACGCTTTTGCCGACATCGGAGCCCGTTCCGCCGATGAACAGCGCTCTCGCCGCGCAGGCAGGCCCCGATCGGAGAGAGTCGCCTTCCGGCTCTCGATCGCTGTTTTGAATGCCGGAAATGGAGTATTTCTTTTCGTAACCTCGCGGCGTGACCATGCGCCCCGCGGCATCGACAAAAGTGCTCTGCTTGCCGATAATGACCGTTGTGAGCATGTCGACCTGCTCCTCCGGGAAGGAGGCGAGGTCGCTGATCAGCACGCTTTCATCAGCGCGGCCGGCGTTGCGTACCAGGCCGACCGGAGTCCGGGCGGAGCGATGCGCAAGCAGAATCCGGCGCGCCTCGCTGAGCTGACGGGTCCGACCGCGGCTGCGCGGGTTGTACAGGGCGACGACGAAATCGGTGCTGGCTGCCGCGAGAAGTCGCTGACGGATCGATGCCCAGGGAGTGAGCAGGTCGGAGAGTGAGATAACCGCGAAATCGTGCATCAACGGTGCGCCTAGCCGTGCGGCGGCCGCTTGTACAGCCGAGATGCCGGGAACGATTTCGATTTCGATCTGCAGGTCCTCGGCCATCTCGAGCGCCAGGCCGGCCATGCCATAGATGCCGGCATCGCCCGAAGAGACTAGGGCGACCGTATTTCCGGCCGCAGCCAGGGCCAGCGCTTCACGACAGCGCTCGACCTCCTGGCGCATTCCGGAGCAGACGACCTCTTTGCCCGCGAGCAACGGAGCGATCAGATCAAGATAGGTGCGATAACCGGCAACGACCCCGGAGCGCTCGATAGCCTCCCTGGCCGCCGGGGTCATATGGGCGGACCCGCCGGGGCCGATGCCGACGATGAACAGCTTTCCCGCTGATGCCGGTGTCATCTGCCCCTGGTCATTGGTGGTTTGAGAACACATGAGGACATATTTCCGGTTAGAGGCTGTCAGGCTCGTGCGCGGTGCGGACTGTCGGCAGCCGCCTAGTGCCCCGTGCGGCTAGTTCCCTCTTCTAATTCTGGCCCTTTTGCCCGCTCTCGGCGTTGCGCCTCCTCGGCTTAGCTCTGGCTATGCCTACGTCGGCGCGCCTTGACAGCGACCAAAATGACGCAGAATTAATTGATGCTACTAACCGCACGGGACACTAGGCACGTTTCTCAGCCACAGCAACAGTGACATTGCCCCGCTTTTTCTTTTTGACCAGCAGGGTGCTGCTGCCGCTTGAGAGCAGAGCAGCCGGTTCGCACACACCCCTGGCGCCCACGGCCTGCAGCGCATACTCGCTTGCCGGGCTGGGCGCCGTGGCCGCATTGAGGTCTTCAGCGCTGTGAAACTCAAGGTGCAGGCCGAGCTTGCGCGCCAGGTGAACAAGGCCCTCCTCATCGCTCTTTTCTTCGATGGTCGCCAGGCCGGCGATACTCAGGGGTGAGAGAAAAGCAGCTTCGAGTTCATGGCGGATTGCCGCTTCAATCTCCTCGGCCGAGGTGCCCCGGTTGCAGCCGATGCCGACAATCAGATCTCTGGGACGCAGGATCAGAAGATCGCCGTGACTCTCCATGCCGGGAAAATACCGGTGGGTGACGAAAACCCGCCCGGCATACCCGTTGTGCAGGGCAGCGGCAAAGGTCTCGACCTGCTCCACCCCGGGGATGCCGAGAAAGTGATCAGCCACGCGCCGCTGCCGGTCAACAAGGGCGATGCGCCGCCCCTCGAGCAGGAGGCGGTTAAGAGTCTTGATATTGGCCAGCGGTTCCAGCGCCAGCCCTGTACACCGGGCGATATCGTCCCAGGCGGGCAGCTCGTTCACATCCGTGGCGGTGGTGATCACCGCTTCGCCGCCGCAGGCGGCGGCGACACGGCGGGCAAGCTCATTGGCGCCGCCGAGATGTCCGGAGAGCAGGCTGATGGCAAAATGTCCCGCCTCATCGGCCACGACAACCGCCGGATCGCTGGCCTTGCCCTGGAGGTGGGGAGCGAGCAGGCGCACCACGATTCCGGTCGCCATGATGCAGATCAGGCCGCGCGAAAGACGAAAAAGTTCAGGCAGGACCTTGGCGAGGGGCTCTGAGAACGTGCGGTCTCCGGGAGATGCAAAGCGTTCGGGCACGTAAATCGCGCTGCCGGCTAGCTGGGAAGCCAGCCGACGGGCCAGTTTCGATCCGCCGGGAGTAATGGCAACAATAGCGATCATTGTCTGGAGAGTTGATCAGCGGTCATAGCGAGAGCCTCGGAGCCTGAAAACATGTCAGTAGAAAAGATTGTCTTTTTAACTTCTGATGCGAAATCCATGCGCGAATTCCGGATCATACAACTTCGATTTTTCCTTCAGACCGCGATCTCCGGCAGCCAGCGCATCACCCACCAGAATCACCGCCTGCCGGGAGATGCCTGATTGCGTCACTTTTGCGGTGATATCGGCAAGCGTCCCCTCGATGCGCCTCTCGTCCGGCCAGCTCGCCCTGCTGATCACCGCAACCGGGGTCTGCTCCGTATAGGCACCGCCGCCCAGAAGTTCACCGACGACCTCCTGCATCATGCCGACAGAGAGATAGATGCAGACCGTGGCGCCGAGCGCGGCGATATGCCGCAGATTTTCCTTCTCCGGGACCGGGGTGCGTCCCGCCATGCGGGTGATGACCACCGTCTGGGATACGCCAGGCAGTGTCAGTTCCTGCTGCATGCCGGCCGCAGCGGCAAAGGCGGCCGTCACGCCAGGGACTACCCGGCTATCGATGCCAAGCGCCGCAAGTGCTTCGATCTGTTCCTGAATCGCGCCGTAGACAGAAGGATCCCCGGTGTGGAGCCGGACCACGTTTCTACCGGCGGCCACCGCCTCGGCCATGCGCGAGACGATCTCGTCGAGATGCAGAGGGGCACTATCGACCGCCTCGGCGCCGGGCTTGAGCTGTGCCAGCAGCGCGTGATTGACCAGTGAGCCGGCGTAAACGACCAGATCGGCCTCGCGCAGAGCGCGCTGGCCGCGCACGGTGATCAACTCAGGATCCCCCGGGCCGGCGCCGACGAAGAGGACTGTGGGCATGGAACTCATTTCTCCTCCTTTGAGCGGCGCACGATCAAGAGGGACAGGTAGTCGAGTTCATCCGGCTGAACCGCATCGAGGCTCCGGTGAATCCGTTCATCGGGCATCCCGACCCGCCTGGCGAAAACCACATTTTCGGCCAGCCCCTTGTCTTCGAGCAGAGCGCGAATGCGGGGGAAAACACGATGGACCTTCATCAGCACGACCGTGTCGAACGCATCGAAGGCCTGCTCCAACCGCTCGTTCTCGTAGGTCGCCGGCAGGATCGCCAAGCGCTCGTCCCCGAGCGCGAGAGGGAGCATGGCCCGCCCTGCGGCGGCGTTGACCGACGTGACGCCGGGAACGATCTCTACCAGGACCTCAGCGTGACTTTGCTGTAACTGCCGGTAGAGATAAAGAAATGTGCTGTAAAGGCTCGGGTCGCCAAGAGTAATGAAGACCACACGCAGCCCCTGCGCCAGAAAACCGGCTATTTCAGCGGCCGAATTCTGCCAGAACGTCTCGAGCTCAGCCCCGGGGCGCTTCATGGGATAGAGATGCGTGACGATCTGCTGGCGCGCGGGCTCGAGCAGGTCTTCGACGATCTTCAGCGCGATGGAGGTCTCGGAGCGATCGCCCACCGGTGTGACGATCACATCGGCAGCGCGGATCAGGCGCGCTCCCTTGAGAGTCATCAGCTCCGGATCGCCGGGACCGACGCCGATCGCGTACAGAGTCTGGATCATGGACGTCATTCCTGCAGAAAACTCAGCACTTGGCCGCGGTTATAATGTAGACCGGATTGTACGCTTCGAACATCTTGTAGTCGGTCAGTGGCCGGGTACGGGCGACGTTGATGGTGGCAACCTCGACCTCGTAACCGGCATTCTCGAAGAATTCGGTGGCGGCAGTCAGGGTATCGAGGGTGATGGCATTGATGACCACCCGGCCCCCGGCCGGAATGCGTCCGTCGACGGCCTCGAGGATTTCCCACAGATTGCCCCCCGAGCCGCCGATGAAGACCCGGTCCGGATCGGGAAGAGTCTCCAGCGCCTCCGGCGCTTCACCCTCGACCAGGGCAATGTGGCGGGTATTGAATTTGCGCAGGTTCTCGCGCAGAAAGTGCAGGCATTGTTCGTTGCGCTCGATGGCGAAGATGCGTCCGTTGGGCAGCAGATGATCAGCTTCGATGCTGACCGAGCCGGAGCCGGCGCCGATATCCCACAGCGTCATGTCGTGACGCAGCTTGAGCTTGGAGAGGGTCACCACCCGTACTTCCTCTTTGGTTATGAGCTTTTTGATGGTGGCGAATTCCTCATCGGGAATCCCGAGGGTCGGCACGTAACTCTCGCCGCCCGCTTCATATTCCTTGATCAGGATCAGGACGTTGAGCGCCGCCGCCTCGATCTCGAGAAGGCCCTTGACATCGGTGGAGATGATGCGCTCCTGCGCGGTGCCGAGTTCCTCGCACAGGTGGGCTGCGTACCCTTCCCGGCCGCGGCGCACCATTTCGGCGGCGATGGCGGCGGGCGTATTGATGCTGTCTCTTATACACATCTGACGCTG
>JAGXHK010000073.1 GCA_024636255.1 Desulfuromonadales bacterium | reverse complement strand
GGCCAAGGTGCTGCTGGTCGGCTATGTAGCCTACGATACGGTCGCCGCCGAGTTTGACCAGGCGCTCTATCTGGTGGACAAGGACCTGGCGGCGACGATCAACTATCTCGGCCATGTCTCTTTCTGGATTCTGCTCAAGTCCTGCTTCATCCTCATCATTCTCGGCGCCGTCGATTACGGCTTCGTGCGCTGGGAGATGGAACAGAAAATGAAGATGACCAAGCAGGAGACCAAGGAGGAGCACAAGGAGACCGAAGGCGATCCGCACCAGAAGTCGCGGATCCGCTCGGTTCAGATGGAGATGGCGCGCAAGCGGATGATGGCCGAGGTCCCCAATGCCGATGTCGTTGTCACCAATCCGACACATCTGGCGATCGCCATCTCTTACGTGCGCGGAGAAATGGACGCGCCCCAGGTGGTCGCCAAGGGCGCCGACAATGTTGCCATGAAGATTCGCGAACTCGCCCGCGAGAACGATGTTCCGCTGGTCGAGAATGTGCCGGTAGCCCGGGCTTTGTATCAGGTCGATCTGGGCGGTGAAGTTCCCGAAGACCTTTTTACCGCCGTCGCCGAGATTCTCGCCTACGTCTACAGCCTCAAGGGGGTCAAGTTTTGATCAACGCCGCAACGCTCAAAGATCTCAGTAACCTGCGCTGGTCGCAGATGCTGCTGCGCAGCGACGTGGTCGTGGCGCTCGGGGTGGTGACCATCCTCATGGTCATGATCATCCCCCTGCCGACGCTGCTGCTCGATATCTTTCTCTCCCTCAACATCACCATCGCCCTGCTGATTCTGATCATCGGCCTGTATACGCACCGCGCTCTCGACTTTGCGGTTTTTCCGGCGGTGCTGCTGGCGACCACGCTGTTCCGCCTCTCCCTCAATGTCGCCTCGACGCGGCTGATTCTGCTCCACGGCGAAAAGGGGGCCGACGCCGCCGGTTCGGTGATCGAATCCTTCGGCCAGTTCGTGGTTGGCGGCAATTATGTGGTTGGGATCGTTATTTTCGTCATCCTGGTGGTGATCAATTTTATGGTCATCACCAAGGGCGCCGGCCGCGTGGCGGAGGTCACCGCCCGCTTCACCCTGGATGCGATGCCGGGCAAGCAGATGGCCATCGATGCCGATCTCAACTCGGGGCTGATCGATGAGAACGAGGCGCGCACCCGCCGCAGGGATGTCGGCCAGGAGGCCGATTTCTACGGCGCCATGGACGGTGCCAGCAAGTTCGTGCGCGGCGATGCGATCGCCGGCATTATCATCACTCTGATCAACATCGGCGCCGGCTTCGTTATCGGTGTGCTGCAAAAGGGGATGCCGATGAGCGAGGCGGCGGCGAATTACACCATTCTGACCGTCGGCGACGGCCTGGTCGGGCAGATCCCGGCCCTGATCATCTCCACCGCCGCCGGCATCCTGGTGACGCGCACCGCCGGCACCGGCGATTTCGGCACCGATCTCAAGGGCCAGTTCACCCTGCATCCGCGTGCGCTGTGGGTGGTCTCGGCCATTCTTTTCGGCTTCGCCCTCATCCCCGGCCTGCCGCACTTGGCTTTTCTGATCCTCTCGGCGGCCATGGCCCTGGTCGCCTGGCGCGTGCAGAAAGGCAAGGCCACAGCGCAGCGCATCGAGCAGGAGGAAGAAGAGCTCGAGCAGCTGCCGGCCGAGCCGGAGAACTACGAGGAGATGCTCGCCGTCGATTTGCTCGAACTCGAGGTCGGCTACGGGTTGATTCCCCTGGTGGACGCCGGTCAGGACGGCGAGCTGCTGCCGCGCATCAAGTCGATCCGCAAGCAGTTCGCGCTCGATGTGGGATTTATCGTTCCCCCTGTGCACATCAAGGACAACCTGCAGCTCAAGCCGAACGAATACAACATCCTGCTCAAAGGGGTGGCGATCGGCGGCGGCGAGATGCTCCCCGGCCATTATCTGGCCATGAACCCCGGCACCGCGACCGAGGACATCAAGGGGGTCAAGACGACCGAGCCGGCCTTCGGTCTGCCGGCGGTCTGGGTCTCGGACGAGAAAAAAGAGCGCGCGCAGATCGCCGGCTACACGGTGGTCGATTGTACGACCGTTATCGCCACGCACATCAGCGAGATCATAAAAAGACATGCACATGAGTTGATGGGGCGCCAGGAGGTACAGAACTTGCTGGATAACTTCGGCAAGAGCCACCCGAAGCTTGTGGAAGAGCTGGTCCCCAATCAGATGAGTCTCGGCGGAGTGATGCGCGTGCTGCAGAATCTGCTTCGTGAAAATGTTTCGATCCGCGATATGCGCACCATCCTCGAGACGCTGGCCGACTGGTCTGCATCCAACCAGGATCCGGAGGCGCTCACCGAGCAGGTGCGCCACGCGCTGTCTCGCTCGATCAGCGCCCGCTTTGCCGGCGAGGACGGGGTGCTGCCGGTGATGACCTTCTCGCGCGATATCGAGGGGAAGGTTCAGGAGGCGGTCCAGCAGAACAGCCAGGGGGCCTATCTGGCGCTCGACCCCGGTACCGCGCAGCAGATTCTCGAGGCGCTCGGCGAGGCGATTCAGCAATACCCCGGCGGTGAGCCGGTCCTGCTCTGCCCGCCAATGATTCGACCGCACGTCAAAAGGCTGACCGAGCGCTACCTGCCGGGCATGGCAGTGATCTCCCACAACGAGGTGGCGCCCAACCTCAATATCCGATCGGTAGGTACGGTGACGCTCAATGCAGGTTAGGGTATTTGAATCGGAGGACATGGCCTCCGCTCTGAAAAAGGTCAAGGAGACCCTGGGGCCCGACGCCCTGATTCTCTCGACGCGCACCGTGCGCAAGGGAGGGCTGGGGGTTCTCGGCAAGCCGACTCTGGAGGTGACGGCCGCGGTCGAATCCCCCGGACAGATCGGGGCCGGTCAGAAAAACTCGGCCGGCCGCAAAGACATCTCTCCGGGCGAAGCATCCGCTCTGCGCGCACGCCTCGACGTACGCGATGAACTGAGCTACGACGATCTATGGGCCGAACCTGCCGCTCCCCGCTCGTCGCTGCGCCCGCACCCGGATGGCGCGACGCGCATCCGGTCGGTGGCCGAGGCCTCTGCGGAGCCTGCAGGAGTCGATCTCTCGTCCCTGCGCAGCGAGATCGATGAACTGAAGAATATGGTCAAGGGGTTTATCGACGAATCTCAAAAGCAGCCGCGCTTCGGTTCTGCGGCTGCGGCGATCGGTGCCGGCGAGCCCAGTGCAGATATGCCTTCGGCACGCTTTGCCGCATCGCCCGGGAAGCCGGCCGAGGAGTCTCCACCGATGGTCGAGCGTCTGCACGAGCGGGGCATCGACAGGGACGCGGCACGCACCATCGCCAGCTTTGCCACCCAGAAACTCTCCTCGGCCCAGCAACAGACCCCTGAGGTCATGGACGCCTATTTCGAGGATGTCATCTCCGACCTGGTGCGTACCGGCGTCAATCCGCAGCGCCCGCGTTCCCGCCAGCGCCGCCTTGCCCTGATCGGGCCGACCGGGGTCGGCAAGACAACCACCATCGCCAAGCTGGCGGCCGAGCATATCCTGAACGGCGGGCAGAGCGTTGCCCTGGTGACCATCGATACCTTCCGCATCGCCGCGGTGGAGCAGCTCAAGGTCTACGGCGAAATCATGAACCTGCCCGTTGAGGTGGTCATGTCGGCGAAGCAGCTGCAGGAGGTCCTCGCCACGCATAAGGATAAAGAGCTGATTCTCATCGACACCGCCGGGCGCAGCCCGCGCGACGCGGTCAGCCTCGAGGAACTCAGCGAGATCCTGCACCCCAAATTCAAAACCGAGAACCACCTGGTGCTCTCGGCGGCGACCCGCGACCAGGATCTCTACGAGGCGGTGGCGCGTTTCGGTCGGGTGCCGATTCATAATCTGATCTTCACCAAGCTCGACGAATGCTCCAGCCTTGGAGTGATACTGAATGTTCATCTGCGGCACAATTTTCCGGTTTCGTTCCTGACCAACGGCCAGCGGGTCCCCGAGGACATCCTCCCCGCCGAGGCCGAACAGATCGCCGCCCTGATCATGGGCAAGAAATAGAGGAAGGACTTATGGAGATGCTACAGGAGCGCCTCGATCAGGCAGGGACCCTGCGCTCGATGAGCGGCAGGTTCAGCGATGCTTCGAAGACGGCGGAGAAATCAGCAGCCCGGGTCATTTCCGTGACCAGCGGCAAGGGGGGCGTCGGCAAGACCGCCGTGGTCTCGAATATCGCCACGGCGCTGGCGCGGCTCGGCAAAAAAGTGCTGATCATCGATGCCGATCTCGGCCTGGCCAACATCGATGTCGTCTTCGGGCTGGCCCCTCAGTACAACCTCAACCATTTTTTCGCCGGCCAGAAGTCGCTGACCGAGATCATGGTCGAGGGACCGCAGGGGATCTGCATTCTGCCGGCGGGCTCCGGCATGCAGACCGTGACCCGCCTGACTTCCGAGCAGAAAATGCATTTTCTGAACGATCTCGATTCCCTGCATGGCGACTTCGAAATCGTCATCATCGATACCGAGGCGGGCATCTCGGAGAACGTCACCTACTTCAATGTCGCCGCGCAGGACATTCTGGTGGTGACCACCCCCGATCCAACCGCCATCACGGACGCTTACGCGCTGATGAAGCTTCTTTCGGTGCAGTATCACGAAAAACGCTTCAACCTGATCGTCAATTCGGTGCGCGATGCCGACGAAGCCCTCGATGTCTACCGCAAGCTGACCATGGTCTCGAACCGCTATCTCGATATCTCCATCGATTACCTGGGATGCGTTCCCCATGACAAGCGGATGCGCGAGTCGGTGCGCCGGCAGCGGGTGATGATCGATCTCTTCCCCAAGACCAAGACCGCCAGCGCTTTCGAAGACCTTGCCCGCAACCTGGTTAGCAACGATCAGCCGAACGGCCCGAAGGGGAGCCTGCAGTTCTTCTGGCGCCGCCTTCTCTCCTTCGGTCAGGGGACCTGATCGTGAACCGGGCCGAGGGATATTTCCACCCGGCACAGGACATCAAGAGCCGCCTGATCGAGGATCATCTGTCCCTGGTCAATTTTCTGGTCGAGCGGATGGTGACCCAGGTTCCCGCCAGCGTGAGCCGCGAGGATCTTTTCAGCGCCGCCATGATGGGCCTGATCGATGCAGCCAACCGCTACGATGCCGGGCGCGGTATTCTCTTCAAAACCTTCGCCGAGCACCGTATCCGCGGCGCCATCCTCGACGAGGTGCGCCGCCTCGACTGGTTCTCCCGCTCGCTGCGGGAAAAGCAGTCGCGCCTGAACCGCACACTCGAGCAGCTGGAACACCGCCTGGGGCGCTCTCCAGAAGAAAACGAGGTGGCCGCAGAGATGGAGCTCGGGATCGATGAGTACCGCACCCTTCTCACCGATGTCAGCCATCTGGGTTGCATCAGCCTGAATCAGAGCATAGACGGGCTTGAGGACAGTCCGGATTTTATCGACAACCTCGAAGATGCCGGCACCCCCGATGCCCATGAGAATCTCGAGGCGCGCGAACTCACCCGCCAGCTGGCGGATCACCTGGCCGGTCTTAACGAAAAAGAGCGCCTGGTGATCTCGCTCTACTATTACGAAGAGTTGACGCAGAAAGAGATCGCCGGTGTTCTCGATCTCACCGAGGGGCGCGTCTCGCAGTTGCACAGCCAGGCGCTGCATAAGCTCAAGGCCAAAATGACCCTGCACAGCCGGCGTTCGCTGCGCCCTGCCGGCTTCGACGAATGGGACCCGTAATGACTCTCAGTCAGATCAATTTTCTCTGCGTGGCGGTGCTTGCCGGCGTGCTTGGCGCAACCCTGATCGTCGTTCATCTGACTCTGTCCCGCCTGCGAACGGAAGTGGCCGGCCTCAAGGCCGAGCTGGCCGCCTTGCGTCCCGCGTCCGGGGCGGCGCAATCGGCGCCTGGCGAGCCGCCGCTGCCTGCAGCCGAGGCCGCGCCGGGTCCGCCGGCTGACGAGGACGAACTCAGGGAGGCTCTGCGGGGCGGGCGCAGCGATGGGCGTCCGCCCGAGCGCTACCGCCAGCTGGCGCAACTGGCCGACAAGGGGCTGCCCCCCGAAGAGATCGCCGAGGTGCTGCAGGTTTCGCCGAACGAGGCCCGGCAGTTGGTTGCGCTCTCGCGGGTGGCCGGGCGCAAGGGTGCGAAAAAAGACTAAAGATTTTCTGCGCCGGCGTCGAAACAAGAGATGAACGCAGCGAGAACCGCAACCAAGGGATAAAGGTATGAGTTCAGGAAAATACAGCGCGCTCTCCGGAGCGCGCGCACGGATGCAGATGCTTGAGGTGGTCAGCAACAACTTGGCCAATGCCAGGACCGCAGGCTACAAGAAGGACCGCGTATCCTTCGAAGCGCTGATCGACGATGTGCGCCAGGGCTCGAGCGCAAAGGGCCGGAATTTCACCCGCCTCGACAACACCTTCACAGACCACCGTCAGGGTGGCTTTGAGGCGAGCGGCAACAGCCTTGATCTTGCCATCAATGGGCCGGGCTTTTTCAAGATTGCGGGCGAAGCAGGCACCTTCTACAGCCGGCAAGGAAATTTTCGCATCGATCCGGACGGGCTGCTGACCAACAGCTCCGGATTTCCCGTTCTCGGCACCGGCGGTCAGCAGATCCGCCTGCCGCATGATCAGGTCACCATCGACTCCGCCGGCCGCATCTTCGATGGCGAGAATCCGGTCGGCCAGATCGGCGTCGTCGAGGTCGACGACCTGACGCAGATCGCCAAAAGCGGCAACGGCCTTTTCGCGCCCGGCCCCGAGACGGTGGAGCGGCCGGTCAATGCGCCTCAGCTGCTGCAGGGGCAGATCGAGTCCTCCAACGTCAACCCGCTTGAAGAGATGACTCTGCTCATGGACACCATGCGCAGCTTCGAGGCCTACACCAAGGTGCTGAAGACTTACAGCACCATCAGCGGCAAGCTCGATGAGCTCGGCAGCGTCGGTTAAAGACTGAATTTTTTATCCGTTCCGGGCGCGCAGGCCGCTCCCCAGAACATAAGCAAGGAGCTTTAAGATGATCAGAGCACTGTGGACCGCGGCGACCGGGATGGAAGCTCAGAAAATCAATATGGATGTCATCGCCAACAACCTGGCGAACGTCAATACCTCCGGATTCAAAAAAAGCCGCGCCGATTTCCAGGACCTTCTCTACCAGACCAGCCGCACCGCGGGCACCGAATCGGTCAACGGCAACGAGGTGCCCACCGGCATCCAGGTCGGCCTCGGCGCGCGCCCGGCCGCGGTCCAGAAGCTCTTTACCGTCGGCGATCTGCAGCAGACGGGAAATGATCTGGATCTTGCCATCGAGGGCGCCGGCTTCTTTCGCGTCGAGATGCCGAACGGCGAAGAGAGCTACACGCGCAGCGGCTCCTTCAAGAAAGACGGCACCGGGCGTGTGGTGACCTCCGATGGATATCCGCTGGCGCCCGCAATCACCATCCCCGAGAACGCGACCCGCGTTGCCATCACTGACGACGGGGCGGTCAACGCCTTTCTCGACGGCGGCACCGAGGCCACTCAGATCGGCACCCTCGAGTTGAGCAACTTCGCCAACCCCGCCGGCCTCTCGGCCCTCGGCCGCAACCTCTACGCCGAGACCCAGGCTTCGGGCGCCCCCATCGCCGGCACCCCGGGCGAAGACGGCTTCGGCGCCCTGGCGCAGGGATTCATCGAGGGCTCCAACGTCAACGTCATGGAAGAGATGGTGAGCATGATCGCCACCCAGCGCGCCTACGAGATCAACTCGAAAGCGATCCAGAGCGCCGACCAGATGCTGCAGCAGGTCAACAATCTGGTATAGGAGACTGTCGGACTCCTCCTGGGACGCGCATCTGCGCTAAAGCATCAATCTCGAAAATGAAGCAGGGCCCTTCGAATCATCGCAGGGCCCTGTTTGCGTTTGTGCGCCTCCGGCGGATTATGCCGGGTTGAACATATCTTGACTTTATGCCGAATAACGTATAATTTTTATTTATGCCTTATTCGATATAAGGAGACGATCTATGGAGGCTCACCGATGCAAAAAGTCACTTCGCCGAAAGTTCTCGGGCAGGTTCTCAAATCAGCCCGAATCCGCAAAGGCCTCAATCAGCAGCACGCCGGGAGCCTCGTCGGGATCACGCAGGCCATGGTCTCGCGCATAGAAAGAGGCGAGTCGAATGCACGCACCGATACCCTGTTCCGGTTGCTGGCCGCTCTTGAAATCGAAATGCTTCTGAGGCCCCGCGACCAGTCTTTTCCCGGCGAAGGAGACACTTGGTAAATGGGCCGCAGAAGACTGGGCGCAGAGCTTTTCGTTTTTATGAACGGCGAGAAGGTCGGGCTGCTCTCCAGAGCCTCCAAGGGGAGGCTTGAGTTCCGCTATGATGCCGCCTGGCTGCAGAGCACGTCAGGCCGTCCTCTGTCGCTGTCGATGCCGATGGCTGAACATGCCTATTCCGGGGATACGGTCGAAAACTACTTCGACAACCTTCTCCCTGACAGCCTGCCCATCAGGAAACGCATTCAAAAAAGATTCGGCGCCTCGTCGGATAGAGAGTTCGACCTGCTCTGGCACGTCGGCCGGGATTGCGTTGGAGCCATACAGCTTTACCCTGAGGACGTCCGCATCGATGTCCGGAAGATCGCGTCGGAGGCTTTGAGTGCTGAGGAAATTTCGGAAAGGCTGAAAAGCTATCGCACCATGCCCCTGGGCATGAGCGAGGACAAAGACTTTCGGATCTCGGTGGCTGGGGCTCAGGAAAAAACCGCCTTTCTGAAGCGTGGGGATACATGGCACCTTCCTTTGGGTGCGACCCCCACGAGTCACATCTTCAAGTTGCCGATCGGCCACATCGAGCACAGCGGCATCGATCTGAGCGACAGCGTCGAGAATGAATGGCTCTGCCATGCCATCCTGAAGGCCTATGGACTCCCTGTCGCCCCTGCGGAGATGCGCGTTTTCGCGGGGACAAAGGTCCTGGTCGTGGAACGATTTGACCGACGCTGGGCAACGGACGGCTCCTGGCTGATCCGTCTGCCGCAGGAGGATATGTGCCAGGCCTTGGGGGTTCCCTCCGCACTGAAATACGAATCCGACGGCGGGCCGGGGATCGAGCAGATCATGGAATTGCTCCTGGGGTCGGTTTTCAGTCTTGAAGATCGAGCGACGTTCATGACGCAGGTATTCCTGTTCTGGGTGCTGGGGGCTATTGACGGGCATGCCAAGAACTTCAGTCTGCATCTGCACCCGGGAGGAGCATTTCGGCTCGCTCCGGCGTATGATGTCATGTCAGCCTACCCGCTGATTGAAAAAGGTCAGTATGAGCAAAAACGCATGACCATGGCGATGTCGTTGCGAGGCAGAAACCGCCATTACCGCTGGGAACAGATGCTCCATCGTCACTGGCTTTCGACAGCCACGCGGTGCAATTTTCCAGAAGACCAGATGGCCCGGATCATCGACCGAAGTCTGGCCGCGATGGACAGGGTTATAGCGGAGGTTGGGAGCGAGCTTCCCGAGGGGTTCCCGGGTGAAATCGCACAACCGATTTTTGACGGCATGCGAAACGCACGTGAGCGAATATACGGAAGGCAGAATTTTTGACCATCGAAAGCAGAGGAACTTTCAGTCTGTACAGTGAAACAATCTAAATATGTCCCTCTCAGCTGCCGATAGGGACTTCAAGGGCTGAGTTATTTTCTCCCTCCCACGTGGGGGAAAGGAATTGACCCGTGCAGCCTGTCGGACTATGCGGACCGAAGCGAAAATTTGGATGTTTGAGAACAGATTTTAGCTCATTTGCAGGTTCATAGCCGTAGCTATGGACCAAAAAGGAGCTGAAATATGGACCAAACAGCCGGATTTGCAGTCGGCTCATGGATAGTCCGACAGACTGCTTGGCCCGGAACTTGAAGCGAAGACGTTGCGTATCTTTTTCCTGGAGAAAACATCTGAAATGAAACGGAAAAATTTATCCAGCGTATTCCTCCTGTTCTGCGCCCTGCTGTGGGCGAACAGCGCCTTTGCGCTCGAGGTCAAGCTGCGCGAGCGCGCGGCCCTGTCCGATGAGATGGTGCGCCTGGCCGATGTGGCCGAAATCGGCCCGGCCTCCCAGGCGGCCGAAGCCCTCGGCGCCCAGATCATCTGCCCGGCGCCCGAACCTGGAGCAAAGACGGTGCTGACCCGCAGCGAGGTCAAGCAGCGCCTGCGCCTGGTCGCCCCCAATGTCGAGAATTTGACCTGGAGCGGCGCCTCCCGGGTCACGGCGCAGCGCCAGGGAGTCCTGGTCGGGCCGGAGAGAATCAGCCGTCTTCTCGAGGATTTTCTGGAAGATAAGCGCGGCTTTCTGCCCGACGCCAATGTGCAGATCCGCTCCATCGATTATCCACCCCCCTTCTATCTGCCGATCGGGGATCTGGAATGCGAGATCATCCCCTCCGATCCGGCGATCCTCACCAGCCGCCGCTTTACTTTTATCTTCCGGGTCGATGGGAGGGTCGAGCGCAATCTGGCGCTGCGTGCCGAAATCGAGGCGATCGCCCCGGTGGCGGTGGCGACAGGCGATCTTTCGCGCGGCACCCTGCTCGGCCAGCGCGATTTCAACATGGTCGAGATGGACCTCTCGCGCCTGCGCGACCCCAGCTTTTTCGCCGAAGATCTGCTCGGCAAGGAGCTCAAGCGCTCCGTGCGCCGCGGAAAAATCGTCTCGCGCAGCGATGTCGCCGAGCCGTCTCTGGTCAACCGGGGCGACCTCGTCACCATTATCGCCAGTCGCGGCAGCCTGACCCTGACCGCCTCCGGCCTGGCCCGGGAGGATGGGGAGAAAGGCGCCACCATCAAGGTGCGCAACAAATCATCCGACAAAGAGATCCTCTGCCGGGTGATTGCTCCCGGCACGGTCTCGGTGGAGTTCTGAACCATGCAAAGACTCTGTATCGCCATTCTGGCTCTTGCCCTGCTCAGCGCCTGCGCGGCGCCGAAAACCGCTTCGGAAAAAATGCATCGCGAGCCGCAGCCGGTCGTGATCACCCCCGAGCGCCCCACCACGGCGGGATCTTTGTGGACCGAGCGCCAGGGCGGCATGTTCTACGATCTGAAAGCCCGCCAGGTCGGCGATATTCTCACTGTGGCCATCTTCGAGCAGGCCAGCGCCAGCAAAGAAGCGACGACCTCCACCGGACGCAGCAGTTCAATCTCCGCCGGTATCGATAACCTCTTTGGTCTGCGCGACAATCTGGCGACCATCGGCTCGGGATTCGACCCGCAGAACATGGTCGGCGCAAATTACGAAAACGATTTCGAAGGGTCAGGATCCACCACCCGGCAGGAAAACCTGGTCGCCACCATCAGCACCCAGGTGGTCGAGGTGCTTCCGAACGGCAACCTGCGCATCGACGGCAGCAAGAACGTGGTGGTCAACAACGAGAATCAGATCATCCGCCTCTCGGGAATCGTGCGTCCTGCCGATGTCTCGGCAAGAAACGTCGTCGATTCCCAGCACATCCTCGATGCGCGCATCGCCTATACCGGCAAGGGCGTGATCAGCGATAAGCAGAAGCAGGGGTGGATGGTCAGAATACTCGATAATATCTGGCCGTTTTAGAAAACCCTTTGACCACGAATTGCACAAATGACACGAATAAAGACCAAAATATTGGTTTCAAAGACAAAAGAAAGATTTTTTCTGTGATTGATTTAGTTTTGAAAATTCGTGTGATTCGTGAAATTCGTGGACAACGATTTTAAAAGGTTTAAGCAATGAGAAAGCCTTTCCATCAAATAAGCCTGGCCCTGTCGTTCGTTCTGGTATTCGCGGTCTCCGCCCAGGCAGTGCGTATCAAGGACATCGCCAAGCTCGAGGGGGTGCGCGACAACCAGCTGGTCGGCTATGGCCTGGTGGTCGGGCTCGACGGCACGGGGGACTCGCAGAGCACCGAGTTTACCATTCAGTCGCTGGTCAACATGCTCGAGCGCCTCGGGGTTTCGGTCAACCGCAATCTGGTCAAGGTCGATAATGTGGCCGCGGTCATGGTGACCGCAAATCTGCCGCCTTTCGCCAAGGCCGGCAACAACCTCGATGTGCTGGTCTCCTCGATCGGCGATGCCGACAGTCTGGTCGGCGGCACCCTGCTTATGACCCCTCTCAAAGGGCCGGACGGCGAGGTCTACGCGGTCGCCCAGGGTCCGCTGGTGGTCGGAGCCCTGGCTTTCGGCGGCAAAGCGGCCGAGGTGCAGAAGAATCACCCCACGGCCGCCCGTATCCCCAACGGCGGTCTGATCGAGCGCGAGGTCCCCTTCGCCCTGGGCGGCGATACATTGAACTATCGCGTCAGTCAGGCCGATTTCACCACCATCGCCCGCATGAGCAAGGCGATTAATCAGCGCTTCGGCGGCGGCATCGCCCGCTCCATCGACGGCGCCAGCCTCGAGGTGCGCATCCCTGAAAAAAACCGCGACCGCCTGATCGAGTTCATCGCCGCGGTTGAGGAGCTCGAAATCCGCCCCGACCAGGCGGCGCGCATCGTCATCAACGAGAAAACCGGCACCATCGTCATGGGCGATGACGTGCGCATCGAAACGGTCGCCGTCTCGCATGGCAACCTCAACCTGGTGGTAACCGAGTCGGCCGAGGTCAGCCAGCCCAATCCCCTGGCCCAGGGCGAAACAGTCGTGGTGCCGGAGACCCAGATCGAGGTCACAGAAGAAAAAGGCAATCTGGTCGTGGTCGACCCCGGCGTGAGCATCGGCGACATCGCCCGGGCTCTCAACGCCATCGGTGCCACCCCCCGCGACCTGATCGCCATCTTCCAGGCGATCAAAGCGAGCGGGGCGCTGCATGCTGAGTTGGTGGTGCTGTAAAAACTCTGACCACGAATGACACGAATGACACGAATGACACGAATACAATCCTGAGAGTGAAAACTCCGTTTCAACCCTGTAAATTGGTGGTCTGAAAGATGAAAACCATGCTATGAGAGCCTTCTGTTTCTATTCTTTATCAGGAGGGGATTATGGCGAAGAAGGTATCAGGGCTGATCCATGGCGATCTTTCCTATCGGGTTATGGCCGCCGTTTTCGAGGTTCACAATGTTCTGGGATGCGGATTCCTGGAGAGAGTTTATGAGAACGCTCTTCATCTGGAATTGAAAGATCAAGGGCTCAAGGTAGAGCAACAGAAAGAACTGAAGGTTGATTACAAAGGAAGTGAGGTCGGACGATATTGTACTGATCTGTTGGTCAACGACTGCATTCTCCTCGAGCTGAAAGCGGTAGACAAGTTGACGTCCACCCATGAATCTCAAGTCATCAATTATCTGAACGCCACCGGATTGGCTCTCGGAATTCTTATCAACTTTGGCAGATCGAGGGTAGAGTACAAGCGCTTTGCTTTGTGATTTAAATTCGTGCCATTCGTGAAATTCGTGGTCCCGAAAGGTTTTAAATGGACACAAAAATCGACCCTAAATTCCTCGCCTCCCAGGCGATCCAGAAACAGCCCGAACTCAAGGGGAAAAAGAGCCCCGAAGAGCTCAAGAAAGTCTGTCAGCAGTTCGAGGCGCTGCTGGTGAATTCGATGTTCAAGGAGATGCGCAACACCATCCCGGACGGTGGTCTGATTCCGCGGGGTCAGGGGGAGGATATGTATCGCGAGATGCTCGACTGGGAGATTGCGCAGAGTATGTCGAAGCGGCAGGGGATAGGGATCGCCGAGGTTCTTTATCGACAGATCAATGGTAAAGACCCGAAAAACTGACCACGAATGGCACGAATAGCACGAATTGAATCTCGTGATTCAAGGATCAACTGCTTGTCCATGAAAGTATTGATTTTCGGGGTGTACATTCGTGCAATTCGTGAAATTCGTGGTCCCGAAAGGTTTGCAGATTAGCGGTGATGAGGGTTCCGACTAGCCGGCCAGAAATTCTCCCGGGGTAAGGGCAGGGATGCCTGCGTTGGCAAAATCGCTGCTGTTGCGGGTAATGATGTACCGGCAATTCTGCTGCTCGGCAGATGCGCACACCACGGCGCCTTCAAAGTCGGTAAAGCCTAAAAGGCGCGCTCTCAAGAATGTGCTCTTGTCCGCAGGCGCGACCGTGAATTTACGCAGAAGCCAGTCGATAAGCTCATCCGCCTGCTCCCGCCCCGCGTGTTTGGCGACAAGGGAGTGCAGAGTTGTCAAATAATGGGCGGGTATCCAGCGCAGATATCTGTCGATGAGCTGAGTCATTGTCATTCCGTGCCGGGCCGCGTAGCCTTTCGCGAATTCGATCTCATCTTCCGGCAAACGGATGGTCAATTTTCGCGTCGCCATCGATTCCTCCTTGCCTGGGTGTACGGCTAGATTGTCAGCCATGTACGGCACGGTCAAGCTGATGCAATGGCCTTAAAAATCCTGACCACGAATTTCACGGATGACACGAATTGAATCTTAGAAATTCCAAAATCAGTCATTCCCCTTCGAAAACACTTTTTTTTAAATGGTTTGCCTGAAAATTCGTGTCATCCGTGAAATTCGTGGTCAAAGTTTTGCCCCGGTTTATTCATTAGCCTTCCCCCGCTCCCCGCCGAAAAATTAAAAATATTCTCTAAAGTTCTCCCGCCCGGCGCCGATAAGAGATTCAAGCGAAGGAATAAAGGAGAAGGTCCATGTCCATCAAAAAAATATTCGGCAATCAGATGGTGCCTCCGCCGGTCAAGGCGGGCAGTGCACAAAAGGCCGGAAAAGGGAGTTCGGAGGTGAGTCGCGGCGACAAGGTTGATTTCTCCTCCGTGCTGCAGAACGTCAGCAAGGCCAGAGGCGCTGCAAACACCGCGGATGCCCAGCGGGCGGAGAAAGTTGCCTCCCTCAAGGCGCAGATCTCCAGCGGCACCTACCGCCCCGATCTGGAAAAGGTCGCCGAAAGCCTGCTCACGTTTATCCGGGAGGACGTCTGATGGCCCCTTCTGACCTGCGCGACCAGCTCGAACATCTACACGCCCTGATTCTGCGCGAGCGGGAGGCGGCTAAAAACCTCGATATGCGCGCTCTGGGCACTGTGATCCAGGAAAAAGATGAGTTAATCCAGGCTCTAGGCGCTTTTCAGGAATGCGATGAGGAGCTGACCGAGCTCGCTGAAAAAGTTCGCGACGAGAACCGGCGCAACGCCTATCTCTTCTGGTCGGGGCTGAACCTGGTGCGCGAATCGATGGAGTTTTTCGAAAAGCAGGTCCCCCCGCCAGGCTATGGTGCTCATGGCTCCCTGTCACAGGTCCGGCAGGGCGGCAAATTACTTTCGGGGAGGATCTGACCCATGGCAGGACTTCTCAGCGCCCTTAATGCCGGCAAGACCAGCCTGCGGACCAGCCAGAAGGCGGTCGAGATCGCCGGCAACAATATCGCCAATGTCAACACCCCGGGCTATTCGCGCCAGAAGGCGGTTTTTCAACCGGTCCCCTCTCTTGAGCTGCGCGGCTTTTTTATCGGCCAGGGGGTCAATATCAATAATATCGCCCGCGAGCACGACGTCTTTTTGACCCGCCAGATTCATGACAAGAGCGCGACTCTTGGCGAAGAGGCGGCCCGAAGCGCGCCGATGGCCGAGCTGGAGCGCATTTTCAGCGTGGC
>JAGXHK010000072.1 GCA_024636255.1 Desulfuromonadales bacterium | reverse complement strand
CCGACACCGAGCGCGATTACTTTATGGATAGCGAAGCTGCCAAGAAATATGGTATTATTGATGATATAGTAGAGAGGAAGGAAAAGGTCGCAAGCTAAATTTTTCAGCGTGGAGGAGGTTTCGTGAGTCAAAACGGCGAAAAAGGCCAGCTTACCTGTTCCTTTTGCGGTAAATCGCAGGATGAGGTCAGAAAGCTTATCGCAGGTCCGACGGTCTATATCTGCGATGAATGCATAGAGTTGTGCAACGACATCATCGATGAAGAGGCCAAGCTCGAAGAGGCCGGAAGCTCCGAATCGGGACAACTTCCCAAACCTTCGGAGATCAGGGCGACGCTTGATGACTTTGTCATAGGTCAGGAGCAGGCCAAAAAAGTACTTTCAGTCGCGGTCTACAATCATTACAAGAGAGTGGACTTTTTCGGCAAGCCCAGCGATATCGAGGTGCAGAAGAGCAATATTCTGCTGCTTGGTCCGACCGGTAGCGGGAAAACACTGCTTGCCCAGACCCTGGCGAAGGTGCTCAATGTGCCCTTTGCCATTGCAGATGCGACGAATCTGACGGAGGCCGGGTATGTGGGGGAGGATGTCGAGAACATCATTCTTAACCTCCTGCAGGCCGCCGACTATGATTTGGAGAAGGCGCAGAAAGGCATTATTTATATCGACGAGGTCGATAAAATTGCCCGCAAGTCCGATTCTCCCTCCATCACGCGGGATGTTTCCGGCGAGGGGGTTCAGCAGGCGCTGCTCAAGATCATTGAGGGGACAATGGCCAGCGTGCCTCCCAAAGGGGGACGAAAGCACCCTCAGCAGGAATTTCTCAAGGTTGATACGACCAATATTCTGTTTATCTGCGGCGGTGCTTTTTCCGGGCTCGAGAATATAATCAGCCAGCGATCAAATGCGAAATCGATGGGTTTCGGCGCCGACGTGCGGACTAAAGAGGAACTGGATCTCGGAAAGACGCTTGCGCGCGTCGAGCCCTCGGACCTGCTGAAATTCGGGCTGATTCCTGAATTCATCGGGCGGTTGCCGGTTATCGCAACGCTCGAAGAGCTTGATGAAGAAGCCCTTATTCAGATCCTCCAGGAACCCAAAAACGCGCTGGTCAAGCAGTATCAGAAACTGTTCGAAATGGAGAAGGTCCATCTCAAGTTCACGGACGGGGCTCTCGTTGCGGTCGCCAAAGAAGCGCTCAAGCGCAAGACCGGCGCTCGCGGGCTGAGGTCGATACTGGAAAACGCCATGCTCGACGTGATGTACGACATTCCCTCGCAGGACCGGGTCAAGGAAGTCGTCATCAACGAGGAAGTTATCTCACAGAAGAAAAAACCGATGGTTCTGTTCGAATGTGCCGAGTCGGCATGAATTTCGGTGCACGATCATCTGGATGATCCACAATATTATGACCGAATTTTCCGAAAATACAGGAACAGATTCAACAGGGGGTAAACGCTACCCCCTGTTGCCTTTGCGGGACATCGTCGTCTTTCCTCACATGGTCGTCCCCCTTTTTGTGGGGCGTGCCAAGTCGATCAATGCGATCGAAGGGGCCATGGAGAAAGACAAGATGATTTTTCTGGCGACTCAGAAGAATTCCAAGGTGGACGAGCCGGCCATCGAGGATCTGTATCGGATCGGGTCTCTGGGGCAGATCATTCAGGTTCTCAAATTGCCCGATGGCACGGTCAAGGTTCTGGTCGAGGGGAAGGATCGTGCGCGACTCGATACGTTCATCCCGAACGAGGAGTGTCTGTTCGTCGAGATCGGCCTGATCGGTGAGCCGCCCGAGGACTCTCCCGAGATTGAGGCCCTGACTCGCAGCGTCAACGATACCTTCGAGCGCTATGTCGGGCTGAGCAAAAAAGTTCCGCCAGAGATGGTTTCCTCCGTCTCGGGAATTCTCGACCCTTCCCGCCTGGCTGATACGGTGATTGCCCATCTCAATGTCGGCATTGAGGGGAAGCAGGAGATTCTCGAGCTGATCGACCCCCAGGAACGCCTGGAGCGGCTTCTCGCCATGATGGAGAAGGAGATCGAGATTCTCGAGATCGAGAAGCGCATCCGCAGTCGGGTCAAAAGCCAGATGGAGCGCAGTCAGAAAGAGTATTATCTCAACGAGCAGATGCGGGCCATTCAGAAGGAACTCGGGGAGAAGGATGAGTTCAAGCAGGAACTGCTGGCGCTCGAGGAGAAAATCGAGAAAAAGAAAATGTCCAAGGAGGCTACGGATAAAGCGCTTGCTGAATTGCGCAAATTGCGTATGATGTCTCCTATGTCGGCTGAAGCGACGGTCGTTCGCAATTATCTCGATTGGCTTACGTCTCTGCCCTGGCGAAAAACCACCAAGGACAATCTCGACCTGGCGCACGCGGAAAGCGTTCTTGAGGCAGACCATTACGGACTGGAAAAGGTAAAAGAGCGAATTCTCGAATACCTCGCTGTCCAGGCGCTGGTGAAAAAAATAAAAGGACCGATTCTCTGTCTGGTCGGTCCGCCCGGTGTCGGGAAAACCTCGCTCGGACGCTCCATCGCCCGCTCTCTCGGCCGAAAGTTTTCAAGAATTTCGCTGGGAGGGGTGCGCGATGAGGCTGAAATTCGCGGCCACCGACGGACCTACATCGGCGCCATGCCCGGCAAGATCATTCAGGGACTGCGCAAGGCCGAGGTGCGAAATCCCGTTTTTCTTCTCGATGAGATCGATAAGATGAGCACCGATTTTCGCGGTGATCCTTCTTCGGCACTGCTCGAAGTGCTCGATCCCGAACAGAATAACACTTTCGGCGATCATTTCCTTGATGTCGATTATGATTTGTCCAGCGTTCTTTTTGTGGCGACGGCCAACAATCTTTTTTCCATCCCGCGACCTTTGCAGGACCGGATGGAGATTATCCGCATCGAGGGCTATACGGAAGAAGAAAAGCTTAACATCGCGCGGCGTTACCTCGTTCTCAAACAACTCGAGGCGCATGGTTTGACGCCGGAATGTGTGAGCTTCAGCGATGGAGCGTTGCTCGAGATCGTGCGCCGGTACACGCGCGAGGCGGGAGTTCGCGGCCTCGAACGCGAAATCGCCTCGGTGTGCAGGAAAATTGCCCGACAGACAGCGAAAGCTCCGGATAAGAAAAAGAAATTCTCGGTTACGCTGCAGCAGGTCAAAAGATTTCTCGGTCCTCCGCGTTATCGCTACGGGGTCAAGGAGAAGGAAAGCCTTATCGGCCTCGCAACCGGACTGGCCTGGACTGAAGTCGGGGGAGAGCTTCTGACCATCGAGACTACGGTTCTTCCCGGTAACGGCAAACTGACGATTACCGGAAAGCTTGGCGAGGTCATGCGTGAGTCGGCCCAGGCGGCGATCAGCTATGTGCGTTCGCGCTGGCAGGAGCTCGGTCTCGAGCGAGATTTTTACCCCAAGCTCGACATTCATATTCACGTTCCGGAAGGCGCGATTCCGAAGGACGGCCCTTCTGCGGGGATCACGATCGCCACGGCGCTCGCCAGCGCACTAACTGGGCGGCACGTTGACCGCGACCTTGCGATGACCGGTGAAATCACCCTGCGCGGGCGCGTGTTGACGATCGGCGGGCTGAAAGAGAAGCTGCTTGCGGCCAAAAGGGGTGGCATAACACGCGTTCTTATCCCAAAAGAAAACGAAAAGGACCTGGCAGAGGTCCCGACAATGATTCGCAAGGCTCTGCAGATCTTCCCTGTTGGGCACATGGATGAGGTCCTTGCGCGCGCACTTCTGGTCGAATCTGCAGAAGAGGTCGCTCCGGATGAGGAAAGTATTGTGGCAGAAAAGGGTGCAATGAGGCATTGAAACCCGCAAGAACGGGAAAATTCTCTTGACACTCTTTTCTGGGGTCTGATATAAGTATCGCGTTTTAACGCGGGGGTTTAGATATCCTTAATGCATGGAGGTATTATTGTGACTAAAGCGGATCTCATCAATGCGATGGCGGACAAATCCGACCTGAGCAAAGCAGACGCCGAAAAAGCTTTGAAAGCGTTCACGGATGCTGTTGAAGATGCTCTTAAAGCGGGTGAAAAGGTTGCCCTGGTCGGCTTCGGCACCTTCAGTGTCGGTGAGCGCGCAGCTCGCACTGGCCAGAACCCCCAGACCGGCGCAAAGATTGAAATTGCTGCTGCCAAGGTCCCCAAATTTAAGCCTGGCAAAGCACTCAAAGACGCTGTAAACTAAAAAAGGTTCGAGATCGGTACACTGCGACTGCAGTTGCCGCCCGATTCAGATGAGCGTGAATCGCTCTCCTGATTACCCATCGCAATACATTTTACACGGGGCTGTAGTAGAGTCGGTTACAACGCCGGCCTGTCACGCCGGAGGTCGCGGGTTCAAGTCCCGTCAGCCCCGCCATTTCATTTCAGCAAGATCGGGCGAATAGCTCAGCTGGGAGAGCATCGGCCTTACAAGCCGAGGGTCACAGGTTCGAGCCCTGTTTCGCCCACCAGTTACGCTGCCACGTGTTCGACAGAAATTCTGGGGCTGTAGTAGAGTCGGTTACAACGCCGGCCTGTCACGCCGGAGGTCGCGGGTTCAAGTCCCGTCAGCCCCGCCATACAAAAAAAGAGGCGATCCTGTAACAGGGGTCGCCTCTTTTTTTTAGTGCAGCCTTGACTTGCCAGACTGTGGTTCACTAAGATGTGAGGAAGGAAATTAAAAAAATTACAGACTGGAGACGTTTATGTCGACCCATTTCAAAGCTGCCCTTGTGTTCTCGGTTCTGTTGCTCTGCATTGGCACCCTCCCTGTTTCCGGATTCGCTGCGGCCTGGATCCAGGTCGGCGAGAAAATCATCGATTCTTCCCAGCTGGAGCTGGAGTTTCAGCGTGTTCTTCCCATGAGCGTTGGTTTTCATGGAAAGATCTCGCCGGAAAAAATTGACACCATCCGCAATGAAGCCGAAAGCCGGGTCATCGAGCGGGTCTACCAAGCCAACTATGCTGACCTGAATGGACTGTCGGCGAGAGAAGATGAAGTTTTGGACGATTACCGTCGTTACCTTTCCACCCTCTCGCAGCAGCAGATCGACAAAATGCTGGCCGTTTTTGGGAAAGATAATCTGGTGGATTCTGTCCGCCTGCGTCTGAATGCGGCAAGAGCCGTGGAAGCCGCGGTCGATATGAAAGTGCACGTCGGTGAAAGTGAAATCGCCGACTACTACGAAGAAAACAAGACATCTTTCCGACAGCCTCCGCTCTATCGTGCCAGCCATATCCTGCTGAAGGTCGATCCGGCTGCGCCCGGAGAGGAAAAGCAGGCCGTACGCGACAAAGCTGAAGCGCTGATGCTGAAAGCCCGCGCAGGCGAGAACTTTTACAATCTCGCTTACTACAATTCTGATGATCGCAGCCGTTACGTGGGCGGGGATCTGGGGCGCTTTCACCAGGGGCAAACCGTTCGCGAATTTGATGAGGCCATGGCGGAACTCGAGGTCGGGGAAATTTCAGATCCGGTGCGCACTCTCTACGGATACCACATCATAAAAATGACGGAAAAGCAGCCCGCTCGCCAACTTGACCTGAAGGAGGCCGCGCCGCTGATCCGCAAGAGTCTGGAAAAAAAACGCAGAGAAGCACTGTATTCGGCGTGGATGGAACAACTGAGGATTGAGTATCCCCTGGAAAAATTGCAGCAATGAGATCTTTTTTGCACCGGGCAGGAATCTTGATCGGACTTGCCCTGGTCCTCGGCGGATGCTCCGCGAGCGCACCGCAGGACGTCCGCTGGCGAAACGAACAGGTCGACGCCGTCTGGCCCGAGCCGCCGCAGCAGCCCCGCATCAGGTATCTGCGCAGTCTGCATGGTCCTGGTGACCTCAAAGGGGATAAGGACGAAAAAGCCTCGGGCAAGCTTCTGCGCTCGCTCACCGGCACGTCTGAAGAAGGTGTTCCCCTGCGTGCACCCTATGGCGTTGCTGCGGACGGGTTCGGCAGGATCTGGGTCACTGATCCGCCTGCCGGTATTGTGCATGTTTTCGATCTGGCCCGCCGGAAAGTCACCTATCTGACTCTGGCAGACAAAGCTACCTTTCTATCTCCCACCGGAATCGCCATTGATCGGGAGCGTGAACGAATCTATGTCGCCGATTCTGCGCGTGCAGAGGTCTTTTTGTTCGATTATGCCGGGAATTTTCTTGGCGTCCGGAGCCCGCCGCAGGGTTTTGAGCGACCCGCCGGTCTGGCCGTTGATCCGGTCGGCAACCTCTATGTGGTGGATGCTCTTGCAGGAGTGGTTCAGGTTCTGACCCCTGAAGGCACCTTCATCCGCACTCTGGGCAGCGCGCGGACACCGAACGGACGTTTCAGCCGCCCCTCGAATATCAGCGTTGACCGCCACGGTTATCTCTACGTGACCGATTCGCTGAATTTTCGCATCGAAGTCTTCGGCCCCGACTGGGAGCCCGTGAGAACTCTCGGAAAACTCGGGGATGTCCCCGGGACTTTCGCCAGACCGCGTGGTGTGACGGTCGATTCACAGCAGCATGTCTATGTGACAGATGCCGCCTTCGACAATCTCCAGATCTTCGACCTGCAGGGAAACCTGCTGATGCATCTGGGACAAAACGGCAATCTGCCGGGAGAGTTTTCCCTGCCCGCCGGACTTTACGTCGACCAGTTCGATCGGTTGTATGTCGCCGACTCTTTTAACCAGCGCGTTCAGATCTTCCAGTACATGGAATAATGGAATCACGCTTTTTAGGCGGTATCTAATTTGCATTGGATTTGGGTTCACTTTGCAGAGAACTGAACCGGAGGCAGGATTTTCCTAATGGAGCGTCTGTTCGCCATATTTACTGTATTCGTGATGCTGGGGTCGGTGCACGATGTCTTCGCGGCCTATGATGTGACCCGCACGCTGGGGTATGACAGTGGCGCGAACGCTCATCCGCACAATTTGTCGAGCAGCAGCAACGCCAATGTGCACGCCGCCTCGGGCGGTGAAGACGAAATCTGTGTTTTCTGTCACACCCCGCACGGCGGTGATGCCAGCCAGAGCGCTCTCTGGAACCGCGCCGACCCCGGGGGAACATTTCCGCTTTATAATTCCGGGACCCTGATTATTGACGATGCCGACGTGGTCGGCAACTCCAAGTACACCAACAGCGATGCGGGTATCGCGTATCCCAACGGAACGACCCGTATGTGCATGTCATGCCATGACGGTGTGACGGCCATCGGGACGGTTCTCAACGGACCCAACCCCGGCAACGTGACGATCGACAGCAGCATGACCATGACCGCCTACGGAACCATTGATCTGGAGGTTTCGCATCCTGTTTCCTTTGTTTACGATGAGACGGTGCGCGATGCCATCAATTCGAAAAAAGGAGGCACCTCCTACCAGCTTCCCGCGAATACGAAGGTGGTCCTCGACGCCCAGAAGCGCATGCAGTGCACCACCTGTCATGAACCGCATTATGATACTGCGGACGGCACGTACACTCTGCCGTTGTGGAGAAATTTCAGCGGAACGGAAAATACCGATTATGAAGGGACCTGTAATGAATGCCACGGCGCCGGTGCGTTCAGCTGGGGCGGAGCGCAGACCTCACACTGACCGAAGCGCTCTGCTGGGCTGTCTCTGCCTGTCGCTTGCGGTGGTCCTGATGTTTGCACCATTGGCAGAATCACGCAGTCTGCGGCCTGACGGCATGCTGCAGGGCGCGCACGGCAATACCTCTTTGATGCCCAAGTCGTGCCGTGCCTGCCACCGCGGCATGAACATGTCCATTTCGGGGGAGGAGCGCGTCTGCCTGAGTTGCCACGGCAATGCTCAGGAGCGCGACGGGATGATCCGGCGCGGCTATCTCGACAGCGCCGCGCGCGATTCGCTCGAGAACATCGAGACCGCCCTGCGCAAGCCCTACAGCCACCCGGTGCTCAGTGGACGCGGCGCGCACCGCTCCGACGAGTTGCTTCCGGAGCGCGGTGTGAACGTTGCCCGCCACGCCGAATGCGTTGATTGTCACAATCCGCATCTGACATCGGCGCAGGCGCCTTTTCGCGGCATCTCAGGCAAGCGAGTGGGCAACTTTGTCACCGATATCGATAAAGAGTACGAGCTGTGCTACCGCTGCCATGCCGAGAGCGCCAATCTGCCGGCGCGCTCCACCAACAAGCACGCCGAATTCCGCACCACCAACCCCTCTTACCATCCCGTCGAAGGGGAGGGGGCCAACGCCTACGTGATCAGCCTCAAAGAACCCTACGCCGCGCGCAAGCAACGCCCAGGCGATATCTCCGTCATCAGCTGCTCCGATTGTCATGGCAATGACGATCCGCAGGGGCCGCGCGGTCCCCATGGTTCGAATTACCGCGGATTGCTGAGCGAGAATTACGAGCAGGGCGATGCCCGGCCCGAATCGGCCCGTGCCTACGCCCTCTGTTATCGCTGCCATGAGCGCAGCAGCATTCTCGGCAACGAAAGCTTCCCCCTGCATGCCCTGCATATTCAGGGGCGCCCTGGAACGAGCGGAACCGGCACAAGCTGCTTTACCTGCCACGATGCGCACGGCAGCACGCGCTATCAGTATCTGATTCGCTTCAACGAAGAGGTGGTGGAGCCGGCCGTCAGCGGAAAGCTGGAATTTTCGGCGCGCGGGGTGGCCTCTCGCAGCGGCTCCTGTACCCTGAACTGCCACGGCCGGGAACACGACCGAGAGAGTTACTGACCCTGGCTGAAAGCTCACATGCAAAGGCCGCCCGGGCCCGCTTTTGACCGGCCTGACGGCCTTCACCTCCAGGGGTTTTTTCATTTCCCTTTAACCGGGCATGTGATAATTATACCGGCTATGCCAACGTTCAAATGCAAGCTTGGAACTTCCGACGGGCGCGTACTGGAGAAGGAATTTGATTCGCCCAGCCGCGACCTGCTGCGTACCAGCCTTGAAGAGCAGGGATTTTACGTTTTTCACATCAAGAAAAGCCTGCTTCAACTGCTGCGTGCAGAAGGGGGGCGTTCGCGGTTTTCCGGACAGCGCTTTCTGGCCTTCAACCAGGAACTGCTGGTCCTGATCCGCTCCGGACTGCCGATTCTGCAGGTGCTCGATACACTGATCGAGCGCATGGAATACGGTGGATTTCTCAACGTTCTGCGCGAGGTTCGCGACGAGGTCAAAGGAGGCGCTGCCCTCTCGGAGGCGTTTGAGAAATACCCCAAATACTTTCCTCACCTTTATGTCGCATCGATACGGGCGGGGGAGCGTACCGGCGATCTGCCGGTGACCATGGCGCGATTTATCGAGTACCAGAAGCGCATCGAGGCGGTCAAGAACCGAGTGCGCAGCGCCAGCTTCTATCCGATCATCCTGAGCGTGGTGGTCTCTGTGGTCCTTCTTTTCCTCATGCTCTATGTGGTCCCTCAATTCACGCAGATCTACTCGGATGCCAATGTCGACCTGCCATTGATTACCCGCGTTGTTATTTTTACGGCAGAGGGCATGGTTGAATTCCTGCCGGTTCTTGTCCTGCTGTTGCTCGCTTT
>JAGXHK010000071.1 GCA_024636255.1 Desulfuromonadales bacterium | reverse complement strand
CGGCCAGGCGGTCCTTGAGCTGCTCGAAAGCGATCTGCAGTCCGCCGGCCCCTTTGGGTTCGAGGGAATCCACGACCAGTTGCAGTTCACCGCGCGGCTCGTACATGCCGACCCGGCCGAGACAGGTCACCATCATGCCGGCAGCCGGGCGAAAATCGAGCAGCCGGTTCTGACTGCGAAACATGACAGCGCGCAGTTGCGCTTTCTCGTCCTTCAGGGTGAAGTAGAAATGTCCTGACGCGGGTACGGAAAAATTGGAGAGTTCACCCTGCACGAGGACGTGAACAAAGTTGTCTTCAATCATCTCGCGCAGCAAACCGACCAGCCGCGAAACCGTTATGACCGGGAATGAAACCTGCATAAAAGAACGACCATATCCTGGGAGAGATATTGACAATCCTCCGGCCATCACCCAATATACCGGGGTCATCAAACAAGGAGGATTTCAGCATGCCGGGACCCTATGTGGTCGCCGTTTCGAGCGAAAAAGGAGGCGTCGGCAAGACGACCCTGGCGACCAATCTGGCTATTTACCTCAAGGCACTTGACGAAGAGCTTCCGGTCACCCTGTTCAGCTTCGACAATCACTTTTCAGTCGACAAGATGTTCCGCATCGGACAAAGCCCTGGAAGCGCTGCTGTCGATGCCCTTTTCGCACCGCGACCGCCGGAAGATCTTGTTGAACTGGGTCAGTATGGGGTCCAATTCATCCCCTCCTGCAGCGACCTCGAGAGTCTGCGCCGCAAAGCGCGCAAGGTCGGCGATCTTGGCCGCGCCCTTGCCGCCTCGGGGTTGTCGGGCATTGTGATCATCGATACCCGGCCCGATCTGGATATTCTCACCCAGAACGCTCTTTTTGCCGCCGATCGGGTGATCGTTCCGGTCAAGGATGCGCCGTCTCTGGAAAACTGCAAAAATCTGCACGATTTCTTCGACCGGCAAGGACTTTCGCGCCGCCCGCTGCGCATCCTGCCGTGTCTGATCGATGGGCGCATCCAGTATGACGGACCGTTCCGCAATCCGCATGAGCTATTGCGCGCCTATGCCATCAATCGCGGCTACCGCTGCCTCGAGGGGTACATCTCGAAGAGCCCGAAAGTCGAATCGCTCAACACAAATCCGGAAGGCAAAATCTATCCTGTCCTGACCTACGGCCGCAATACCGACGTTCACTCTCAGTTCTCTCAACTGGCGCGCCAGGTTTTCACCGACATGCGTTCAACCGGCAGGCGACGCTGCGCGGATCTGCACCAGGCAGCGCAATCGGCCGCTGCCGCCGAAAACAGGACTCTGACGCGACGACTTGCCTCTCTTGCCGCCACCTGCCCGGGGTGCGGACAAAACCTGCCCGTCTCTGGAGATCGACATGCCTTTTACTGGGAAGCAAACGAGCGGGCCGGATTTCTCGATGAAGCCTGCTTTACCGCGCTGGTTTTTCGTCTTGCCTACGGGCAGCAGGACGCCGGCGATCGCGCCCCCCTACTCGAGTTGTTTCGCGAGACCGCAGCACAGTCCCTTTATGCCCTGCGCTGCGAAGAAACATCGCCCGCCGGCTCAACGTACAGGTTCTTTCGCTTTGACGATGAGGGACGGGAAATCTCGCGCCGACAGATTTTCAGCCATCCGGAAGACCAGACCTCGGAAGTGCTGCGCGGCCTGTTTGATTCCGGCGTCGTCAACCGGGACGGCAGCCTGATCACCTTCTGCCCGGCGCCGGCCAAGGCCCCTGGGAGTATCCTCGAAAAATCCGCTTATCGCAATCTGCGTGCCCTGTTTGCCCGCATGACCGAACATCTAAGTTAACGCTTACCTCTTATGGAGTACTCAGCAACCGGGACACTGGAACCACGACCACACCCTCCCGGGCAAAGGTTTTGCGCTCCAGGCGCAAGGCTTCGAGTGTCTGCGGATAGGGATGGCAGATACCGACTGCCGCGCCGCGCCTCTTTGCCAGTGCGATCAGGCGCAGCAATTCCTGCCTGATCGCCGTCACGTCCTGCACGTTATCGAGAAACAGGTCACGTTTCCCCGCATCAAGGCCGAGGCGTTGTGCCTCCTCGAAAGCAACCGAAGAGCCGCTGGTCACGCTGTCGACGAAAAACAACCCATGAGCTTTCATCTCCTCGAGAACCGGCGCCAATTTTTCCGCGTCCATGGTAAAACGCGATCCCATGTGGTTATTGCCGCCCACCGCGTAGGGGACCTTCGGGATATAGCTGCGCACGCGCTGCCGTAATTCGTCGCTGGAGAGTTCAACCAGCAACGCGTTCGTCCCAGGGTGAATCGCCGGATATCGCAGTGGTTCCATCGGCAGATGGATCAACACCTCTCGACCGGCGGCATGCGCAAGTTTGGCGGTATCGGCGGCGTAGGGCGTTTCGGGCATAACGGCGAAGGTTACGGACAGATCGATTGCCACAAGGTCCCGTGCGGCGCTGAAATTCTGCCCCAGATCGTCCATAATAATGGCGGCCCGCGGCCCGCTTTCATCCGGCATCGGGACCTGGGGCTCAGGAGCAGGCATTTCTGCGGGCAGGCGCTGGTCAGGAGCCAGGACTGAGCGCTCCGGCGTTGTCTCCGGGGCGACCTCAGTTCGACCGTCGGCCGTGCCCGGCCTCGATTCTGGGCGCAGCGAGTCACGCACCCATTGGACCAGTGCCAGAGTCCCCACCAGAAAGACAACCAGGAAAAGGGAAGCGAGAAGCACTTTGACCTCGCGGCCGACCGGGGATCGCCCGTCTTTCCCGGGAGCTTTCTTTTCTTGTTTTTTCTTCTTTTTTTCAGCCATGGCCGTCAGCAAAGAAAAAGGGGGACCACAGAGTCCCCCCGGGAAGTGTTGATGGTTACGCGGATCAGACGGACGACGCGTTCAGACCTTTAAGAATCTGCCATCCCTTGAGAAGGTCGAGGGCCCGCATCAGTTGGTAATCCTTTCGGGTCTGCTCGTCGAGGCCGGGCGCTTTCTCCTTCGGCCCGCTCTCGCCTTCCTTCCGCTCGATTTCAAAGTGATTTTCCAGATCTTTCTCGCGCAGAAGGGCCGATGGCTCATCGAGTTCGTTCAGTTCGATCGGCCACACCTCAATGTCGGGAGAGATCCCCTGCGCCTGGATGGATGTGCCATCAGGCGTGAAATAGCGGGCAGTCGTCAGGCGCAGCCCGGATTCGCCCGCGAGAGGAATAATCGTCTGCACCGAGCCTTTTCCGAAGCTTTGGGTTCCCATGATCAGAGCGCGTTTATGGTCCTGCAGGGCTCCAGCGACGATCTCCGATGCACTGGCACTGCCACCGTTGATCAGCACCACCAGGGGGTAATCGGGCTCGGCGCCGTTTTTATGGGCATTGAAACGCATTTTGCTGCCCTTTTCGCGGCCTTCCGTGTAAACGATGAGCCCCTCGGACAGAAACGTATCGGAGACGGCGACCGCCTGATCAAGCAGTCCCCCGGGATTGTTGCGCAGATCGAGAACCAGGCCTGCCAGAGACCCGCCGTTTTCCTTGCGCAACTGGTCCAATGACCTATGCAGATCATCGGCGGTGCGCTCCTGGAACTGGGCCACGCGCACATAGCCAAAACCTTTTTCAAGGGTCTTCGATTTGACCGAATCGATTTTGATCACTTCACGGGTAATCGTGTACTCGCGCGCCTTCTCGAACGACTCGCGCATGATGGTAATGGTGATATCGGTCCCGGGTTTGCCGCGCATCAGCTTGACGGCATCCATGATGGTCATATCTTTGGTGAACTTGTCCTCGATCTTGATGATCTGGTCTCCGGCCTCGAGTCCGGCGTGAAAAGCGGGAGTATCCTCAATGGGTGAAACCACGGTGAGGATGCTGTCGCGAATCGTAATCTCGATCCCGAGCCCGCCGAATTCGCCGCGTGTATCGACTTTCATCTCCTGATACATTTCGGGCGGCAGGAATGTGCTGTGCGGATCGAGGGAGGTCAGCATTCCCTTGATGGCGCCGTGAATCAGCTCCTTCATGGTTACGTCTTCGACGTAGCTTTTGCGCACGATCGAAATGACATCGGTGAACAGCTCGATCTCCCGGTATTCTTCCGGCCCGACTTCAGCGGCGGCGAGCCGGTGCACCTGGCCGGTGCTGAACCAGCCGGCTGCCATCAGGGCGACCAGCAGAAAAAAAAGGATCGGGCGCCGTGGTTTACGCATAACGTGTTGCCTCCGATATGTCAGCGTTTTTTCAGCCAGGACAAGGGATTTACGGGAGTGCCGCCGTGGCGAATCTCGAAATAGATCCCGCGGGATCCGGGCAGCCCTGCGTAGGCAAGAGTTTCACCTTTTGCAACCGGATCGCCGACGTTCTTGGTAAGCCGGGCCGTTTGCGCATAAAGAGTGTAATAGCTGTTGCCGTGATCGACTATAGCGAGGTTGCCGTAGCCTTTAAACCATTTCGCAAAAACGACGCGTCCGTCCCAGACAGCATGGACAGGCCAGTTGTCTTTCACGGCGAGTTCGATTCCCTGGCTTTCAAAGCGCGTGCCGAGCTCGGGATGGATCTGTGTCCCGTAACCGATGCCGAGCGCTCCCTCGGCAGGCCAGGGAAGATGGCCTTTTTGCGCGGCAAAATCGCCATGGCCAGTATACTGGCGCGCCGGTAGCGATTCAAGTTTTTTAACCAGTGCCTGCAAACTGGCCGCCTCCTCGCGCAGCTTGGCGAGCTGCTGCGCCAAGGCCTTCTCATCCTGGCGAACTTTGGCGAGAAGTTGCTCCTTAAGCTCCTGCGCCTGCTGCCTGGTGTCGCGGCTGGCGCGCACCTCGGCAAGCAGTTTTTCCTGCTCGCTCTTGAGGTTCGAGAGCCGTTGAAGCGAATCCTCCAGATTCTCGATCCGCTTCCGGTATTCCTGCAGGAGTTGGCGGTCGTGGGTGAGAACACGGGCCATGTAATCGTACTCCTCCGCCATGCGCGCCGGAGTGCGGGATGAGAAGAGTATGCTCAATGGACCGGTGCGCCCTTCCTTGTAAAGAGCGGCCAGACGTTTATGGACTTTCTGGCGCAGAGAGGCGATCCGCTCGCGGTGTTTCTGCGCGTCTTCTTCCTGCTCGCGGATCTGTCCCCGCAATTCATCGCGCCGCTCTGTCAACGTGCTGAAGCGTACATTGAGACGGTTCACTTCGCGCTCGATGGTTTTCAGATCGGCGAACAGCGATTTTCTCTCGGACTGCTGCTTCTCGAGATTTGCGCTGGTGCGGCGGATACGTTCACGGATTTCGGAGAGACTGCGCCGTGTCTCGTCGAGAGATTGCTGCGCCTGTGCGGGGACAACCGCAAACAAGAGCAGCGAGAAAAAAAGTAGGGCTGAGAAAATCTTCACCATCAGATTCTGACAAACCTGCGCAAGGATACGAGACTACCGAAAAGGCCCAGCGTCAGCCCCATGCCGATCAGAGCCAGCTGATAATCTCCAGGCAAAAAGGCGATGTCGTACTCCCCGGGCGTGAGCAGCACGGCGCGCAGTCCCTCACGCAGAAAAAGCGCGAAGGTCAGGTAGACCAGGGCAAGAGCCAGGACCCCGCCTGCGGCCCCCTGGAACGCCCCCTCGATAATGAACGGCAGCTTGATGAAACGCCTGGTCGCTCCGACCAGCGCCATGATCTCGAGTTCCTCGCGCCGCGCGTACATGGTCAGTCGGATGGTATTGGAGACGATAAAGAGAGCCGCGAAAAGCAGAAAGCCGCCAAGAATAAAGCCGACCAGTTTCAGGATCGCAACGAAGGATTCAAAACGTTCGAGCCAATCCTGCCCATAGCGCAAATCGAAGGGAGGGTGGTTTTTGCGCAATGTCTCGACAACCTGCTGAACCGAACCCTGCGAGCGGTACTGCGGTTTCAGCTCGATTTCGAGTGAGGCGGGCAGGATTTCAGGGTCGATGCCGGTGAGCAGGTCGGCGTGAGTGCCGAGACGGTCCTGAAAGCGGTCAAAGGCCTCCTCCCGGCTGACAAAATTGACGCCGGAGACTTCCTCGAGACCGCGTATACGTGTCATCCAGCGGTTCAGTTCATCCTGCGGCGGTAGCTGATCGAGGTAGGCCACCACCTGGACATCCTTGCTCCAGTGCAGCGTAAGCGCTTGGACATTAACGACGAGAATTCCGAAAAAACCGAGGATGGCCAATGCCACTGTGACCGTGGCCACTGTCGCCAGGGTCAGAAACGGACTCTGGCGCATGTTGCGCAGCGTCCGACGCAGAAAATAGGGAAGACGATCCAGCACGGTACAGCCTCGCAGGGAGAAAACGTTTCAGGCGGGCCGGTCTTCGACCAGGCTGCCGTTTTCGAGGGTAATCATGCGGCGGGGATAGCGACGGATCAACTCCCGGTCATGCGTCGCCATCAGAACCGTCGAGCCGCGGGCATTGGCCCCCTTGAACAGTTCCATAAGTTCAAGGGTGGTATCGGGATCGAGATTTCCGGTCGGCTCATCCGCCAGCAGAAGAATCGGATCGACGATCAGCGCCCTGGCAACCGCGACCCGCTGCTGCTCCCCGCCTGAAAGCTCCGGCGGAAAGCGATTGAGCTTGTGCTCAAGCCCGACATTCTTGAGTGCGGCATAGACTTTTTTACTGATTTCGAAGCGCTTCTTGCCTTGAACCTCGAGAGCAAAGGCGACGTTTTCGAAAACGGTACGGCTGGCCAGCAGTTTGAAATCCTGGAAGACAACGCCGACGCGCCGACGCAGCAAGGGGATCTGACCGGAGGGCATGCGCGTGATATTTCGTCCTTCAACCAGGATCTGCCCGCGCGAGGGCTTCTCGCCACAGTAGAGCAGCCGGAGCAGGGTCGATTTTCCGGCCCCGGACGACCCGGTGATGTAGACAAATTCGCCCTTGCCGATTTTCAAGGTGATGTTGTCGAGCGCCGGCGAATCTTTCTGGTAGCTTTTGCAGATGTTGTAGATCTGGATCATAGGGCCGCTACCATTCGCGGTAAGGGGTTCCATCCAGCCCCACCAGATCGCTTCCGCTGTAAACGTCGAATACCCCGCCCTCTGCAAGTTCGCCTGAGT
>JAGXHK010000070.1 GCA_024636255.1 Desulfuromonadales bacterium | reverse complement strand
GGATTACTTGGTGCCGAAGATCTTGTCGCCGGCGTCCCCCAGGCCCGGAAGGATGTAGCCATTGGCGTCGAGTTTCTCGTCGACGGCGGCAACATAGATGTCGACATCGGGATGGGCCTCGCAAACCCGTTTGATCCCCTCGGGGGCAGCCACCAGGAACAGGCCCATGATGCAGCGGCAGCCGGCTTTTTTGAGCATATCGATGGTCGCGACCAGTGTTCCGCCCGTGGCGAGCATCGGATCGAGGATCAGGGCGATGCGCTCTTCGACGTTGCTGGTCATTTTCTCGAAGTAGCTCACCGGCTCGAGAGTCGCCTCGTCGCGGTAAAGGCCGACGACGCTGACTTTGGCACTCGGGATCAGGCGCAGGACACCATCCATCATACCCAGCCCGGCACGCAGAATCGGGACGATCGTGATCTTCTTCCCCTTGATCTGGTGGGCCTGGACCGGTCCGCTCCAGCAGTCGATGGTCACCTCTTCGGTTTCCAGATCCTGAGTCGCTTCGTAGGTCAGCAGACTGGCGATTTCCGATGCAAGTTCCCGAAAAGCCTTTGTACTGATCTCATTTTTCCGCAACAGGGCGAGCTTGTGCTGAACCAGCGGATGTTTGATTTCGTGGACCAAAACCGTTGCCTCCATGCAGGGACGTTTGACCTGGATTGCTGCAGTGGCCATGCTATTTTCGGATTATGCGTAAAACTTCCATCGTTACAGACGCACCAGCGCAGCCGCCCAGGTGAAACCGGCGCCGAATGTCACCATGGCGACTAGATCGCCTTTGTTGGCGCGCCCGCTCCGACGCGCCTCGTCCAGGGCCATGGGTATGGAGGCGGCCGACGTGTTGCCATAATGCCCCACGTTGATAAAGATCTTTTCTTCGGGAAGATCGAGGCGTTTGCCCACCGCCTGGATGATGCGCAGATTGGCCTGGTGGGGAATGAGCAGGTCGATATCTTCCGAGGTGAGACCAGCGCGGGCCAAAACTTTACTCAAGCCATCGAGCATTGAGGAGACGGCATAGCGAAACACTTCTTTGCCTTCCATGCGGATGGTGTTGACTTTCTGGTCAACGTTCTCAGGGGTCGGCGGATACATGCTGCCGCACCCGGGATTGTAGAGAAGGTGGGCGTGCTCCCCGTTGCTCTGGATATGGCTGGCGATTAGGCCGCTGCCGTCCTGGCCGACTCCGAGTACGGCTGCGCCGGCGCCATCGCCGAACAGGGTGCAGGTGTTCCGATCGCTCCAGTCGAGTATTGAGGTGAGCACTTCGCCGCCGATCACAAGAACATGGCGATACCCGACGCTGCGCATCAGGGCGTCGGCGCACTGCAGGCTGTAAAGAAAGCCGGAGCAGGCGGCCGAGATGTCGAAAGCGGCAGCATGTTTGGCACCGATCTGCTCCTGCACAAGGCAGGCGGTCGCGGGGAATGTGTAATCACCGGTCACGGTTCCGAGAATAATCAGATCGATCTGTTCCGCTTCGATTCCCGCATCCTCAAGCGCTTTGCGTGCGGCTTCGCTCGCCAGGGGGGTCAGGCCGGTTCCCGGTTCGGCGATATGGCGTTCGCGGATGCCGGTTCGCTCCACGATCCACGCATCCGAGGTGTCGACGATCTTTTCGAGATCCGCATTGGTCAGAATCTTCTCCGGGGCCGCCCTGCCGGTTCCGAGAATAATGCTGTGAGTGTCGTAGGGCATCTTTTTTCTCCTGCTCGGCCGATACAAAATTAAAATACCGCCAAATCTTCAGCGGACGCAAATCCCGCTATCCTACCATAGTCTCAAAAATCAGCCCAAGGGGAAAACGCGAGGTTCTGAGGAGGGGCGGAGGGGCTTCGATCGGGGCGTGCGGCTGTTAATGGGGAGGGCGAGGGGATCTCCGGATGGCTTTGCAAAGAGGCCGGATGCAGTGGAAGGAGTGCTCCTTTCGCGGCAAGCAGCGCAAATGTCATCGCCATAAGATCAGCAACGCCTCCCATCGTCAAGTGCAGAGCTCGGTATTGATGGTTGGTTTCCGTTAACCAGGACACGGCCTTTTCCCGGTCGCCAAGAAGATGTTCCAGATATCGCCCGTCGCGGCGCAACCGCTCGAGCCCGGCAGTGCCGCAGCGATGCAGGGTGGTGGTATCTTCGACTGTCTGCATCAGCCGGGCCATCGCCAACCAGGCCGCCTGCTCATGCGTCCAGCCGCGATCTGCTCCTTCGCGGTATGCAGGCAAGGCGGTTTCAAAAAGAGTCGGCAACCCTTTGGCTGTTTCCGACAGAATGCCGCCGACCTGAAAGCGTTGACGTGCTCTCTGGCCGTGGGTGTCTTCATGAGTGATCCTGCACAGCACCTCGGCGGCGGTTTCGGCGAGCGCTGGGCGCAGCTCGCTTTCGCTGCAATCGGCGCAGCGGTAGCGGGCACAAAGAAGAAGACCGCTCAAGAAAACCGCCCCTTTATGTGTGTTGGTCGAAAACCTGGCGAGAAGAGCCTGTTCGGCCCGTTGGCCGATATCGACCATGAGCGCCATCGATGCTCCGGCCTCAAGCGCTCTTTGCAAACGCTTCAGATAGCGCGCGAGCAGCCCGATGGAGCTCTCCATCACGGCGAAGGAGAGATCTAGGTGCGAGCCGTTGTCGCGCCGGTCGACCAGGCCAGGCTTCGGCGTCAGCCAAAGCTCGAGCCGCAGCCCGGTGATCAGGTGAGAGCAGAAACTACTTTTTTCGAAAGGGACTGAGAAGCTCATTGACCTTGGCCTGAAGTTCGCCGGATGTATGACGTCCCAGGCGCATGCACTCGCGCCCGGGAGCCGAACACAGCAGACAGGTGCGCTGGGGGAGCCCGAGGGCGGATCGATCGAGTGGCCTTCCCGCAAAGCCGTAGACGTCGATATCGAGAAGGCGGCCTGCCGGTGAATCGGTCTCGAACTCCAGACACCAGCGTTTTACCCGGGCGGCGGGTACCCGGCAGCCCGCAATCAGCCACGGACCGAGAAGGTCGCGGGTTTCGCTCAGCACCTGACCCGGAGAAAGGCAGGGTATCAGCCGATCGCAGGCAGACTGCCAGAGACCCGCGCAACCAGCCGGTTCTTTATCGACACCGGGAATGTTCAGCGAGAGGGTCACCAGTGTGGGCCAGGCCCCTTCGCCATAAAACCTGTCGAAAGAGCGCTGCCTGGATTCGCGCGTCTCCAGCAGGTCACTTTTTAACTTTGCGTACGACATCGATAATCGAGCCATCCCGGTATTCGATAAGAGCGACGACCTCGTCCTCGAATTCGAGGGGGCGGGGCCTGCCGGTGATGTGATAGATTTCCTCCTGAAGCTGCCGGATATCCTTGACCGGCAGGCCGCGCCGCAGCAATTCGCCGCGTAGCCCTTGATGCCGCGGATTGACCGCAATGCCGCGCTCGGTGACAATGACATCCACCGTTTCTCCCGGGGTGGTGACTGTGGTGACGGCGTCGCGCACGATGGGCAGGCGGCCGCGAATCGAGGGCGCGACGATGATCGCCAGCCGGGCTCCGGCCGCAGTGTCGGAGTGCCCGCCGGTATTGTGCAGCAGATAGCCGTTCGATTCGGTGTTGACATTGACGTTGAAGTCGACATCGACCTCCGTGGCCCCGAGGATCACAGCGTCGAGACGGTTGACCACAGCCCCGGCGTTGAACGGGTTGGCATACATATCCGCGCTGATTTCAAGATGATGGCGGTTGCGTCCGATCGAATCGACCGCTTTGAGATCGAAACACTGCACGTCGAAAAGAGTCTCGAACAGCCCCTCCTCGAGCATGTCGACGAAATATCCGGTGATGCCGCCGCAGCCGAAGCTGCCCTTGATGCCGGCGCTGCGCATCAGGGTACGTACGTTGTCGGCGACTGCCAGGGAAATGCCCCCCGATCCGGTCTGAAAAGAAAATCCGTCACAAAGCACTCCCGCAGCTTCAATGACCTGGGCTGCGTATTTGGCGATCTGCAGGCCGACGGGATCCGTGGTGATGCGGGTTGTGGTGGAGACGATCTTTTTCGGGTCGCCAAGCGTATCGATTCGGACGACATAATCGATCATGGTCTGAGGAATGGACACCGGTGATGCAGGGTAGGGGACCAGATTGTCAGTCACTGCCACAACGGTGCGGGCGTGCTGGGCGTCGACCTGGGCGTAACCCAGGCTGCCGCAGGCAGAAGGCCCGTAATAACCGTTCATATTGCCATAGTCGTCGCAGCAGGGGGCGGCGATAAAAGCAACGTCCACCGGGATTTCTCCGGAGATCAGAGCCCTGGCCCGGCCACCGTGTGTGCGCACCGTGATCGGGCAACTCAGTTCTCCCCGAGAGACCAGTTCGCCGATCAGACCGTTGACGCCGCATTCCAGAGCAGAGATGACGCCTTTTTCGATAAAGGGGATGATTTCGGCGTGCGCTGGGTGGATGGAACTCGAAGCGATGCGGATATCACGCAGTCCGAGGGCGTCGATCTCGCGCACCACCTGGGCAAGAAGTGCATCGCCGTTGCGCAGGTGATGATGGGTGGAGATGGTCATGCCATCTTTCAGCCCGGCGGCCTGGATCGCTTCGCGCAGGCCCGGCAGAAGTTTTTTCTGTCCGGGATTGAGGCGGGTCAGCGGGCGGCTGGCTCGGAAACCCTTGGGCTGCAGCGAGAAGGGATCGCTAAAGGGGATGACATTCTTACCGTTGAAGCTCTCCGGGATCAGTCGCCCGAGACTATTCCTGACCATAAATGACCTCTTCGTCGAGTTCGATGTCGATCATGCCGTGGGCGCCGGCGGTCTTGAGGACTCGGACGGCCCGTTTTACGACCGGAGCGTCGACCATTTTTCCGCCCAGGGATATGACCCCGGTCCCCATTTCGCGGGCGCGCTTGATGGCCTCGACCACCTGCAGAGCGTAGTCGACTTCCTCCTGCTTGGGAGCGAAAATCTCATGCACCACGTCGATCTGGCGCGGGTTGACAAGGGACTTTCCGGTGAAGCCGAGCGTTTTGATCAGAGCTGTTTCGCGCTGCAGTCCCTCCATGTCATTGACATCGGAAAAAATCGAATCGATCGCCTGGATACCTGCCGCCTTGGCGGCCCAGACCACGCGGGTGCGTGCGTGAAAGAGTTCTTCGCCGGTCTTGGTGCGCTCGATCTCGAGACTGGCGGTATAGTCCTCGGCACCGAAGGCCAGAGCGAAGACGCGATCGGAGGTGCGGGCGGTCTTGATGCAGTTGATCACTCCCTGGGCGCTTTCGATAGACGGCAGAATACGGAAGTGGCCGATGGGGACCTCAAGCTCCTCCTCGAATTCGGTGAGCAGAGTGTCCAGCCGCTCGACGATTTCGGGGGTATCGGCCTTGGGCAGGCGGATGCCGTCGGGCATGGCCGGAAGCACCTCGCGCAGATCGTCGTATCCCCATTTGCTGTCGAGAGGATTGATGCGCACCAGCACCTCTTTATTGCGGTCGGTGTGGTTCTCGAGAAAGCGCCTCACGAGGACCCGGGCCGCATCTTTTTCACTTAGGGGGACGGCGTCTTCGAGATCGATGATGACCCCGTCGCAATGAAAGATGGGGATGTTCTGAAGCATTGAGGGCATATTGCCCGGAACATACAAGAGGCTGCGGCGCAGTTTTATTTCGGCCATGTCCTCACTCCTCCCTGTCGATAAAGATGGTCGGCACGCCGCCGCTTTTTGAAGCGTGGCGCTCGAGACCTTCGGCGACCACTTCCTCGAGCATGATTTCGCATGTTGCGAAGACCTCGGCGTCGAACAGGTGCCCGCCCATGACCTCGCCGGAGGATTTGCCGACCATGACGTGCAGATGGCAATCGATGTTCCCCTTTGCGTCGGGAACCAGGTTGCCGTCGAGCCCGAGCAGTTCAAGGGGGCCTTCGATGTCATGGACGTGCATTCGCGGTTCGGTGATCGGCAGCCTGGCGCCGGTTTTGATGCCGCGCAGGCGGGCGTTTTTCACCGAGCCGACGGCCGAAAGGATCACCGCATTGGCCACTCCCGCTTCTCGGGCGAAGGCGCGCAGCCGATCTGTCAGAAATTCGCCGGGGCGGATTTTGATGATGAAACGGCGCCCGGGATGCCACTCCTTATACCAGAGTCCTTCCATTTATCCCTCCGTTGCCGCCCGGCGCAGAGCCGACTCGAGGCGGGCTTCAATGGCGTAATCGAGAGCGCCGCGGTCGGTGATGCGCACCGCTGCCCGGGTCACCTCGAGTCTATCGAGCACTTCGCTCACTTTGGCGCGGATCAGGTGTTCGAACTGCTTTATCACCGTCGATTCGATTTCGATGATAAGTTTTTCCGCCGGTTCGACGAAAACCATCAGATCACTCGACTGCATGGTTCCTGCCTGGACTTTTCTGCGGATCTCCATCAGTGTCTCCTGTCATAGGTAACCAGTTTCTCCCGGATGGCCGCGGCCTCGCTCGAGAGAAGATAATTCATGGTTGTATCGGGTACGAGTTGTCGCAAGGTTTCATGAGCCTCCCGACGGATCGCTTCGCGCACCCGGTAGGCGCTCACCGGCTTTTTATCGACGGTCAGACGATCGAGTTCGCAGACGTTCACGCCGTGTCCGGGAAGAATGCGCTTCATCGCATCGCTGTAAAGCCGGGTGGTGCGGCAATACGGTTCGGTGCCGATGAAGCGCTGACTAATGTGAAAATGCGGAGCGATATGGCGCGCGAAAAGAAGCAGGTCGATCTCGATCTGCAGCTGGCTGACCGGATCGCTTGCTTTGAGAAAATAGGCCGGAAAGGTGACGCTGCTCACCGCATAGTGCGAGCTGTCGAGAACATGCACGTTCGGCAGGTGGGCGACACCCTCGCGCACCAGCCGAAGCCGCACCTCGAAGGGAAAGGCGCTGCGATCCTCGCGCACCACGAAAACAAAAAGCCGATCCACACTGCCGGCGGCTTTTTCGATCAGATAGCGGTGGCCGCGTGTAAAGGGATTGCAGTTCATGACCACGGCGCCGTTTTCACCGGTAACCGCCAGATGACGATGAGCTGCGAAGTAGCGTGAGAGCGCGTTGCCGTGTTCGAGCAGCGCGACCGGGCCATGGCTGACCAGCAGCCGGAAGTTGAGTGCTTCGAAAGAAGAGACATGCATGGGGCGGGTGAAAACGAAAAAAGAGTCAAAATTCAGCGGCAGGCCGCTGCGGACCAGTTCCGTCACCAGTTCGCCCAGCAGAGAGCCTTCCTGCTGCTCCGGCGCGATGGCAAGCATTTTGAGGATATTCCCCGAACGCGCCCCCGTGGCCACCATTTCACCGCCTTCGAACGCGCCGACCAGCACGTCGAACTCCTCTTCGAAGCGCAGTCCGGCGCGTTCAATCAGGGCTCGAGCTTTTCCAATATCACCTTGGGTAATCAGTTCCACGACCATGGCAAAAACATAACACACGGCCGATGTATACCCTAAGGTTTCCGAGGGTGATTTCAGGCAGGGGAAATGAGGGGAATTCGAGGGGCAAAAGTGAAGAGCGGCAGATAAAAAAACAGGCCCGGCGAGAGGGCCGGACCTGCTGTTTTGCGAATATGGGAGTGATCAGCGCGCGCGCAGGTTATAGAAGACGTCTTTGCCTTCGAAGCGGGCGGACTCTTCAAGTTCGTCTTCGATGCGCAGCAGCTGATTGTATTTGGCGACGCGGTCGCTGCGGCACAGGGATCCGGTCTTGATCTGGCCGGCGTTGGTCGCCACGGCCAAGTCGGCAATCGTCGTATCTTCGGTCTCTCCCGAGCGATGCGAGACAACCACGGTATAGCCTGCGCGTTTGGCCATTTCGATGGCATCGAGGGTTTCCGTGAGGGTGCCGATCTGATTGACTTTGATGAGAATGGAATTGGCGATCCCTTTTTCGATGCCTTCTTTCAGTATTTTCGTATTGGTCACGAAAAGATCGTCGCCGACCAGCTGGATTTTCTTTCCGAGCCTTTCGGTGAGCAGCTTCCACCCTTCCCAGTCGTTTTCAGCCATGCCGTCTTCGATCGAAATGATGGGATAGCGGTTGACCAGGTCCTCATAGAAATCAACCATCTCCGCCGCACTTTTTTCAGGCTTCTCTTCATTCTCGAGGACATACCCGCCATCCTTGTACAACTCAGAGGCAGCGACATCGAGAGCGAGCAGGATATCGTCGCCGGGACGATAGCCGGCGGCCTTGATTGCTTCGACGATCACCTCGAGGGCCTCCTCGTTGCTTTTAAGGTCCGGAGCGAAACCGCCCTCGTCGCCTACGGCGGTGCTGTAGCCCTTGTCCTTGAGAACCTTCTTCAGGGCGTGAAAAATCTCCGCACCCATGCGCAGGGCCTCGGCAAAGTTGTCGGCACCCGCAGGCATGATCATGAACTCCTGGATGTCGACATTATTGTCGGCATGCTCGCCGCCGTTGATGATATTCATCATCGGCAGGGGCATTTCCTTGGCATTGGCGCCGCCCAGGTACTGATAAAGAGGCAGGCTGGCTTCTTCGGCAGCAGCTTTGGCGCACGCCAGAGAAACGCCAAGAAGAGCATTGGCGCCGAGATTGCTCTTGTAATCGGTGCCGTCGAGTTCGAGCAGTTTGCGATCGATCCCGGTCTGATCAGAGGCTTCCCATCCCATCAGAGCTTCGACAATGAGCTCATTGACGTTTTTAACCGCCTTCTGGACGCCTTTGCCAAGATAGCGCGACTTGTCGCCGTCACGCAGTTCAAGCGCTTCGCGCTCACCGGTGGATGCGCCGCTTGGCACTGCGGCGCGTCCCATGGCGCCGCTTTCGAGATAAACCTCGACCTCTACGGTCGGATTGCCGCGGGAATCGAGAATCTCCCGCGCATAGATATCAATAATTTCGCTCATGACGCCCCCCTTTGCATAATTGAGTACCTTTTGCCTGCCCCAAGTTCACCGATCCAGGTTGTCGAATTCCCACGAACACATGAATGATGCCCAGCTGAAAACTCTGCATTTATAACAAGTGCGGAACGAATTGCAATACATTTTCTGCGCGCCCTGGCAGGATCTATCCGTGCCCAGACTGTCCGGCAGGTGATTCGGTGCCAGAGAGGGCAGGTCGAGGCCGACTTTCGTCAATTTCGGGTTGCCAGTCCTTTGCAGGTTCTGAATCTGCGCGAAATGATTCAAGGGGGCGGTTTTGCCGTTGATTCCGTCCAAAGCTCGACAAACTCATAGAGCGTTGATTTTAGTCCGGAGGGGTGCTAGTGTGAGGATTTCGACCCATTAACGACAGGTTCAGAGGGACATTTTTGAAACAAACCGAAAAGCGCGACAGGTTCATCGTTGACGACCAGAGCCTGGCAAATCTGCTGTTTGGCCTGCAAAATCGAAATCTCAAACAGATCGAAAGGGTTCTCGACGTCCGTCTCGGATCTCGCGGCAGCGAAGTGGCCATTGAGGGGGAATCCTCTCAGGTTGCACTCGCCAAACGTCTGCTTGAAGAACTGCTTGCCCTGCTTGGCGAAGGATATCAGCTCTATCCCCAGGATATCGGGTACGCAGCGAGTATTCTAGGCGCCGATTCACAGGCCAGGCTCAAGGATATCTTTCTCGATACCATTTTCGTTTCTTCACGCAACAAAAACATTTCTCCAAAAAGCCTGGCGCAGAAATCGTACATCGACGCCATCCGGCGCAACGATGTGGTTTTCGGCGTCGGTCCAGCCGGCACGGGGAAAACCTATCTCGCCATGGCCATGGCCGTTTCCTATTTGATGAAAAAGGAAGTCAGCCGCATCATGCTGGTGCGTCCCGCGGTTGAGGCAGGCGAGAAGCTCGGCTTTCTGCCCGGCGATCTGGCGGAAAAGGTCAACCCCTACTTGCGTCCTCTCTACGATGCGCTCTACGATATGCTCGGTTTTGAGAAAGGTCAGGCTCTGATAGAGAAAGGGGTCATTGAGGTGGCGCCTCTGGCGTTTATGCGCGGCCGGACTCTGAACGATGCGTTCGTGATTCTCGATGAGGCGCAAAACACCACTCCCGAGCAGATGAAGATGTTTCTGACCCGCCTGGGGTTCGGGAGCCGGGCTGTGGTTACGGGCGACATGACTCAGACCGATCTGCCGACGGGGCGCACTTCTGGGCTCAAGGAAGCCTTAAGGGTGCTTGAAGGAGTCGACCGCATTGCTTTCATCGCTTTTTCGGATGCCGATGTGGTGCGCCATCCCATTGTCCAGGCCATCGTCCAGGCATACGATCGTGCCGAATTGCGGGCTGAAAAAGAACGCTCCGCCGCGGCCGTGGCTTCCGAATCAGAGCAATGACAAAAAACGGACGCAAGCAGGACGCGGGGCAGGGCAAAAAACGGACAGGTTCGTCCGGCGTCTCCGCTTCAGCATTTCATCTGAGTAAACCCCAGCAGGGCCGCCTTCTTATCGTCCTTCTGTGCCTGGTCCTGACGTTCATCATCGTCCCCAAGGGCGGTTTTATCCCCGATTACTACAGCCCGGGCGATATCGCATCCCGCGACATCAAGGCCCCTCGTGATCTGCTCGTCCCCGACGATCCTTTGACCGAAAAAAAGCGCATCGAGGCCGAGAAGAACGTACTGCCGCTTTACGATTTCGACAGCCGCGCCGCTCAGGATGTCAGCGAGCGCGTCTTGCGCGGCTTGCGCGTACTGCACGCAGAACTGAACAAGGGAAGCTCTCTTGAAGATCTGCAGGGACCTGTCGAGGAAGCTCTCGGAATCGATCTTACCCGAAAAGAATTGAGCGCCCTGAGCGAGATTCCCCTGAGTGAAGATGTCGTCAATGGTGTGCAGAAGGCTCTGGCGCTGACTCTGCGCAACAAGATCGTGGGCAATCGCAAGCTCTTCAATGCCGATCTTGAAAAGGGCGTGGTGATCCGGGACCTGGTATCTCAGCAGGAGCTCGGCAAGATCGCGCCCCAGGACGTGATCGGCATGGGAGAGGCCCAGGAACGTCTCAGCGAGAATCTCCAGCAGTTTCTCGATCTGCCGGATGATCAACGCGAGATGCTGACGTCGGTTTTTCAACAGCTGCTGCGTCCGAGCCTCACGTTCAACAAGACCGAAACGGAAATTCGCAAGCGCGCTGCGGGCGAGGCGGTCAAGCCGGTCTTTTTTCAGGTCAAAAAAGGTGAAATGATCGTTCGCGTCGGCGAGCGCGTCAACGAAGAGCAGATCAAGCGCCTGCGCGCCCTGCGTGATGTCGGCAGTGATTACAGCACTCTGCGCACCGCGTTCGGATTGATGGTGTGTATTTTACTGCTGGTCTACACCACGCACCATTACGCCAAACACAATATCCGCAAGTACCGCCCGGAACTGCGCGATCTGCTTTTCCTGGCGCTCTCGTTCATCGGTCTGTTCATTCTGATCAAGCTTGCCATCTTCGTCTCCAATGCCCTGGAGAGCGCCTTTCCCTATATCGACTCGGCCAGCTATTATTACATCTTCCCCTTCGCGGTCGGGGCCATGCTGGTGCGCATCGTTCTGAATTCCGAAGTCGCGCTGATTTTTGCCGTTGTTTCTGCCCTGCTGATGGGGATCCTTTTCGGCAACAGCATGGTGATTACGCTCTTCGCCCTGGTGGGGAGTCTGACCGGCGCTCACTGGGTGAGGCACTGCAAAACCCGCTCGACCCTGTATCGTGCCGGTCTGCACGTTTCGCTGATCAATCTGGTTCTCGTGGTGGGAATTCATTTTGTGGCCGGCCGGGTTCCCGATTTGCAACTGCTGTACAAGATGGGTTTTGCCGTGGCGGGCGGATTTCTGTGCGCGGTGATCGTCAACGGCACCATTCCTCTGGTCGAATCCGCTTTCAAATACACCACAGACATTAAGCTTCTCGAGTTGGCGAACATGAACTCTCCCGTGCTACGCGAGTTGATGATCCAGGCTCCGGGAACCTATCACCACTCGATCATCGTCGGCAATCTGGTCGAGGCGGCGGCTGAAGCGATCAATGCCAATCCGCTGCTGGCCCGGGTCGCTGCTTATTATCACGACATTGGTAAAATCAGAAAGCCCCTTTATTTTATTGAAAACACCGGCAATTCGATCAACAGGCATGACAAGCTCGCGCCCTCGATGAGCGCGCTGATTCTCATGGCTCACGTGAAAGACGGGGTTGAATTGGCCAGGGAGAACAAGCTCGGTCAGCCGCTGGTCGATATCATCCGCCAGCATCACGGCACCGCGCTGATCAAGTTTTTCTTCGATAAGGCCAAAAGCAGGGAAGACCCCGGCGTGCAACAGATCGATGAGCGCGACTATCGCTATCCCGGCCCGCGTCCCCAGACCCGCGAGGCGGCGGTGATTATGCTTGCCGATGCGGTGGAGGCGGCCAGCCGGACGTTGACGGACCCGACGCCAGCCCGCATTCAAGGCATGGTGCAGAAGATCATCAACAATATCTTCATTGATGGGCAACTCGATGAGTGCGAGCTGACCCTGAAGGATCTGCATGCGATCGCCAAGAGCTTTAATCGCATTCTGGCCGGCATTTTCCACCACCGGATCGATTATCCGGAACCTGCTTACAAGGAGCGGGAAAAAGATAAGGACCGGGAAAAAGAGGGGAACCGAAAGAAAAACCTTGAAGATCCAAATCGAGAACCAGCAAAAGAAGCAAAAGATAGGGAAGCTGAGTCTGCGCAAGGTAGCGCAGAGGATCTTAAGCGCCTTGGGATGTCCTGAAGCAGAACTTTCAATTTTGCTTGTCGATGATGCCCGCATTCGCCAAATCAACCGTGATTATCTGGATCGGGACCGGCCTACCAACGTTATTTCCTTCGCGATGCAGGAAGGAGAACTCCTCGAGGGTTCGACGGATCTGCTCGGCGATGTGGTCATCTCGGTTGAGACCGCCGAGCGTGATGCACTCGAAGCGGGGGTCAGTTTCCATAGCGAGCTTTACTTTCTTCTGCTTCACGGCATTTTGCATTTGTGCGGTTATGACCACGAGCGGGGGACCGAAGAGCAGGCCCGGCTGATGGAGGCCAGGGAGCGCGAAGTCTTCGTCCAGATAAAACGGGAATTCCTTGCAGACTGAAAAGAACAAAAAACCGATTAAACCCTCCAATTTTCTGGAGAGCGTGAACTGCGCCATCGAAGGTGTGTTGTGGGTCGCCAAGACCCAGCGGCACATGCGCATTCATCTTCTGGCGGCCGTGGGTGTGCTGGCACTGGCGTTGCTGTTCAGGATTTCTGCGGTTGAGTTCATCCTGCTCGCCCTGGCGGTGACCTTTGTCCTGTTCGCCGAGATGTTCAATACGGCTATCGAGGTTCTTGTCGATCTGGCGTCGCCCGAATTTCACCCCCTGGCGCGAAGGGCCAAAGATGTGGCTGCCGGCGCGGTCCTCGTGGCCAGCATCGGCGCCGTGATTATCGGTTATCTGGCGCTGGCCGGGTACATTCTTCCCATTCTCGACAGCGGCGCGCAGCAACTCAGTGTCCCGGCCGACGGCGCGCTGGCTCTGGCTTCAGTGGTCACGGTGACGATTCTGGTGGTTTTCGGCAAGGCCCTGACCGGCCGCGGAACCCCCCTGCATGGCGGAATGCCCAGCGGGCACAGCGCTATTGCCTTTTCGATCGCTACCATTGTTTCGTTCTCCGGGGTCGAAGCGATGGTATCATTGCTCGCTTTCGCACTGGCCGTTATGGTCAGCCACAGCCGGTTGCTGATGACGATCCACTCGTTGCGCGAAGTGGTCGCCGGAGCTGTGCTTGGCGCCCTGACAACTGGTGTGCTTTATTTCGCGTTCGGGTGAAATAAGGCTTTGCGCGCTTGAAAAACAATGACAAGGAGATTATTTCGTTGGACGAAGACAGTACCGGCGGTAAAAGAAATGGCGAAGCGTCACTGATCGACGTTATCAAACGGATATTCTGGGGGCGCCGGCGTGCCATGACCGAAGAAGATCTGCAGGAAATGATCGATGAATCGGAAGAAGAAGGGATCATAAACGAAGATGAGGGGGATATGATCCACTCCATCTTCGAGTTCGGCGATACCATCGTGCGTGAAATCATGGTGCCGCGCACCGACATGGTCTGCTGCCGGATCGATGCATCGCTTTCAGAGATCCTCGATGCGATTATCGACAGCGGACACTCGCGTATTCCCGTCTTCGAAGGCTCCGCCGACCGAATCGTCGGCATCATTTACGCCAAAGATCTGCTGCGCTACTGGGGAAGCAAGCCGGAAGGCTTCGATATCGCCAAGGTCATGCGCACCCCCTTCTTTGTTCCCGAAACCAAAAATGTTCAGGAATTGCTGCAGGAGCTGCGCACGAAAAGAGTTCATATCGCCATTGCGGTGGACGAATACGGCGGCACGTCCGGCCTGATCACCCTCGAAGATCTGGTCGAGGAAATCGTCGGGGATATTCAGGACGAGTACGATCTCGAGGAAGACTGGCTGATTGAGCAGGAAGACGGTTCGGTCCTGATCGACAGCCGTTTGAATATCGAAGAATTCGAAGAATACTTCAATGTCGAAGTGGAAAAAGAGCGCTTTGATACGGTCGGTGGCTATGTGTTCAACCTGACCGGCCGGGTGCCGAAGGAAGGCGAGGAAATACGTGACGGTAATCTTCAGCTGACCTTGCTCGATTGCGACGATCACAAGATCCGCAAGGTCCGGGTAAAGCGGCTCGAAGAGCCTTCGGTCGCAGAGCAGGGGGGCTGATCCTTCCGACCATGAGAGCTCTTCGTCCAGATTCCGCCATGCTTTGCGCGCTCTTATCAGGACTTTCTCTGGCTCTGGCCTACCCTCGGCCGGACTTCTCGCTCCTGGCCTGGTTCGCCCTGGTCCCGCTTTTCGCCTCGATGCAGCACAAACCTTTTCGCAGCGGCTTTGTGGCCGGTATCGCCTTTTTCGCGGTTGTTCTGTACTGGTTGAATATCGTCATGACCACCTACGGCCGGATGCACCCGTTTTTCTCCGGCGCCGCCTATCTTCTTCTGGTCCTCTATCTCTCCTTGTTCATCGGTGCCGTGACCTGGGCGGCCTGCCGGCTGCGCGAACGCAAAGGGTTCTCCTATGTGCTGACGCTTCCGGTTCTCTGGGTCGCCTTTGAATACCTGCGCTCCTTTCTTCTTTCGGGGTTTCCCTGGGCGCTGCTCGGCTACTCTCAGCAGGGTTGGGCGGCGATGATTCAGTCGGCCGATCTGATGGGAGTCTACGGCATCAGCTTTCTCATCGTTCTTTTCAATGCGGCTCTGGCCCAGCTTTTCGTGCAGAGACGGCAAGCCGGCGGCAGGATCTCCTGGTTTCACCCTGCATTGGCCGTTTTGCTGGTCGCCCTGAATCTCGGCTATGGTTTCTGGCGCCTGCAACAGAGCCCGGAGGAGCGTTCCGAGTCGCTCAGAGTGGCGCTGGTGCAGGGGAACATCGAGCAGTCGATGAAATGGGAGCCCTCCCATCAGCAGCAGACAGTCGATATATATCGGCGTCTTTCGCTGCAGGCCGAACAGGAGGCAAAGGTCGACCTGATCGTCTGGCCGGAGAGCGCCACTCCCTTTTACTTTCAGGAGGATCGCGCACTCTCGCGCAGGGTCAGGCAGGTCGCGAATCTAAGCGATTCCTATCTGCTTCTTGGAAGTCCCGCCTACGAGCGGGTTGGTGAGGAGTACCGCTATCTCAACAGCGCTTTTCTGCTCTCACCGCAGGCTGAAGTGCTCGGGCGCAGCGACAAAATTCACCTCGTGCCCTTCGGTGAGTATGTTCCCTTCAAAAAATTGCTGCCTTTTATCGATAAAATGGTGGTCGGCATCGGTGATTTTTCCCCCGGCAAAGTCAATCCGCTGCCTATGAACGGTTCCCGTATAGGAGTGCTGGTCTGCTTCGAGGGGATCTTTCCGGAACTTGCCCGCAACTATGTCCGCAAGGGCAGCGAACTGCTGGTCAATATCACCAACGATGCCTGGTTCGGGCGCTCGTCAGCACCGTCGCAGCATCTGGCTATGACCCGGTTCCGTGCCGTCGAGAATCGCATCTGGCTGGTTCGCGCCGCCAATACGGGTATCTCCGCGATCATTTCGCCGGCGGGAAAAATCGCCGGGACCACGCAGATTTTCGAGGAGGCGTATCTGGCCGGAACCGTCGGGCTCGGCGCTTCACCGACGATCTATACCCGCTACGGCGATATTCTCCCGGCCATCTTTCTCGTCGTAACCGCCACCTGGCTGGTCACCACTCAACGTCATTTTCTGGCCAAACCCCGGGTGCATTAACGGGAAATTTCGGCAAGAGAGAGCAGCCGCCCCTTCTCGTCGCGGAACTCGATGCGCTGCAGTGATTCCGGTCGGTCCACGCTTAACAGAATAAAAGGATTCGTGAGCATCTGACCCTGGATACTTTGCGCGGGGGGATTCTCAAAATCCAGATCAACCCGGATGGTCCCGTCGTGAAGGGTCAGTTCAGAGACCTCGATCCCATATCCGGTCGTCGGTTTCTGGCCGGTGCCGGCGTAAAGAGCGATCTTTTTCGAGAAATCAACCGAGGGCGCCGGCGGCATCGGGGAGCGAAAGGCGTGAATGCGGGCCCATAGACTTTTGAACTCGCCGTTGCTGGTGACGACTGCGAAGTTCAGATCGTCGGAGCGCATCCCGGAGCTGCCGCGTTCGAGGATGGTGTAGCTGACCGGGCGTGCAGCGCAGGCCAGAAGCAGAGTCAGCATGCCCAGTCCCATCAATGTGGTTTTGAATAATCGCGAAGAACCTGCCATGGCGAAACTCCTCTTGAAGAAGGGGACTATGTCCAGAGCATACGCTTGCTCACAGGGACGGTCAATGCCTGGCACATGCCCGAACTGTTGTCCTTGCAGTCGGGTTCCGCAGTCGCTATAATCCCCTGTTCCTCGCAAGGGGCGGGGTTGTTTTGGATAATTCGCTAAGGAGACGATACATGTTTCGAGAAGAACAGGATGCGCTCAAAGATCTGGAAGAGAAGATCCACGAACTCTGGAGGTATCTTTGACGTAGCCGGCAAGAAAGAGCGCATTCAGGAGATCGAGGCGGAGATCGCCGATCCCGAATTCTGGAACCGCGGCGATGAAACTCAGGATCTTTTGCGCGACCGCACGTCCCTGCAGAAAACGGTCGAGAACTGGGAAGAAGCCACCAGGCAGCTCAACGACCTGAAAGTGCTTGTGGAGCTTGGCGAAGAGGCCGAGGATGAAGACGCACTCGACGAGGTACGCGCCGGCCTGCCACCTCTTGAGGGACTCGTGCGTAAAATAGAGATGGCGCGCATGCTCAGTGAGCCTCACGACCGCAGCAACGCTATTTTCAGTATCAACGCCGGCGCCGGCGGGACCGAAGCGCAGGACTGGGCGGAGATTCTGCTGCGCATGTACCTGCGGTTCTGTGAGCGCAAGGGGTGGCGAACCGAAATCACGGACTATCAACCCGGCGACGAAGCAGGCGTCAAGAGCGTCACGCTGGATGTCGAAGGCGAGTATGCCTACGGGTTCCTGCGCGCCGAGATGGGCATTCATCGCCTGGTGCGCATCTCTCCCTTTGATTCGAATGCGCGCCGTCATACCTCCTTCTGTTCCGTCTTTGTTTTCCCCGAGATCGAAGAGGCCGCTGAAGTCGAAGTGAACGACAAGGACCTCAAGGTCGATACGTTCCGCGCCAGCGGGGCCGGCGGACAGCATATCAACAAGACGGATTCCGCGATTCGCATCACCCACGTGCCCACCGGAATCGTGGTTTCCTGTCAGAGCGAACGCTCCCAGCACAAAAACCGCGCCACGGCCATGAAGCACCTCAAGGCCCGGCTCTATGAGCTGGAAAAGCGCAAAAAAGAAGAACAGACCGCCAGCTTGACAGGGGAGAAGAAGGAGATCGGCTGGGGCAGTCAGATCCGCTCGTACGTTCTGCATCCCTATCGGATGGTCAAAGACCACCGCACCGGGCATGAAATGGGGAACACCGATGCCGTCCTCGACGGGGACCTCGAAGGCTTTGTCGAGGCCTATCTTCTCGGCCAGGCCGAAACTCAGGCCTAGCAGTCTGTCGGACTATCCATGAGCCGGCTGCAAATCCGGCTGTTTGGTCCATATTTCAGCTCCTTTTTGGTCCATAGCTACGGCTATGAACCTGCAAATGAGCTAAAATCTGTTCTCAAACATCCAAATTTTCGCTT
>JAGXHK010000069.1 GCA_024636255.1 Desulfuromonadales bacterium | reverse complement strand
GTACGAGCAGAAGGCCGTGGTCTGCTTCTTGAGCCTGCTTTCTCTCGGCATTCAGAACATGCGCATCGGACCGAGCATTCCGGCGTTTTTCACCGAGAACGTCCTGAATTTCCTGGTGGAGAATTTCAACGTCGCCCCCATTGGCGAAGTCGAGGCAGACATGAAGGCGATTCTGGGGTAAGCACTTCCCCGAGAACTCAAATTCTTCGGGCCGCTCCATTCGGGGCGGCCTTTTTTATTCGGTTCGCCGGCTTGCGCGGGGTTTTCCCTTGTTTATACTGTGACTGTGAGTGAAATCATGAATTTCGGGCGGCCGGTCTGCCTGCGCAGAAAAAGCGAAAACCTTTCCAATTGCGATCACGAAGGGGAAGAGAAAAAATGAAAATGGAAAACCTACGCGAAGAGATCAACCAGCAGCGCCAGGACGAACATGCGTTTATCAAATGGTGGCGCCGGGAGCATGACTTTCTCAATTTCGAATTGCTCGAGCGCTTTCTCGACCACGATGACGAGGAGGATGTTAAATGGCTCGAGGGGTATGAGTTGCTCACCACCGAGCAGATGTGGCGCGAACTCAAAGAGCGTGCCGGCGACCGCGTCGAGCGGGTCAAGAGAACCAAGGCGGGGGATATCATTTCCTGGCAGCGCAAGGAAAAAGGCGAGCAGACATGTCCCTTTACGCCCGAATCGATCATGACGATCTTCGATGTCGAGACGCGGGGGACCGTGCTCGACTGAAAAATCAACTCATGGAGATTGAATCGGCCGCGAATCATCAGATTTCGCGGCCGTTTTTCTTGGTTGCTAAAAAAAAACTCAACGCAGAGGTCGCTGAGGGGCTGAGAACACAAAGAAGGGAAAGACTTTTAACACAGAGCGCACAGAGGAACAGAGGACACAGAGAAAAAGAACCTTTTTAAGCTGTGGTTGTTAAAAGTCCAAAACATTCAGATTTTCAATTGTTTTTTCTCTGTGCTCTCTCTCTTTCCTCGGGTTTCCCCTCTGTGTTAAAGCCTTTACAGGTTTTCTCAGTGCCCTTTGCGCCTCTGCAACTCTGCGTTTAAAGCTTAGTGTTTTCCATTGACGCTATCACGAACCCAGACCCATCCCTGGCTGCATGACCTGCCCGGTCAGGCGCGTGTCGTACCCGCCGAGAGCGCGGATCCTCGCCTGAAAATCGGCATTTTCTAGCAGTTCGAGCAGGGTGCGGATGCGCGGGTCGCCGGCAAAATCGGCAGAAATTATCAGATCATAGCGCTCGGGGAAGAGCGGGATGAAATCGAGCCCCAGCGCCCGGGCCGCCGACTGGATCCCCAGTGCGCAGTCGCAGGAACCGGTCAGGACGTTGACCGCCACCGCCATGTGGGTGAACTCCTCGCGCTGATATCCGTGGACCGCTCCCGGGTCGATCCCGGATTTTTTTAGATGATGATCGAGAAGAATGCGGGTTCCCGAACCGCGCTGACGGTTAATGAAGGTCACATCCTCGCGAATCAGGTCTGCGAGTGCGCCGATATCCTTCGGATTGCCGGGCACAACGATCAGCCCCTGTATGCGGATCGCCAGATTGACCACCAACACCTCGATCTGCGGCAGATAGCGCTGCAGGAAGGGGAAATTGAAATCCTCGCTCTCCGGGTCGAAAAGGTGTGCTCCGGCAAGCATCGCCCCTGCGTCGCGCAGCGCGGTCAGCCCGCCGAGGCTGCCGACGTTGCTGGAGACGAGCCGCAGCGGCTCGGGAAGCCCCATCAATGTGTCGGCGATCAGGTCGATGGTGTTGTCGTGGCTGCCGACGTGCACCAGGGTTCGCTCGAGGCTCTTCGCCGAGGTCAGCAGTTCGATATCGATTTCCTCCCCCTGGTCAAGCCCTTCGCGGTCGGCGGGCACGCGGGTCAGAGCCTGGGCCCGGGTGAGGGAACTGATCACCCCGACGCCGCGCCCGAGAGGGACCGCGACAGTTTTTTTGCCGACCTTGCCCACCGCCAGGCGGACGATCTCCTCGACCCCGAGGCGCGAAGGGATCTTGCGCGCCAGGTGGGCGCGGGCGGTCGGCTTCCCGGCCGGCTCGCGGTATTCAAGCCAGGCCACAAGAGGAGCGATGATCTCCTCGAAACAGACAATGGCGCTGCTCGGGTAGCCCGGGGCGCCGACCAGAAGCTTGCCGCCGGCTACGGCGAGCAGGGCCGGTTTGCCGGGACTGACGGCCAGTCCGTGCACCAGCACCTCGCCGAGTTTTTCGAAGACGCCGCGGGTAAAATCACGGGTGCCGGCCGAAGAGCCGGCTCCCACCACGACCACATGCGCCGAGGAGGCGAGGGCCGCCTCGACGGCGGTGCGCAGGCGTTCAGGATCGTCGGGGACCGGGGGCACCCGTTGCGCGTGGGCTCCCCAGCGATGTGCCAGGGCGCAGAAGACCTGTGAATTGCTCTCGATCACCTGACCCGGCTGTGGATCCGGGCGGGCGATGAAATCGAGCACCTCGTCTCCGGTCGGGATGAACGTGAGACTCACCCGCTCGCAGACTTCGATCTCCCAGACGCCGGCGGTGAGCAGGGCGCCGATGTCGTAAGGGGAAAGCGGGTGATTGCGCGGCAGGAGCAGTTCGGAGGCGACGATGTCCTCACCGGTGCGCCGCACGTGCATCCAGGGAAAGGCCGGCGCTTCAATACGGACTCTGTTTTCCTCGGCAGCCGGAAGCACATCTTCGATCTTGATCACCGCGTTGGTCCCGGCAGGCAGGGGCTGGCCAGTATTGACGGGAAAGAAGTCCACGTTCTGCCGAAGGGTCAGCGGCTCATCTTCGCGGGCGGCGAAGGTGTTTTCGGCCAGCACTGCAATGCCGTCCATGGCGGATACGTGAAAGCGCGGAGAGGAAGCCCGCGCATAGACCGGCGCCGCGGTGATGCGGCCGTCGGCTTCTTGCGTGGCGACGGTCTCGCTTTTCATAATCCGGGCGCGGTCGAGGGCGTTTCGTGCCCGCTCGAGAGCCTCGGCGACGGAGACGGTTTTCAGGTAGATATTGCGTTTCGACACGGGTTACCTCTTGAAAAGCGCAGGCGTAATTAAACGCAAAGGGGCAGAGAGGCGGAGAGCGCGGGAGGAAACCGCAAATCAAAGGCTTTAACACGGAGGGCACAGAGAAAAATCACGATTTTTGGGAAAAATTCTATCTCTTTTTTCCTCTGCGCTCTTTGCTTCTTTGCGTCCTCTGCGTTTAAAAGAAACTTCTCAGACCAGCCAGACGTCCACTTCCTGCCCGGCGAGCAGGCCTTCATACTCGGCCGCGACGGTGAGCAGGCCATTGCCTTGCAGCAGCGTGCGCAGCAGGCCGGATTTGCCCATGACCGGATGGGCAAGCGGACCCTCCGGGGTTTGCTCGAGGCGCACCCGCACGTAGTCCTCCCGGCCCTGCTTGGAGGCGATGTTGCGGCAGAGCCGGGCGCGGCGCAAAGGGCGCCGGTTTTCATCGAAGGCGTCGCGATCGCCGCTTAAATGACGGATCAGCGGTTGCCCGAGCACCAGCATGACCACCTGGGCCGAGCCGACCTGACCGGGAAGCCCAAGAACCGGCTTGCCGCCGACGCGGGCGAGGATGGTCGGCTTGCCCGGCGCCAGGCGTACACCGTGAACGAGAATTTCGGCATCCGGCAGTTGCTGCAGGGCCGCGACAGTATGATCGCGGGTGCCTTTGGAACTGCCGCCGGAGAGCAGCACGGCATCCGTATTTTCAAGCGCGTTGCCCAGCGCCTCGGCAAGGCTCGCTAGATCGTCGCGCACGATGCCGAAGGCCTGCGGCTCGCCGCCGGCGGCATCCACCAGGCAGGCGGTCGTATATGAATTGACGTCGCGAATCTGCCCGGGGCGGGGTGAGGCAGCGACCGGCACCACTTCGTCCCCTGTCGAGAGAATCGCCACCCGCGGTCGGCAGAAGACGGGCACCGTGGTGATGCCGAGGGCCGCGAGCAGCCCGATCTCCTGCGTGCGCAGCCGGGTGCCGGCCGTGAGTACATTCTGTCCGGCGGCGGCATCTTCCCCTCGAAACATGACATGCTCTCCGGGGGTGGCGCTGCAGCGGACCTCGATCGTTTCGGCACCGATCTCTTCGGTGTATTCGACCATGACCACGGCATCGGCCCCTGCAGGCAGAAAGCCGCCGGTGGGGATCCAGGCGCATTCCCCGGGGCCGAGAATGCGCTGCGTTATGGTGTCGACCTCGATGCGCTCGACGCATTCCAGATAGGCGGGGCTGCTCTCGCCGGCGCCGAAGGTATCCGCGGCGCGCACGGCATAGCCGTCCATCGCGGAGCGGTCCCCGGCCGGCAGGTCTTCGCCGGCCTGCAGGTCGGCGGCAAGAACGCGGTGCAGAGCGCGGTCGAAGGGGCTCTGTTCGCTTCGGGTGGCAGAGAACTGCCGCACCAGCTCGAGAAACTCAAGCCGGCTGCGGGTGGCGAGAAATTTCTGGTTCATCGGCGATCCGGAGTCGAGTTTTGGGAGAACGGGGCTCGTGTATGGCGCGCCATTATACAGAAATCGGGGGCAGAGATATACCTTCAGCGGCTTATGACCGGTCGCGCCGTCTTTTCCGGCGGGTGAGAAGGCGCGCCAGACCATGGCCTGCCGGCAGCGCCAGACCGCCAAGGATAATGACCAGCGCGATGAGATCGAGGGTCCGGTTGCGTCCGGCGCCGATCATGTAAAAATCGGGGGTGCCGTAGAGAGCATCGCGCAGCGCGCCTTCCTCGATCGGGATCCGGCGGAAAGAGCCGTCCTGTTGCGGCAGGGCCAGATAGCTGGCCTCGAGCGAAGCAGGCCCTGCGGCATGGCAGAACGAACAGTCCCAGCGGTTCTCCAGAATATCGAACGAGTGCGTCACCTGTTCGGGCACCATCATCCCCTGCAGGCGCAGTCTGCCGGCGGCCGGGCTGTGATGAAATGCGCGCAGCTCATCCAGAGAGATGAAGCTGTCGGCATTCGTATCGACCAGCCCGTGTTCTGAAATTCCGGCTGCGAGGTCCTGCAATCGGGCGTAGGTGACCGGTTCGAAGTCTCCGGGGGAAGCGCCGCCTTCGCGCGAGATCAGATAGAAAGTGATGGCATAGTTCTCGGATGCGCTGTGGCAGGTGATGCAGGGCAGGGCTTTAAGGTGGATCGCTGCCTGCGGAAGCCAGAACGTATGCGTTGCCACCATGTAGGAGCGCGAATGACAGGCCAAGCACTGCCGGTTCATGGCGAAACCGGATACCTCGCTCGGTGCCTGGACCACATGGGGGTTGTGGCAGTCGCCGCAGGTGGCGTTGATTCCGTGCAGGCTGCGGGCGTATTCGGTGGCGATCTGCTCGTGACAGTCGCGGCAGCGCGCCTTATTGACCTTGAGGCCGTCATAGGGGTGTTGATCCGCAACCGCGTCATGGCAGGCCGGACAGCCCAGCACGGCATGGGCCGTTGTATCGAAGCGCTGCGGGTCGAGATGCAAGGGCTCGCCGACCCTGTCCGCATCGCCATGGCAGCTCAGGCAGTCCGCCGACTTCATGGCTTGCAGCGCCGGTGGAAAAGTGAGTGCGAGCATCAGGGTTGCAGCAGCCAGCAGCAGGTGACGCACCGTGGTCATGGGCTTTCGGCCACCGGGAGTGTGAAAAAAAAGGCGCAGCCCTTTCCCGGCGTACTTTCAACCCGGATTCGCCCCCGCTGCATTTCGACCAGGCGATGACAGATGTAGAGTCCGAGGCCGAGGCCCTGGTGGTCTTCCTTGCCTGATTTTTGACTGCCGCGATAAAAGCGCTCAAAGAGGTGGTCGGCGTCTTCGGACATGAGACCGGGGCCCTGATCACGGACCGTGATCTCGACCATCTGCGCTTCTTGACTTTGCCTGGCGGCGATCTGGACAGGCCGGTCCAGAGGCGAATAGCGCAGGGCGTTGTTGATCAGATTGAGCAGGATGCGCTCCAGACCGGAGGGATCAGCCCAGACGGTGGGCAGTTCGGGGGGGACATCCACGGCGAAATGCCCGTTCTGCAGAACCGGTTCCAGCCGCGAGAGCAGGTTGTGGACGAATTCGGACACCTCGATGCGTTGGTGGCGATAGCTTGCGCCCCCGCCCTCGAGGCGCGCGGTCTCGGCGAGCCCTTCGAGCATGTGGTTCATCTGCCGGACACCCTGGAGAATCGCATCCAGATGAATCTCTTTATTTTTTATCCCTGCGTGCTGCAAAGAATCCTGTAGCAGTTTGGCGTGCCCGCTGATCACCGTCAATGGAGAGCGCAGGTCATGAGAGATTGCGTGCAGACTAACGGCCTGCTCTTCTTGCAGCATCCGCAGGGGCGTGATGTCGGTGGCCGTGCCGACGACTCCGAGCAGGGCGCCATCGGCTCCGCGGATCGGCGCGGCGCTGGCGCTTAGCCAGATCTCCGCGTCCTGGCGGTGCAGAACGACGATTTCCCCCTGCAGGGTTTCACCGCCAAGCGCCCGGGCCATGACTCTTCGCAACGGAAAGGGGCGACCTTGAGGGGTCGAGACCTTCAGGTGCGCGAGTCTTTGCTCAAGCGGGGCTTTGCGCTCGGCGTCGCCATAGCCGAGAAGTCTTTCGGCGGCCGGATTCATGCGGACGATCGAGCCCGATGGCTGATAGATGATCACCGCATCCGTGATGGAATGGATGGTCGCCTCGAGTTCGGCGAGCAGCCGCTCTTGCTCCCGTTCGTTCTGCTTGCGGTCGGTAATGTCGGCGAACTCGATCAAGGCGCCGCCGATCTGGTCGCATGCGTTGTAAATCGGACTGGCGTTGAACCCGAGCCGTCTTTTGCCGCTGTCCGCGTGCTGCAGAACGCATTCAAAGCGTTGAAACGACGAGCCCCTGGCGAAAACATCGCTCAGGGGAGGGGTATTTGCGTGCAGGCAGGGTGCGCCCTCATCGGTGGTGATTTTCCAGCAGGGCCGGGACGTGTCGGAATGCACGATCTGCTCACGGGAAAGCCCGAGAATATCTTGCGCTGCCGTGTTACAGGACAGGATGCGCCCCCCGGAATCGAGGAGCAGGATGCCGCTGGTCAAGCTCTCGAGTATCCGATTGAAGGGGGCCAGATCACCGCTTATCTCGGAAATACTCGCGTCGGTTTTCCCTCCCATGGGGTCCTCCAGATGCACGCAGTTGGTATGGCTGACGTGATCTGCCCGCTGCACATAATTTGATAGCACCACATTGAAATTGATTTTATCAAATATTCATGAATAAACAATGAAAAAATGTGCTTTATGGAAGACCGGAGGTGCTGTTTGCGGCGAAAGAAAACCCCCGATAGTGTCCCGTGCGGTTAGTTCGTTCAGAAAATTCTGAGCAATTTTGCCTGCTGGCAAGGCGCGTCGACGCAGGCCTAGCCGAAGCTAAGCCGAGGAGGCGCAACGAAGGCAGCAGGCAAAAGGGCCATAATTAATGGATGGAATTAACCGGACGGGACACTAAGTGTCCCGGGGCGATTTGCCAAAGACTTCGGAAAGTTCACGCAGTTCCTTCTCGAGTTGCTCTTCACCGCCAGTGTTCAGTTGGAGAAGGCGAAGCAGATGCGAGAAGCTCTCCGGGTCGGCGCCGGTGAAGCGAAGACCGGCGCGGCAGCCGTCACAATGCACGACTTCGGCGGGGAAGCGCAAAACGGGTCCGCCCGGGGCGAGGGGCAGGACGAAGACCAGGCCATCTGACAGCCCGGGCGCCTCATCCGAAACGAGTTTGATCCTGGCGCCATTAAGAGAGATATCTTCAAGCGCAGCTTCATGGGAATCCGGCCCGCATTCGAGCACTATGGTGATGCCGAAGGGGATGCGGCCGAATCTGCGTTTTTCTTCCATGCGAAAACCTCCGGGTGTGGCTGGGGAGCGCTGTCTGATTCATTGGGAGAACAATGCGTGAAAGCGATCGAATTCGTTTTCGAGTTCCGGGAAAAGGGTGCATGCCTTCTCGAGATCGCCATTGTGCAGACATCGTTCGATCTGCAGGGCCGTCGAGCGCAGCAAACGGGCTTCAATATTGGCGGCCGCACCTTTGATGGTATGCACGCGGTGGAGTGCGCTCTGCAGATCTCGCTCATGCAGCGCCCTATGCAATGTGCTGAGCTGAATCGGCAAATCGCCGTCGAAGATCTCGATCATCTCGCGGCATAGTTCTTCATCGCCATCGAGTCTTTCCAGCATCGCCTCACGATCGAAAACCGCAAGCTCGTGCGCTGATCGGTCGTCGGGGCGCGACGCGCGTAACGTTTTGGCCTGGGGCTCCAGAAGCAGCTCAAGGGTTTTGGCGAGCTCACGGGGCTGGATCGGTTTGGCGAGGTAGGCATCCATTCCGGCGGCCAGGCAGCGCTCCCGGTCTCCTTTCATGGCGTGCGCGGTCATCGCGACGATCGGGATCCTCGGGCCAAAGGCACTTTGCAGTTCCCGGATCTGGTGCGTCGCCTCGAAACCGTCCATCTCCGGCATCTGCATATCCATAAGGACCAGATCGTAAGGAATATGCCTTATCACCGCCACGGCTTCGGTTCCGTTGGCGACCGTATCGACGCGATAGCCCAGCTTCTCGAGAATTTTCACAGCGACCTTCTGGTTCACGGGATTGTCCTCGGCCACCAGAATACGCAGGCGGGGCATTCGCTCGATCATGACGGATTGTTCCGGCCGAGTCGGTGGGTCCTCGCAGGTCGGCGGCATGGCGTTGCCGGTGCAGAGAGCTCTCAGGCTGTCATAGAGAAACTGCTGGCGGACCGGACGCGCCAGGCAGGCCGCAAAGCCGGCTGCCCGGATCAGAGCATCACTCGGTTTGCGGCTCGGTTGGCCGAGAAGAAGCATCGGCGTTTCAGGCAGGTTGGGATCAGTGCCGATACGCCGGCCAAGCTCGAGAGCGCCGCCAAGTTCGAGTTTCAAATCGATGAGAATCGCATCGTATGGGTCGCCGGCGGCGGCAGCATGCTGGAGTTGGGCCAGGGCCTCCTCACAACCCGCCGCTTCTCCGCAGCGGCAGTTCCATGAGCGAAGCTGCTCGCGCATGGCCTGGCGGCTGCCCGCGTCCGGGTCGAGCATGAATATCCGCTTCTCCTGCAGGTCGCGATTGTTCACCGGACGTTCGGCCGCTTGTTTTTCGAACTCGGCGGTGAACCAGAAGCTGGCACCTGCCCCGGCATCGCTTTCGACGCCGATCTGGCCGCCCATCATCCCGACGAGTTGCTTTGAGATGGCCAGTCCGAGACCCGTGCCGCCATACTTGCGCGTTGCCGATGCATCGATCTGAGAAAACGATTTGAACAGCAGATGGAGACTCTCGCGGGGGATGCCGATCCCGGTATCGATGACGGCGAAGAGAACCTTGACCTGCGTTTCGGTTTCGCTTTCGACCAGTGCCCGGATGACGACCTCGCCCCGGGGCGTGAACTTGATCGCGTTGTTTGCCAGGTTCATCAGAACCTGGCGCAGGCGCCCGGCATCGCCGCGCAGCAGGTAGGGGACATCCTGATGTATAAGGCTGGTGAAGGAGAGCTCTTTTTCAGCGGCCCGCATCGATAGCATGTCCATGACGTCTTCTACCGCCATGCGCAGATCGAAATCGCTGACCTCGAGATCGAGTTTGCCCGCCTCGATTTTCGAATAATCGAGGATGTCGTTAATGATGCCGAGCAGGGCTTCGCCGGAAACCCGGACGGTTTCGGCATAGTCCTGTTGTTCGGGTGACAGTCTGGTGTCGAGAAGCAGTCCGGTCATGCCGACGATTGCATTGAGAGGCGTGCGGATCTCGTGGCTCATATTGGCGAGAAACTCGCTTTTGGCCACCGAGGCGGCATCGGCGGCCTCCTTGGAGTGGCGCAACTCCGCCTCTGTATGTCTGCGCTGGGTGATGTCGCGCGCCACCCAGACCACCATCCGAGCGCCGTCTTCGGTTGCTGCATGCATCGGTGCGGCGCGACCTTCAAACCAGAAATGCTCTCCCTCGATCTGTTGCGGATACTCGAGAATCTGGATCTTTCCCGTTTCCAGCGTCCGCGCCACGGTGGCAAGAAAAAGCTCGGCCAGCGGACGGGGAAAGGCCTGGCGCAGGTTGCGTCCCCTTATTTCCTCCAGGGTGTCAACTCCTGCGTCTGCCGTGAGAAGCTCAAGGCAGCAGCCGTTCTCGTCGAGAACATAGACCATGTCGGGCAGGGCGCTGATAATGGCCCGCAGGCGCTCTTCGCGCTCTTGGAGCGTGCGTTCGGCAATCAACAGTCGCCGCTCGGTTGCGAGTTGCAGCAGAACCTGATTGATGACGACCGGCAGCGCACCGAGAAAGGCGTTGTCCTTGACAAGGTAGTCGCGTGCGCCGAGCTTCATCATTTCGACGGCGGTTTTTTCATCGCCGTGGCTGGTCATGATGATAAAGGGAGGACGAACGCCGAGTTCATTCAACGCCTTGATCACCTCCGGCGCGTTCATGTCGGGCAGGCGGAAATCGAGCAGCATGAGCGCGCCGTCCTGCGCCCTGGCCCATTCGATGGCCTTTTTGCCGGTTGCGACGTGGTGAACCTGAAAGCCGCGCTGGTTGAGCAGGTCGGTAATTATCTGAGCGGAGCTGACTGAATCTTCAACGATAAGAATCGTGCGGGACTGCTCAGCACGCTGGCTGTTTTCCCGTCTCGGACTGGAAAGTCGGGATAGATGACCGCTGGGGACTTCCGGCATTGAATGCGATTCCGTTCTCGTGGGCGCAGGGCACAAGTTCATTCGCGGCTGACGTGATGCGGGAAAACGACAGAGGCAAGAAAAAGTTAATTGTGTTTAACTTAATTGAATCTCAGTATGCAGGTCAAGTTTTTTCCGCCGGCGCTGAGAGGAAAAAATGCCTGATCGCCAGATGCGCCTTGCTTTTCTGAAATTCGTCGTGCTAGAGTTGCCGCACTTGAGAAGGTTTGTGCATGTTCTCTTCCGCCCATCAGGTTGGCAAGGTGTTAACCCGGAGCAGAAACATGGATCCCATTGCGGGTGCGTGTTTTATTTTTCGGACGTCGGAGAGCGGCACAACAAAAAAAATCCCACAAAGGGAACATGGAGAAAAAAATGGCAGAAGGTACAGTGAAGTGGTTTAACGACGCAAAGGGTTTTGGTTTCATCGAGCAGGATAATGGACCTGATGTGTTCGTTCATTTTTCTGAAATTCAAGGCGATGGTTTTAAGTCCCTTGCTGAGGGAGACCGTGTGAGCTTTGAGGTCACCCAGGGGCAGAAAGGCCCCCAGTCCTCTAATGTGCGCAGAATTTAAGTAAAATTTGTTTGCATATGATTTTAAAGGGCCCCGCGAATTCTCGTGGGGCCCTTTTGTCTACAGAGTAAAATTCAGACTGTGGGATTTGACCCCCCGATAGATCACAGAGACGGCCGAACCGCACCCTGAAAGGAGACCAGATGGCGAGAAAACCGAATTATGGCTTTGAAAAACGTCAGAAGGAAATTGCCAAAAAAGCAAAAAAGGAAGAAAAAAGAAAACGAAAACTGGAAGGTAATCAACCGGAGTCTTCGCCGGAGCCTCCAGAAGAAGATTGATAAGGCCCTTTCCAGGGAAAATCCCTCACCCCGTTTTGCCCCTGCAGCGCGTCCTCAGCAAGTCTTCCACCGAATTTGATCCCAGGAAGAAAAAGGATCGGGCAGGGGCTGGCGGAAAAATCCGGTCTGCCCCATGAGTGGGTGATCCTGGAGGCGACTAAGGAACGAGCGGTCTGCTTCGTTCGTACGTCGCCTGCCTCCAGCAAATTAAATCCTCTTGTCGCTGCATGGCATTTCCGCTACCCCTGCCATAAAGTCCATGCCAGGTCGTTTTTACTCGTGCTTCGGGTAAATTTGGCTGCACATTCCAGGCACTGGTAATCCTGTTCCTCGAAACCCTGGGGATTTTTCCCCTTGAAGATGCGGGGAGCGTCCACTTCAGTTAAATGTTCATGCGGCTTGCCAGTGCGCGATTTTTTCGATTGCTCTTCACACAGAGTGCAGATTTTCATTTGTTTTCCCATCGGAACTGATCGCAGACCTTGTTTTTCGGTTGTCGTATTCATGGCGAAGCAACTGGAACTGGCAGTCAGCAGGCTTTATTTGCAGCGCATCGTTTTTTTGCCATCCTCAAAAAGAACTTCAACTTTTTGCGGGCCGACCACGCGCTGCACGAGGCCGAGACCGAAGACGGGATGATTTATTAAGGCTTTGACCTTGTAGGCCTCCGTCATGGAATAGTCCGTCGCTTTGTCGCCATTCATGCCTGGGCGCAGGACTTCCCACTCTTTGCGCTCCGCCACCTGGGGGTTCGCAGCCCTTCGCACAGCCGGCTTTCTTGCGGCGGTGGGCGGCCGGTACTTGTGCTGGCGACTGCAGGTGTTGCATTGGACCTTCAGCGGTTCCTCTTCGGCCATTGTGATAATAATGTGATCAGTGTTTTTGCGGCACTTCGTGCAGCGGGCTTCGATCGGGTCACCGGATAAAGGCTGGGTGCTTTCCATTTTTGCTCTCCATGACGTGAATCGAATCAAGTATGTCCTGCAGCCATCCGGATATTCCTGGAATTTGCGAACAGGCTTGATTGTTGAGGTATCGAAAAAAACGGCACAACCGCCGGAACTCTACTCCCTGTAAGGACATCTCCGTGCGATGTAAAGGGTGGCGGAAGGCGTAAAAGTGAAACTGGGCAGGCTGCATTTCCACGATAATACATGTTTCTCCGCCTAAAAGATACAGAGAGGCAAATAAAATTCATGGGACCAGCGCCCATGAGCTCTGAGGGCACGAATACAGTCGAATGGGAAAAGGAAGAAGGATCCGGGGATGCCCGGTAACGAAGTGAATATTGGCGGGAGCAGATGGGAATCGAACCCACCGGGGACGGGATACGCCCCCCACCGGTTTTGAAGACCGGGCGCGTCACCAGACTACGAACTACTCCCGTAACTGCAATTTTCTCGCTTTTAACTCAAGGACGGATGATGCGGCCAGCTTCCTGCTGGGCTGTAATGATCTCGAGCATGTTGGTCGAACGACCGACCGCGAGCTTGTCCTTCAATCCATAGAATTCAAGGCACAGGCCGCACGAAGCGATATCCGTGCCGTTTCGGGCCAGTTTTTC
>JAGXHK010000068.1 GCA_024636255.1 Desulfuromonadales bacterium | reverse complement strand
TCGTCGGCAGCGTCAGATGTGTATAAGAGACAGGATCTCTCCCGCGTGACCGAATTGCTGAAAAAGGACGGTGAGGTTGTCAGCACCCTGCCCAGCTCCGACAGCGAAGACCCTGAAGCTATTGCTTTTCAGATTTTGCTCGGCACCCCTCTTTCCGAGGAGGAGCTTGCCGCCTTGCTTGACTCGGAAAGCGTCCGGATCAGGGCCGTGGCACGCAAAAATCCAATCGCATCAAGCACCACACCCGAAATTGCCGTGCGCCCGCCGGAGCCTGCTCAGAAAAAAGAGAATAAGACCCAGGACAGCGGGGGGAGCCTGCGCTCGATCAGTCGCATGGTCCGTGTCGATATCGATAAACTCGATACGCTTATGAACATCGTCGGTGAGCTGGTGATCGCCAAAGGCGCTATATCCGATATTTCGGAGCGCCTCAAGGGCCAGGGGAACGAATTCGGACTCGATCTGCTGAAGGCGACACGCATTCTCGAGAGGCGCCTGAGCGAACTCCAGAAGGGAGTCATGGAAGTTCGCATGGTGCCCATCAGCCAGCTTTTCGACAAGATGGGCCGGATCGTGCGGCAGACCGCTTCCGAGGTCGGCAAGAAGGTCGCTCTTACTGTGCATGGAGCCGACACTGAACTGGACAAGCTGATCATTGAAGATCTGGCGGATCCCTTGATGCACATTATCCGCAACTCCATTGACCACGGCATTGAATTGCCTACCGATCGGAAAGCCGCAGGCAAGCCGGAAAAAGGCGATATCAGGTTGAGCGCCGCCCAGCAGGGCAACCATGTGGTCATTCGCATCGCCGACGACGGGGGCGGAATCGACCCGGAAAAGATTAAGCAAAAGGCGGTTCAAAAGGGGCTGATCGAGACGGGGGCTGAGATGACCCGTGAGGAGGTTTTCGATCTTCTTTTCATGCCCGGTTTCTCAACCGCGGATCAGGTCACCGAGCTCTCCGGCCGAGGCGTCGGAATGGATGTGGTCAAAAGCAATATTTCATCTCTCTCCGGCATGATCGAGATCGAAAGCGAAGTGGGGCGCGGTACGACGACCTCCATTACGCTGCCGATTACCCTGGCGATCATCAAAGCGCTTATTATCCGAGTTTGTGACCGCGATTACGCGATTCCCATCAATTCGGTCATGGAAACCATCATGGTCGATCAATCGGTGATCCGTACCATCGAAGGACGCGAAGTCATCGAGCTGCGCCAGAGCACGTTGCCATTGACCCGCCTGAGCCGGCTTTTCAAATTTCCGTGCGCGGCAGTCACCGAACGGCCTTTTTTCGTGGTCGTGGTGGGAATGGCCGACAAACGGATGGGAATCGTTGTCGATGATCTTCTCGGGCAGCAGGATGTGGTGATCAAACCGCTTGGGAACATTCTCTCGTTTATACAAGGGTTCGCCGGCGCGGCCGATCTCGGGAACCGCAAGACGATTCTTGTTCTTGATGTCGGCGGGCTGATGAGCGAGTCCCTGCGTGGAGATGCAGTTACTCATGTATGAGGCTTTCTACGGCTTCAACGAGCGTCCCTTCAGCAAGACGCCCGATCCGCGCTTTCTCTTTCTCGCCAAAGCGCATCGCGAAGCCCTGGCGCGCTTGCTTTACGCGGTTGAGGAAAGGGATTTGGCGCTGCTTACCGGTGAGATCGGCAGCGGAAAGACGACGCTGTCCAGAGCCTTGCTCGATGAGCTCGATGAAACATACAAGGTCATTCTGATCATCAACCCGCGTCTTTCACCGCTCGAGTTTCTCAGGACGCTTGCGCGGCGTCTGGGAGTTGAGGAGCCAGCCCATTTCAAGACCGATCTGCTCGAACAGATCGGGGCCGAGCTCTACCAGCTCTACGAGCTGGGGCGCTGCCCGGTGCTGGTCATTGACGAAGCGCAGCTGATTCCCTACAAGGAAACATTCGACGAGATACGTCTTTTGACTAATTTTCAGCTCGATGACCGCAATCTGCTCAGCGTCGTGCTGGTCGGCCAGCCAGAATTGCGACGCCGCCTGGCTCATCGCGCCTACGAGGCTTTACGCCAGCGTATCGGCATGCAGTATCATCTGCGTCCGCTCAGCCGCGAAGAGCTTTCCGATTACCTCGATCACCGTCTTCTGGTTGCCGGCGGCAAGCCGGGGCTTTTTTTACCCGAAGCGGTCGATCTGCTTCATGACTACTGCCTGGGTGTTCCGCGCAAGGCCAATCATGCCGCATCGCTGGCACTACTCGAAGGCTTCGGCCGTGAGGCTCATAAAATCGACATGGGGATCATGGAATCCGTGATGGAGGAGCTTAACCTCTGCGCCTGAAACGGCTTCGAAGGAAGAATCGATGGATTTAGCCGAAATTCGGAAAAAAGCCAAGGCGCAGAATGTCGCCGAGGGCTCCTCCTCACGCAGGGAGAGCAACAGGCAGACAAGTGCCCGACGCGCCTCGACAATTCAGGGCGTGCCTGAGGAGCATGGGCACCAACCGCCCGCGCATTCACCGGAAAAGCAGCCCTTAGCTCCTCCCGCTGATAGGCAAGATCCTCTGGATGTGCTTTTTTCCGAGTGCAAAGATTTGCAACTTGCGACGGAAGAGACGTACTACCAGGGCCTGGTCGGAGGGGGAGGGAGCGAAGACTATGCCGAGGCGCGCAGGGAATGGTTGACTTTTTTCCTTGGGAAGGAAGAATATGCATTGGATATCGAGGGGGTCGGTGAGATTATCAAACCGATCGGTATTACCGAAATTCCTCGTGCGCCCGAATACATACTTGGTATAATTTCGCTACGCGGGGTCGTCATACCGATATTCGACCTGAAACGCAGGCTACGTCTCGGAGTGACCGAGGAGACCTCTTCCTCACGGATTGTTGTCTGCCAGCAGGATGATCGGGTCGCGGGCATGCTGGTCGAGTCGATTACCCAGGTCGTCCGCATTGCCGAACGCAACATTGAGCCTCCACCGAGCATGCTGCCTGATCTGGATGGAGATCTGGTGAAGGGAGTTGGTCGGCAGCAGGGCCGTTTGCTCATCCTGCTTAATCTGACAGAAATCCTGATCTCTGAACATGTTGATCACTGACGGAAGGAGACCGCACGTGCCCAAAAAGAAGATTCTGATCGTCGAGGATGAAGAGAGCCTGCTTAAACTTGAAAGCATTCTGTTGACCTCCAAGGGATTCGAGGTCAAGGGGGCTACCAATGGCAGGGCCGCTCTTGAGGAGATACATAAATGCCTCCCCGATCTGGTGCTTCTCGACATCATGCTGCCGGAAATGGACGGTTTCGAAGTGTGTCGAAAGATTAAACAAGATCCGCAGACCCGCGATATCCCTGTGATTATGCTGACCGCCAAAAAGACACGCGAAGACATGGAAAAAGGCAGGGAAGCCGGAGCCGACTGCTATATCACCAAGCCGTTCAAGTCGGCGATGGTGATCGAAACGATTCAGCGCTATATTTCAAAATGACAGAGACGGTGTCCTGTATGCAGGCCGGAGACAGAGAAAAAAAAGCGCCTCGCGACGAAGCTAAACTGGCCTGTTTTCGTATCGGTTCAGAGCTGTACGCCCTGGACATCATGTGTATTCGCGAGATTATCCAGCCCCAGAAATTGACCCCTGTGCCCAAGGCCCCGCCATTTATTGAAGGCGTGATCAACTTGCGCGGGGCGGTCATCCCGGTGGTCGATCTGCGCAAGCGCTTCGATCAATCTTTTGAACCGGGGCGCAAGAACCGCGTGATCATCTGCTCTCTGTCCGGGAAAGTTATTGGTCTGATCGTCGATGAGGTCACTGAAGTCAGGCCTTTTACGCGCCAGGAGATTCAACCTGCGCCTCAGTATATGAAGGGCAGCGATGCGGATTTTTTCATCGGCGTCTGCAGAGTGCATGGTGAGTTGATGATGATTCTCAACCTCGAGCGGATCCTGACGTCGGAAGAGAAGATCGCTGTCGAGAAAATCCGCCAGGCCGGAAGCGGGCAGAGTCCCTAAGCTGCCGGCAAGCAGGTAATAATAAAGGCGACGCACGCTCCGGAACGGGGTAGTTTGCCAAAAATAAAATTAGTGACGGCTAATTCCGTGAGTGGATTTGAGGAGAAGCGCATTTTGAATGAGCTTGAACAACGCATCAACGGTAACCTCAATAGTGAAGATGAACAGCTTCGTCTGCAGGCGTTTCTCGAGGCCCGGGAGCAGAATATCGACCTCAGAGCGGAGCTGCTTCGCAGAGGACTTGGAGACGCGAGCTGGCGCGTGCGCAAAGAGGCTATTTTATACTTTTTTTCCTGTAAGGACCCGTCGCAGCAGCTCGGTGAAATTATCTCCTTGCTGCATGATCAGGAAAATGCGGGTCTTCGCAATGCCGCACTGGAAATTCTGATAAAGCTGGGGTCTCTCGCCACCCCGGAATTGCTGGAAGAGCTGAAAAGCTCCGACCAGGACGTACGAAAGTTTGTGCTCGATATTCTCGGGGACATTGGCGATGAAAAAGCGGTCGGCGCGATGATCGGATGTTTTGCCGACGAAGATCCGAACGTGCGCACGGCCGCAGTTGAAAACCTGGGCAAAGTGGGTTCGAGCGAAGCGATACCCGCTCTGCTCGATGCGATGCAGGTGCCTGATTTCAGTTGGCGATTTACCATACTTGAAGCGTTGTCCCGGATCGGAGAGAGGGTTCCGGTTGTAAAGCTTTTAGCATTTCAGGAGGATGCGCTTTTGCGTAAACCCCTTTTTGACTGCCTTGGGCATATCGGCAGCGAAGAGGTCGTACCCGTTTTGATCGCAGGACTGGGCGATGCGGGCAAAAAAGCTCGCGCCGCCGCCGCATGCGCTCTGACCCGCATTGCCGGGCACAATGGGGAAGAGGTTCGCCATGCACTGGTGAAGCTGAGAGACACCCAGCAGGTAGTTCAGATCGCTGAGCTTCTCGAAGGCGGTGAACGCGAAACGCAAAAGGCGGCCGTTCAGCTTCTCGGCTGGATTGGCGATGCGCGGATTGCAGACAGATTGCTCCCTCTGCTTGGCGATGACGCCTTGTGCGACAATGCGGGCGCTGCGCTCCTGGCCTGTGGTCCGGGCGCGATCTGCGATCTCGTGCGCGAGCACCTGGGGGAAAACGAGGAACAGGATCTCTACCTCATTGAGCTTGCCGGGAGGGCTCAGTGCAAAGAGTTGACAGAGATGCTGATTCCAGAACTTGGTGCACCTCAAAGTCTGCGCCGGCAGGTCACCGCCGCCGCCCTCGGGCGCCTGGGCGAGGTTGAAAGCATCGATCCTCTGTGTGCTGCTCTCAACGATGAGGCAGAAGGCGTACGCGATGCCGCCGCCGAAGCCCTATGCATCCTGGGCGGTGTGTGCCCGGGAGAGGTTACTGCAAACATCTCCCAGCTGGCTGCGGGTCCGGACGGGGCGGTGCGTGCCGAATGCATACGCATTCTCGGCCAAATTGGCGGCCCTGAAACAGCGAGGTACATCCTCGGTGCGCTGAAGGATGAATCAGCAGCAGTTCGCCAGGCAGCCGTACGGGGCCTGGAAGCGCGCGGCGATGAGAATCTGCGTGCGCTACAGCTTGCATTGACGGATGAGGATTCCGGCGTTCGCGCTCTGGCTGCCGAGGCTCTGGGTGCCAGCGGCGATCCGATGTGCGTTGCGCCACTGGCTTTGGCGCTCAATGACGAGGATATCTGGGTTCGTTCCGCCGCCGTACGTGCTCTCGGAAATTTTCCCTCAGAGCGGGCGATGGCGTTTGTGAAGAGCGCGCTTCACGATCCCGTCGAGCTGGTGGTTATTGCCGGCCTCGAGACATTGGCGAAACGCCACCCGCAGGCTGCCCGCCATGAACTTCTACAGGCACTTGTTCATTCTGACGAAGAAGTCGTTAAAACCGCGCTTCGGGGATTGTCCGGTCTTTCGGATCGCAGCTGGCTGTTTTCTCATTGTGATAGCCTTCTCGATCACGACCATTGGGATGTCCGTTTGGCTTTTGTCACATCGTTTCAGCCACAGGAAGCGGCTCTGTGCAGAGAGCGGCTGGAGGAGCGCCTGCTGGTGGAGGAAGATGACATGGTCCGCGAAAAAATTACAGAGCTGCTCTCAACGGTCTCCGAAGACAGGAAGCAGGTTTGATGTTTCAATTCACGCCCGATATTCCGATGACGAACGAGGAGTTCCGGCTGCTGCGGGATTTCATCTACCATCATTGCGGCCTCTATTTTTCGGAAGAAAACAAGTATCTGATCGAGAAGCGCCTGAGCAAGCAGGTCCGCACGCACAAGCTGAAAAATTTTAAGGATTATTATTATCTTTTGCGCTACGGGAAGAACAGAGAAGAAGAAGTCTCCGCGGCCATTGATCTGTTGACCACCAACGAAACCTATTTTTTTCGCGAAGAAAGCCAGCTCAAAACATTCGCCCGCGAGATCGTTCCCGAGATCGTTTCGCGCAAGAAGAAGGAAGGCGTACGCACCCTGCGCATCTGGAGCGCCGGCTGTTCGACGGGCGAAGAACCCTACACGCTGGCCATGCTTCTGCTCGAGGCTCCCGAATTACGAGGCTGGGATATCGACATTATCGGCACCGATATCAGTCAGCGCGTTCTGCAGGTTGCGCGCAAAGGGGTCTACGGCGCCTCGTCTTTCCGGACGACAGATGCACGATATATGAAGCGCTACTTTAACGAAGTCGACGGAAAGTACCGCATTGCCGATGAAGTGAAGAGTCTGGTAAGCATCAGCCATCTGAATCTCTTTGATGATTCCCGGGTTGCGCTGCTCGGTACTCTCGATGCAATTTTTTGCCGCAACGTGATTATCTATTTTGATCTTCCGGCGAAAAAGAAGGTCGTTGAAAGTTTCAACAGTCGTTTGCGGCCCGAAGGGTTTTTACTTTTGGGTCATTCCGAATCCCTTATGAATATAAGCAACCAGTTCGTTCTGCGACACTTCACTCACGATATGGTCTACCAGCGCCCGCTCCAGTCAAGAAAGCTGGAGGATTCCCGATGAGAACCGCCGGAAAAATCCGCGTCCTTGTGGTTGACGATTCGGCTTTCAATCGGCGCACCATCATTAAAATTCTTGAGGCGGTGCCGCAAGTCGAGATCGTCGGCTATGCGGTCGACGGCGAAGATGGTTTGCGCAAGGTCTACGATCTTAAGCCCGATCTGATCACTCTCGACCTCGAGATGCCGAAGATTGATGGCTTTACCTTTCTGCGTATTGTCATGCAGAACCGTCCGACCCCGGTAATCGTCATTTCGTCCCAGGGAGAAGATGAAAACGTCTTCAAGGCCCTTGAACTGGGCGCCTTCGAATTTGTCGCCAAGCCGACCGCGCGCAGCGATGCTCAGCTTTTCAACATCCGCGACGACCTGGTGCATAAAGTGCTGGCCGCCTTGCGTGCCGATATGGATAAGATTTCCCTGCGAAGCGAGGGTCTGCTAAAAGCGCAGCCTCGCGATCCACTCAGACGCTCCGCGCTACGCCCTGATGTCCGAACCGGATATCCGCAGGGCCTGGTCCTGATCGGTTCTTCAACCGGCGGTCCGCCCGCCGTGCAGTCTGTTCTTTCACAGATCCCCGGCAATACCCCGCTCATGTTCGCCGTCTCTCAACATATGCCGGCAGAATTCACCCGGGCTTTTGCCGAACGCCTGGACCGGTATTGTGATCTTGAAGTGTGCGAGGCCAAAACCGGCGATTTGTTCAAGCCAGGCAGAGTTCTGGTCGCCCCTGGGGGAAAAAATCTTCTTTTCCGGCGCGGTGCCAGTGGTTTGGTGGCGCATCTGGCCGATCCGGACCCGGCTCAGCGCTATGTCCCTTCGGTCGATGCCATGTTTCTATCCGCTGTCCAGGTCTGCGACCAGCGGCTGATCGCGGTGGTCCTGACCGGAATGGGTAACGACGGCGCCGCCGGAGTCAAGGCGATCAAGGGCCATGGCGGGCGAGCCATTGCCGAAGCCGAAGATTCATGCGTTGTCTTCGGTATGCCGAAAGAAGCGATCGCCACCGGAATGATCGACGCGGTTGTGGCCCTGGATGGCATCGGAGCAGAGATCCTTCGCCACCCGACCTGATGTGCAGGGGGGGGTGATTAAAAAAAGATCGCCCAACCATCGTCGCTTTCGCAGGGAAGCTTGACAATCTGTGTTGCTCTTAGTTAAATAGGGCCGGATTGTCAATCGGTGCGGTCATAAGCAATAAATAACCGAAAATAATTACATTTGCGGAGGGAAGGTTTTGGCAAAAGAAGAAGCCATTGAAGTCGAAGGAAAAGTTATTGAACCACTACCGAATGCCACGTTTCGTGTCGAACTCGATAACGGGCATGTGGTACTGGCCCATATATCCGGGAAAATGCGCAAATATTATATCCGCATCCTGCCAGGCGACCGGGTGACCGTCGAACTCTCACCTTACGATCTTTCCCGCGGTCGTATTACCTACCGCGAAAAGTAATCGACCCAGCGATTGAACTTGTTCCCGGCCTGGTGCCGGGGGCGGTTCGGCTCGACCGGAAGCGTATCCGGTACGGATCGATATAATACCGGCGTTCGCCGGTTTTACTTTTTGGGGCGGGCGGCCCTGTTGGAGCGGAGGAAAAATGGAAGAGCGCTACAATCCTGCAGCGGTTGAAGAAAAATGGCAGAGGCTCTGGAAAGAGAACAAGACCTTCAAGGTCGAGGCCGAGGCCGGCAGAGAAAAATATTACGTCCTTGAAATGTTCCCGTATCCATCAGGCCGGATCCACATGGGACATGTGCGAAATTACAGTATCGGGGACGTTGTCGGTCGCTTCAAACGGATGCAGGGGCTCAATGTTCTTCATCCCATGGGGTGGGATGCGTTCGGCATGCCCGCTGAGAATGCGGCGATTCAGCATGGCACCCATCCGGCAGAATGGACATACAAGAACATCGATAATATGCGCATCCAACTCCAGAAAATGGGATTTTCTTACGATTGGGATCGCGAGTTCGCCACCTGCGACGTCGATTATTACACCTGGGAGCAGCTGGTCTTTCTTGAAATGTTCGAACGTGGCCTGGCTTACAAGAAAAGCTCAGCCGTCAACTGGTGCCCCACCTGTCAGACGGTGCTCGCCAACGAGCAAGTCGAGGACGGCAGCTGCTGGCGTTGTGAATCTGAGGTCGAAGGCAAGGAACTCGATCAATGGTTCTTCAAAACCACCGCTTATGCCGAAGAACTTCTTGAGCAGACCGAAAAGCTGACGGGCTGGCCGGAACGTGTTCTGACCATGCAGCGAAACTGGATCGGGCGCAGCACCGGATGCGAGATTGATTTCGTTCTCGAGAATTCAGAGCAGAAGATCCGCGTTTTTACAACCCGGCCAGACACGTTGTGTGGCGCCACTTTCATGAGCCTGGCCCCTGAACATCCTCTGGCGCTCGAGGTGACGACGGATGAAAAGCGCCAGGATGTCGAAGATTTCATCCGCCGGGTTAAAAAACAGGACAAATTCCAGCGCTCCAGCGAAGAGTTCGAAAAAGAAGGTGTCTTTACCGGATCCTTTTGTCTCAACCCCATTACGGGCCGCCGCATGCCGGTCTTTCTGGCGAATTTCATACTCATGGAGTATGGCACCGGTGCCGTTATGGCTGTCCCGACACATGACCAGCGCGATTTTCAGTTCGCCCGCAAATACGATCTGCCGATGGTGGTCGTGATTCAGCCGGAGGGGCAGGAACTGCAAGCCGAGACTCTGGAAGAGGCCTACGTCGGCACGGGGCGTCTGGTCAATTCCGGCGAATTTGACGGCCTTGATAATGATGTAGCCAAAGAACAGATTGCCAACTATCTCGACCGGCGCGAATTGGGGAGCAAAACCATCAATTATCGCCTGCGCGACTGGGGCGTATCCCGTCAGCGCTACTGGGGTACGCCGATCCCCATCATCTATTGCGAACACTGTGGAGCCGTACCTGTGCCCCGCGAGCAGCTGCCGGTCATTTTGCCGACCGACGTGGCGCTGACCGGGGAAGGGGGCAGCCCCCTTGCCACGCACGCCGAATTCGTGCGGACAAGCTGCCCTGAATGCGGTCGCGCTGCACGGCGCGAAACCGATACCTTCGATACCTTTGTCGAGAGTTCCTGGTATTTTCTGCGTTACGCCAGCCCCGATTATCAGCAAGGCCCCGTCGATCGCTGGCGCGCCGGCTACTGGGCTCCTGTCGATCAGTATATCGGCGGCATCGAGCACGCGGTCATGCATCTGCTCTATGCCCGGTTTTTCACGAAGGTTCTGCGCGACCTGGGTATGATCGATCTGGACGAGCCGTTTTCAAATCTGCTGACTCAGGGAATGGTCTGCATGGAGACCATCGCCTGTTCCGAGCACGGTTGGCTTTATCCCGAGGAGGTGGAGGACGGGAAATGCGGACGGTGCGGAGCGCCGGTCACTTTGGGCCGCACTGAAAAGATGAGCAAATCGAAGAAAAACGTGATCGATCCGGATAGCCTGATCGAGCGCTTCGGGGCTGATACCGCCCGCCTGTTCATACTTTTTGCCGCGCCGCCTGAGAAGGACCTTGAATGGAGCGATCAGGCCGTTGAGGGCTGCTATCGTTTTCTCAACCGCGTCTGGCGCGCCGTCGCCGAGAATCTTTCATTGATCGAGGGCGCCACGGTGCCGCAGGATGTATCTGGCGCCGCCCGGGATCTGCGCCGCACCACGCATCGAACGATTAAAAAAGTCACCCAGGATATCGATGGCCGCTTTCATTTCAATACTGCGATTGCCGCGATCATGGAGTTGGTCAATGCCGTCTATGCCTTCGAGTCAAAAGCCGAGGCCGCCGGCACCTTGCGCGAAGCCCTTGAGGCGGCGGTGCGGTTACTTGCCCCTTTTGTCCCCCATATAAGTGAAGAACTCTGGGTCGCTCTTGGACACCAGCAGGGCATCGAGGCGGCCGGCTGGCCCCAGTGGGACGAAGCGGCCCTCGCCGCAGAAGCCCTCACCATCGTTATTCAGGTCAACGGCAAAGTGCGTGGCAAGATCGAGGTCGCTGCAGACGCTGATGAGGAGACCGTTAAAACATGCGCTCTCGAAAATCCCAACGTCAGTCGATTTATCGAGGGGAAAACGGTGCGCAAAGTGATCGTTGTTCCCGGTCGGCTGGTCAATATCGTTATTTCCTGATGAGCAGATTTGCGCTTCTGCTGCTTCTCGCGTCCCTGGCGTTCGCTGGCTGCGGCTATCACGTCGTCGGGCGCGGCACGCCCTTTCCCGGCGAGGTTGAGACCGTTTACATCGAGATGTTCGCCAATCGCACCACCGAGCCGTTTCTGGAAGATATTCTGACCAACGATATCGTTGAGCAATTTGCCCGACGTCGCGGTCTCAGGGTGGTCGAGCAGGCAGAGCGCGCCGATGCGCTTCTGCAAGGCAGTGTTATCCACTTCTCTTCGCGACCGGTCGGTTTCGACAGCGAGGATCGCATCAACGAGTTCAGTGCCAGAATCGGAGTTCGCGCTCAGTTGCAAAAAAGGGAGAGCGGACGTGTTCTGTGGCAATCCGAGCTGACCTGGGCTGAAGAATTCGCCGCCAGTATTGACGATATTACCGAGCAGGAAAAAAGGGAGCAGGTCGCAATACGTTCAGCAAGTCGCCGCCTGGCTGAGAACCTTTATTTTTCCCTGCTGGAAAATTTCTGAGTCGTATTTTGAAGCCGACGGAATTTCAAAAGAGCCTTGAGACAGGCAAGATTCCTTCACTTGTCTATCTGTACGGCGAGGAGAAATTCCTTCTGGAGCGGACCCTGGAAGAGGTGCGTGAAAAGATTGTTATTGAGGCCGTCCGCGATTTCAACCTCAGTGTATTTCATGCGCGCGAAAGCGCGGTTCCCGAGATTCTCGATGCCGCACGTACCCTGCCGGTCTTGTCTTCGCACCGACTGGTTGTCGTTCATGATGCTCATCAATTTAACGCCTCCGAGCAGGAAAGATTTCTCGACTATCTAAAAGCCCCTTGTCCTGAAACGGTGCTGGTCTTCGTCGGCCAGAGCATCGATGCGCGTCGCAAATTTTTCCAGGAATTCAAGAAGCGCGGAGCCCTTGTGGAATTCCGACGGCTTTATGACAATCAGATTCCAGCCTTTGTTCGCGAGCAGGCCCGAGCAGCCGGGCGCTCTTTTACCGAAGAGGGGTTGGCCTGGTTCTGCAGGCGGGTCGGCACCAATCTGCAGGAAGTGCATGCCGAACTGATCAAACTGTTCACTTACCTCGGCGAGCGCAGTCTGGTCGATGTCGAGGATGTAAAGAATATCGTCTCGGATACGCGAGAAGACAGTATTTTCGATCTGACCAATGCCGTGGGGCAGGGGCAAACCGGACCATCTCTGCGGCTGCTCGGCCGGTTGTTGGCAGAGGGCGAGCCACCACTGCGTATCCTGACCATGCTGGTTCGCCACTTTCGGCAGCTATGGAAAGCGCATGAGCTGCTCGCCCAGAATGCATCGCGTGGCGAGATCATTAAAAGAGTTAAGATCAACCCATATTTCCTCGACGGTTTGCTGGCCCAGGCCCGGTGTTTCTCAGAAGCCGATTTCAGGCTGGCGTTCGCGCATTTTCTGCAAACGGACCTGGCGCTGAAATCGAGCGGAGCACATCCCAGTGCGTTGCTCGAAGATCTGTTGCTGGTGCTGATGAAGAAAACGCGCTGACAACAAAAAGGAGCCCTCCCGGGCCCCTTTTTGTTGTCAATAATCGCTGTTCTTTGTTCTACAAAGTATTGACGAGCTTGCTCAGGCGCGAAATTTTCCGGCTGGCAGTTGCTTTGTGAATCACGCCTTTGCTGGCGGCCTTGTCGATGAACGGCAATGCACGCTCAAGGGCGGTTTTGGCAGCCTCTGTATCGCCGGCAGCTGCGGCTTCACGGACCTGCTTGACGAAGGTGCGCATGGTCGAACGGATGTGGCGGTTGCGCGCTGCCCGCTTCTCGTTCTGTTTCATTCGCTTGATAGCTGATTTGTGATTAGCCAAAAGACTGACCTCCGAATCGTGGATAAAGATTATTGTTTGCTTGGAAGGGTGGATTTATAGCACTTGGGCGTCCTTGAGTCAAGTTAAAAAACAATTTATGTTTTCCTGTAACTTTCCGAATTCAAAAGAAAAAAGGGCGTATTGAAGTGGGATTAAAAGAGGTCAATCATTTTTCTTCCGGCTGTTGCGACGGACAGCTGCCCGGTGTCTGAAAAAGCTCGGATATCCCGCGCCACCGGGATCATGGGAGGCGCCACGCTGATCAGCCGTATTTCGGGGCTGGTGCGCGATGTGGTGGTGGGACGGCTTTTCGGAGCCGGTTTCGCCACGGATGCGTTTTTCATGGCCTTTACCATCCCCAACCTGCTGCGACGCTTTTTCGGGGAGGGTTCACTGACTGCGGCGTTCGTACCCGTTTATTCAGAAATCCTTCATCGCGAGGGACGTGAAGAGGCGCAGCGGGTGGCTCGTGCATGCTGGACGTTGTTGATCGCGGTCATGCTCATCGTGACCGCCGTGGGCATTTTGCTTTCGCCGTGGATTGTGCAGGCGATCGGTTACGGGTTTTCAGAGGTTCCGGGAAAGCTGGCGCTGACCGATATTCTCAACCGCATTATGTTCCCCTATATCTTCTTCGTCAGCCTGCTGGCGCTGGTCACCGGAATTCTCAATGTTCACGGGCACTACTTTCTGCCATCCTTTTCCACTGTTCTTCTGAACCTGGCAATGATTGGCAGCGCTTTCTGGCTGCGGCCTTTTTTTGCAACGCCGATCACGGCATTGGCCCTTGGCGTTTTATTGGGCGGATTCCTCCAGCTGCTTCTACAGGTTCCGGTTCTTAGCCGCCACGGCGTCAATCTTGGTTTTCTGTGGCCGCCTCGTCATCCTGCGGTCAGGCGGATCGCCTGTCTCATGCTTCCCGGGCTGGCCGGGGTGGCTATCTATCAGATCAATGTGGTCGTCACCCGTCTGCTCGCTTCTTTTCTGCCTGGAGGAAGTGTCTCCTATCTCTACTACGGCCAGCGTCTTTTCGAATTCCCCCAGGGCGTATTCGTGGTGTCACTGGCGCAGGCGGTTCTGCCGGCGATGAGCAAGCAGGCCGCACTTGGCGACGAACAGGGCCTGCGCGACTCCCTTCAGTTCGCCTTCAAGCTGATTGCTCTGGTGACTCTCCCCGCATCCCTTGGCCTGCTGCTGTGCGCCGGTCCGATTTACAGTCTTTTTTTCTTCGGGGGTGAATTTTCTTTGCAGGATGTGCGACAGACGGCCTATGCCTTAATGGCTTATGCACCGGGCCTGTTTTTTCTCGGGCTCAGCCGGGTGATGGTGCCGACGTTCTATGCATTGAAGGATACACGCACTCCCGTAATGATTTCTTTCTGGACCTTTCTCGTGAATGCTGTCTGCGGGGTAGCATTCATGCAAGTATGGGCTCACGTCGGCCTGGCACTGGCGCTAAGCGTATCTTCGCTGTTCAACTGCATGATGCTGTTCTGGCTCCTGCGCCGCAAGCTCGGTTCTCTCGAATTGCGTCAGCTGGGAGGTTTTGTTCTGCGTCTTCTTGGTCCGGCGGCGCTGATGAGCGGGCTTGTCTATAGCCTGCTGCAACGCGGTCCCTGGACTCTGGAGGGGCATGATTTTGAAAAAGCGCTGGTGCTTTTCGGTGCGGTCCTTATCGGAGTGACTGCCTATGGGGGTGGGTGTTGGCTGCTGCGGGTTCCGGAGGTTCATTATGCCGCCGACCTGTTGCGCAAAAAGTTGAGGAAGAAGTGATGCTGCGCGCGAACAGATTGTTGCGGGCCAGGGGCTTTTCGAGGTTTAGCACCCCGGTGGGAGCCGGAGCTCTTGTCTTGGGCGTCAATGGGCTGCTTGAGGTTTTTCTCTGCCGCGACCGGAGCGAGGTCTGTCGCCAGTTGGGGCAATCCTTTCCGGGGGTCGAGGAAAAAACGGATCCTTTACTGGCAAGCGCCCATGCTCAGATCGAAGAATACTTCTCCGGCCGGCGAACCCGGTTCTCGGTTCCCCTCGATCTTTTTTCATTATCGGTCTTTCAACTTCGGGTCCTGGAGACTCTTGCCCTCATTCCTTACGGAGAGGCTATCAGCTACAGCGCGCTGGCAAAAAGACTTGATCCGCCAACCGCGGCCCGTGCAGTTGGCACCGCAATGGCCCGCAATCCTTTGCCACTGCTCCTGCCTTGTCATCGTGTCATCGGCAAAGACGGTGGATTGCGCGGGTATTCGGGCGGCCGGGGCATTGCGACCAAGGCCTGGCTGCTCGATTTTGAACAGCGCATCAAAAACTCGACGCCTTAAGTCGCGACCTACTGCCGGTGAATGCGGATATTGCCGCTATCCATAAGATGTTTCAGATAGCCGCGCAGCAATTTTTTCAAAACCCTTCGGGTTCCCGGCACCAGCAGGAAAAACCCGAACAGATCAGTGCAAAAACCCGGCGTCAGTAGAAGCAGTCCCCCCGCAAGAACCATTGCGCCGTCGAGAAGAGATTCGGCCGGAAGCCGGCCCTGGGCGGTTTCCTCTTGTATGCGCCGCACGATATCGAACCCTTGGGTGCGAGCCAGGTAGGCACCAGCGATGCCGGTCGCGATGATCAGCCCAATCGTCTGCAGGGCGCCGATCGTGCCGCCGACCTTGAGTAGAACGTAGATTTCTATGACCGGAATGATGGTGAAGGCCAACAGTAATTTAATAAACATATACGGCTCATTTCTCTAAAATGTTTTTCAGGTCTTCCGCTAACCTTCCTACATCAGGGATTGTTCCGTCAATGGAAGATCGCAACTGATCGGAATTCGATAAGAAAAATGAATGATCAAATTTTGTGCAGGTCGTTTCGGGGCGCCGGGTGCGCCCCGTCTGCAGGAATTATCCACAGAGAATTGAACAACTTGCTCCCAGGATTTGTGGAAACAAGGAAAAGCGCTCGGAGTTTCAAAGGTTTTCGAGTCCTTTCGAAAATGACCGAGTACAATTGCGCAAGGCCTGCTCGCAATCGATCCCGAGGCGATTTCCCAGGGCGGCCAGACCGAACAGCACCTGGCCCAATTCATCTTCGCTGAGTTTGATTTCCCGGTCCGGTTGGGCGAATTTCAACAGAACCGGCGCCATTTTCTGCACTGCCGTATCCTCTCCCTGGTTTCTGTCCAGGAGTTTTTGTGCTCGCATCAGGGCCGGCAGGTGCGGAGGGATGCCGCCAAAAGAGGGCTCAGGTCGCGTTTTTTTCTCATCGCGTTTAATCCTGTCCCAGTTGCGCCGGAGTTCATCCGGACCGGATACCTCCAGCCCCGCAAATACATGAGGATGCCGACGTACCATCTTGTCGCCAATCCCGCGGGCAACCGCTGCCATGTCAAAGGATCCGCGCTCGGCAAAAATGCCGGCCTGGAAAACGATCTGGAGAAGAAGATCGCCGAGTTCTTCACGGATAGACTCCGGATTCCCGCATTCGATGGCCTCAACGACTTCACAGGCCTCTTCTATAATGTAGGGAGCCAGACTTGCAGGTGTCTGGCGCCGATCCCAGGGACAGCCCCCAGGTCCGCGCAGTTTTGCCATGATGTCCATCAGCCGCTGGAGCGCTTTACTTGCATCGCTTTGCTTCATTGATCACCTCCTTTGCTCGGAGCCGTTCTACTTGATAGAGGAGATTTTGGCAAGGTTTTCAATGATCTTACTCGAATTTATCCCTTGCAAATTATGGCACGATGGGCTAATAGATGACGTCGCCTCCGGCCCCGCAGGGGCGGGGTTTTTCCCTTGACAAAAAAGGGGCGATTCATATACTAACCGTTTGCAAGTTTTCAGGGGTGTTTTTTGCTTATAAATCTTGAGAAGCTGCAAAAGAGCGAGGTCCTCTTCGATTTTCAAGAAGATGCGGATTTCTTTCCTGCGCTGGCCGAAGTTGAGGAGGCCGGGGACTGTCGTTTTCGCGAGCCTGTCAGGGGGCGGATTCGCTCCTATCTCGCAGGGGATTTCGTTGAGGTTGAAGGTCGGTTTGAGACGACGATCGAGCAGACATGCAGTCGTTGCCTCAAACAAACAACACAGCCTTTGGCCGCCGATTTTGCGGTGACTTTCAGCGCCGGTGCGACCCGGGTTGAGAATGACCGCGAGGATGAGATCGAACTGAGCGCCGAAGAACTGGGGCTGATCCCTTTTACAGGCGAGGAGATCGATCTGACTGCAGCCGTCCAGGAGCAGGTTGTGATCAATATCCCTTTCCGTCCGCTTTGCGCCGATAGCTGCCGTGGTCTGTGCCCGCTTTGCGGCCATGATCTCAATCAGGGGGATTGTGGCTGCCAGGGACCGGCCTTCAACAGCAAGTTTGCCGCCTTGAAGGATTTTAAAGTCAAGAAAAAAGACTGATGACATGAACGTACTTCCCGTTTGCCCGATGACTGCAATCGGCTCGCAAGGAGATTTTAGACATGGCAGTACCGAAGAAGAAGACATCCAAATCTAAACGTGACATGCGCCGCGCCCACGATTCTCTGACCGCTCCGGCTGTTTCCATCTGCCCGCAGTGCAAGGAGCCCAAGCAGCCTCATCGTGTATGCGGTGGCTGCGGCACTTATAAAGGGCGGGAAGTTATTCCGAGCGAAGAGATCTAAGAGGATAGCCTCTTGAGAGATCAAATTGTCGTTGCGGTTGATGCGATGGGCGGCGATAACGCCCCGGCTACCGAAGTTGAAGGGGCAGTGTCGGCATCCCGGCAATGGGATATCGCTGTTGCGTTGGTCGGTGACACCGATCGTATCAACCTAGAACTTGCAAAATACGATGTCAGCGGTCTTGATATTCAGATCAAGCACGCCAGCGAGGTGGTCGGGATGCACGATTCCGCCTCGGACGCCGTGCGCAAGAAGAAAGACTCCTCCATCCGGGTTGCCTTTAATCTGGTTAAGACCGGTGAGGCGCACGCCGTAGTCAGCGCCGGGAATTCCGGGGCCACGATGGCGGCTGGCATTTTTGTAACGAAGCGGATACGGGGAATCGACCGTCCCGCAATCGCGACGATCCTGCCGAACCTCAAAGGCCAGACCCTGGTCCTTGATGTCGGCGGAAACGTTGATTGCAAGGCAAGCCATCTGGCACAGTTCGCACTCATGGGCGAAGCATATGCCAGAAATATTCTTGATACTCCCAACCCACGGGTGGGGCTTCTATCGAATGGTTCCGAGGAGAAAAAAGGGACGGAACTGACCCGTGAAGCCCATCATCTTCTCAAGGATTCCGCCTTTAATTATATCGGTTATGTCGAGGGGCGCGATATTTACCAGGGCACAGTTGATGTTGTCGTTTGTGACGGTTTTGTCGGCAATGTCGTGCTCAAAGTCTCGGAAGGGCTCGCCGATGCCATTTCGACGATGCTGCGCCGCGAGATCGGAAACCGCTTTCTGGCCAAGGTGGGTTATCTGCTGGCCCGTCCTGCCTTCAAGGCATTTAAGAAGAAGGTGGACTATGCCGAGTATGGCGGAGCACCTCTTCTGGGAATTGAAGGGGTGGGGATGATCTGCCACGGCGGATCGACGCCAGTGGCCGTCAAGAATGCAATCCGCATGGCCCGCGATTATGTGGCTATGGATGTTAACGGCAAGCTTGTGGCCCAGTTGCATAAGATCGGTGATGCGGCCGGGTGCAAGGGGGACGGCGCTGAGGCGGAATCGCACGAACAGATGACGTTAAAGACCCTTTAGCCTCCAAGGAGATACGCTGGCGTGAAAAAAGCGCGGATTATTGGAACCGGTTCCTACCTGCCGGAGAGAGTCCTGACGAATCTCGACATCGAGAAGATGGTCGATACATCGAACGAATGGATCAAGGCGCGTACCGGTATCGAAGAGAGGCGTATCGCTGCAGAGAACGAAACAACATCGGATCTGGCGACCAAGGCTGCCATTGCCGCCATGGACATGGCTGGTGTCAAGGCCGAAGAAATCGATTTCATCGTCGTCGGCACAATAACGGGAGATTATCCCTGGCCAGCGACCGCATGCCTTGTTCAGCAGAAACTCGGTGCCAGTCGTGCGGTGGCCTATGATATCAGTGCTGCATGCAGCGGCTTTGTTTTTGCGCTCGATGCTGCCGTTAAGCAGATTCAGACTGGTGCTGCCCGCAAAGCGCTCGTTATCGGCAGTGAAATTCTCAGTCGCATTATCGATTGGACCGACCGCAATACCTGCGTCCTTTTCGGCGATGGCGCCGGAGCGGTCGTTCTGGAAGCGGCAGAGGGGCCAAACGGCATCCTTTCCACTCACCTGCGCTCCGACGGAACTTATTGGGAGCTGCTCTACCAGGCAGGCTTCGGGGCACGCAACCCGGCTTCCGTTGAAGGCATCGAGCAGCATTTGCCTTTTTTGAAAATGCAGGGCAATGAGGTTTTCAAGGTGGCCGTACGCATGCTCAGCGAGGTCGCCCAGGAGGCTTTGACTGCCAACGAAATCGAAATCGGCGACCTTGACTTTTTTATACCGCATCAGGCGAACCGACGTATTCTCGAAGCGGTCGCCAAGCGCTTAAAACTTCGCGCCGATCAGGTTTATATCAACGTGCAATCGTATGGCAATACATCCGGCGCCTCAATCCCCATTGCACTGGACGAAGCGAATCGGGCGGGACGGATCGAGGAGGGCGATTTGCTCATGTTCGATGCCTTCGGCGGTGGTTTTACCTGGGGCGCTGCCCTGGTTCGCTGGTAAGCGCCTGGTGTTGAAAAAGGAGAGGAAACATTGATTGCTTTTGTTTTTCCCGGTCAGGGATCCCAGTATCCCGGCATGGGGCGGGATCTGGCTGAGAATTTTCCTGTTGCGCGGCAAACCTTTGAAGAGGCGAATGACGCGCTCGGTTTCGATCTCGCAAAGCTCTGTTTCAACGGTCCGGAAGCCGACCTTAAGCTGACGGCCAACACGCAGCCGGCTATTCTGGCTGCAAGCGTTGCCGCTCTGCGCGTCATGCAGGCGGAAACCGGCTTGGTGCCGCAGTACGTTGCGGGGCATTCGCTGGGTGAATTCTCCGCCCTTGTTTATGCGCAGGGATTGGGTCTTGCAGACGCCCTGCGCATCGTGCGGCAGCGCGGCACATTCATGCAGCAGGCCGTACCCGTCGGCGCAGGGGCCATGGCTGCGATCATCGGACTCGGCGCTGAAGCCGTGAACGCGGTCTGCATCGAAGCAGGCGAGGGTGAGGTCGTGGCGCCAGCCAACTTCAACAGCCCCGGCCAGATCGTTATTGCCGGACATGCGAGCGCAGTTGAAAGAGCGATGGAGTTAGCCCGCGGCAGCGGCGCGAAACGTGCTCTTCTGCTGCCCGTCAGTGCCCCTTTTCATTGCCCGCTTATGGTCCCGGCAGGCGAGCGGTTGCAGCTGGTTCTGGCTGATATCGATGTGTCCGCATTGAGCGTGCCGGTTGTCACAAACGTCGAAGCCGAACCGAACTCTGACCGAAATCGCGTCAAGGAACTTCTCGTAGCCCAGGTCAGTTCTCCGGTACGCTGGCAGGAATCGGTCGAGAAGATGGCTGCCCTTGGCGTCGAGCGCTTCATTGAGATCGGCCCCGGCAAAGTTCTTGGCGGCCTGATCAAGCGAATCGTCAAACAGGTTGCTGTACAGAACGTCGAAGATGCCGGCAGTTTGAATAAACTATAGTCGCAAGGAGGAGTGCATGCTCTCAGGAAAGGTTGCGGTTGTGACCGGCGCATCGCGCGGAATCGGACGGGAAATCGCCCTCGCGCTGGCGGATAACGGCGCCGACCTTGTCCTTTCCGCCCGCAGCGCGGAAGGACTCGAGAGCCTGGCGCACGAAATCAAGAGGAAGGGCCGCAGAGCCCTCGCCGTAACAGGTGATGTCGCATGCAGCGAAGACGTCGCACATCTCTTTTCTGAAGCGGGTAAAAGCTTTGACAGAATCGATATCCTGGTCAATAATGCCGGCATTACGCGCGACGGCCTGCTGGTGCGCATGAAGGATGAGGATTGGGATCTCGTTATGGACACCAACCTCAAAGGGGCATTTCTCTGCACCCGGGCTGCCGGCAAAATTATGAGTAAGCAGCGCTCAGGCCGCATCATCAACATTTCGTCCGTAGTGGGTGAAATGGGCAATCCCGGACAGGCGAATTACTGCGCCAGCAAGGCCGGTCTGGTAGGTTTGACCAAATCAGTGGCCCGGGAGCTTGCGCGGCGAAATGTTACGGCGAATGCGGTGGCCCCCGGATTTGTCGTGACGGAGATGACCAGTGCTCTTCCCGAGAAGGCTCGCGAGGACCTGATCGGGCAAATCCCCCTGGCCCGCCTCGGCGAACCAGCGGATATCGCCAATGCGGTTCTGTTCCTGGCCTCGGACAACGCCGCCTATATCACCGGACAGGTTCTCAGTGTCAACGGCGGTATGTATATGTAAGTTTTACCTGCACGATCATTGATCGGCTCGACCATAAACCAAGGAGGTGAAGCAGATGGCTTCTATTGACGAAAGAGTAAAACAGATTGTTGCGGAACAGCTCGGCGTGGACGAAGATCAGGTGACACCCGAAGCGTCCTTTATGGACGACCTCGGCGCTGATTCTCTGGCTACGGTGGAACTGGTCATGGCTCTTGAAGAAGAGTTCGATATCGAAATTTCGGACGAGGATGCTGAGAAGATCCAGACCGTTCAGGATGCTGCTGAATATATTAACGCGCATTCCTGAACTGAACTAAGCATGTAAGAAGGGGAGGAAGAGTGCTCTTCCTCCCTGTTTTTCCGCATGTTCGAAAGCGGTCGCAATCGGGATTTCCTGCGATCGCTTTTTCGCTATTATTCCCATCGACTTCACGTTCGTTTCTACGGAGGACCGATATCACCATGCGCAGAGTCGTCGTTACGGGTCTAGGGATCGTATCTCCTCTCGGCACAGGCATTGAAAAGAACTTGGAAGCCCTTACCGCGGGAAGATCCGGCATTAACCGGATCACCCGCTTCGATGCTTCCGAGCTTCCGACCCAGATCGCCGGGGAAGTCCCGGACTTCAACCCTCATGACTATATCGAGAAGAAAGAGGTCAAGAAAATGGACCTCTTCATTCAGTACGCGCTGGGTGCCGCAGACATGGCGATTAAAGACGCGGGCTTCGAAATCACCGAAGAGAATGCAGAACGTGTCGGCGTGTTGGTCGGTGCAGGGTTGGGCGGTCTGCCAACCATCGAAAAATATCACCAACTGATGACGGAGGGAAGTTATAAAAAAATCACGCCCTTTTTCATCCCGATGCTCATTATCAACCTGGCGCCCGGCCACATTTCGATTCGCTATGGCGCCAAGGGGCCCAATCTTTCTTCGGTATCCGCTTGTGCCACTGGTACCCACTCCATCGGGGACGCATATCGAGTCATTCAACGCGGCGATGCTGACGCCATGTTTGCCGGCGGCACCGAATCGACCATTACTCCCTTAGGAATTGCCGGATTTAATGTCATGAAGGCATTGTCCACCCGCAACGACGACCCCGCCGCGGCAAGCCGCCCTTTCGAGAAAAATCGCGACGGTTTCGTTATGGCCGAAGGCGCCGGAATCGTTTTTCTTGAAGAGTACGAGTCGGCAAAGCGCCGCGGCGCTAAAATTTACGCAGAAGTCTGCGGTTATGGCCTGACAGGGGATGCATACCACCTTACCGCACCGGCGCCCGGTGGTGAAGGGGCTGCACGTTGCATGAAGATGGGACTCAAGGGAGCCGAGATCAATGCCGAAGATCTTGACTACATCAACACCCATGGGACATCGACTCCCTTCAACGATCTGTATGAGACGCTGGGAATCAAGTCCGTTCTGGGCGACCACGCGCGCAAAGTCATGGTGAGTTCCACGAAGAGTATGACCGGCCACGGCCTGGGTGCAGCCGGAGGAATGGAAGCTGTCTTTACGCTTCTCGGCATGGATAAAGGCTTCGTTCCGCCGACGATCAACTACGAAGAGCCCGATCCGGAATGCGACCTTGATTACGTGCCGAACGAGAGCCGCCAGGCCGATTTGCGCATCACCATGAGCAATTCATTCGGTTTCGGCGGGACCAATGCGACGCTGATCTTCAAAAAAGTTTGAGGAAGCCGTTATGATGATTATCGGCAGTGACCATGGCGGCCTTGAATTGAAACAGATAATTAAATCGTATCTGGAAAACCGCGGTATCAGCGTTGAGGATCTGGGGACGTCGAATTCCGATTCCGTCGACTACCCGGATTTCGGTGAACGCGTCGCCCGTCTGATCAGCAAAGGACAAGCCGATAAGGGGATCCTTATCTGCGGCACCGGCGTCGGGATGTCGATTGTCGCCAACAAATTCCCCGGCATTCGCGCGGCCTTGGTGACGGATGATTTTATGGCGCGCATGGCCAAGGAGCACAACAACGCAAACGTCCTGGTGCTTGGCGGTCGGGTTCTGACACAGGATAGCGCCTGTGCTATGGTGGGCGCGTGGCTCGATGCTTCCTACGAGGGGGGGCGTCATCAGAAACGGCTCGATAAGATCGCTCGCATCGAAAAGGAAATTCGTTCCGAATAGCATTGAGATGCCGCAACCCGGCGCTCACGGGCAGGCTTTCGGCCTGCCCGTTTCGCATTGATGCTATCTCGATTCAAAAGAAAGGATGAATATGTCTGAAATGCTCAACAAATTCGACCCCGTTATTGCCCGTGCCATCGCCGATGAAACCCGGCGTCAGGAGCATAGCCTCGAGCTGATTGCCTCGGAAAACTTTGTCAGCGAGCGGGTTCTTGAGGCCCAGGGCTCGGTCCTGACCAACAAATATGCCGAGGGGTATCCAGGCAAGCGCTATTATGGTGGGTGCGAATTTGTCGATGTCGCTGAACAGGTCGCTATTGATCGCGCCAAAGAACTTTTCGGTGCCGAACATGCCAATGTACAGCCGCATTCCGGCTCTCAGGCGAACATGGCCGCTTATTTCGCGGTCTGCCAGCCCGGCGATACGGTTCTAGGGATGAACCTGGCACACGGAGGTCATCTTACCCACGGCTCTCCCGTCAATTTTTCCGGGAAACTCTTCAATATCGTTCCTTATGGCATCAAAAAGGAAACCGGAGTCATCGATTATGAAGAGGTTGAGCGACTCGCCGAGGAACATCGTCCGAAACTCATCGTGGTCGGGGCGAGCGCCTATCCGCGGGTGATTGATTTTGCGGCTTTCCGCAAAATTGCCGATAAAGTCGGGGCGGTGATCATGGTGGATATGGCACATATCGCCGGACTTGTCGCTGCGGGCGTCCACCCCAGCCCGGTACCTCACGCCGAATTTGTGACCACCACGACCCACAAGACGCTGCGGGGACCGCGCGGCGGCATGATTCTGTGTACTGAAGAGTGGGGAAAGAAGCTCAACAGCAATATTTTCCCGGGCATTCAGGGCGGTCCGCTGATGCATGCCATTGCCGCCAAGGCAGTCGCGCTCAAAGAGGCGCAATCGCAAGAGTTCCGCGATTACGCCGAGCAGATCGTGCGCAATGCCAAGGCGCTGGCGGCCGGCCTTTCTCAGCGCGGCTACAAACTGGTGTCCGGGGGGACCGACAACCATCTTCTGCTGCTTGATTTCACGGGCTCTGACTTGACGGGCAAGGCGGCCGAAGCCGCTCTTGAAACGGCCGGAATAACCGTCAATAAAAACGCCGTTCCCTTCGACACCCGCTCTCCTTTTGTCACCAGCGGCATTCGAATCGGAACGCCGGCCGCGACCACCAGGGGGCTCAAGGAAGCCGAAATGACGCGCATCGCCGACTGGATCGATCGCGCCCTGCGTCAGGTCGAGAATCAGGGGGCCCTGCAGGAGATCCGTGGAGAAGTCAAGGAACTCTGTAAGACGTTTCCCCTCTACGCGCATCGGCTTTCCTGAGAGGTGAAGACCAGCATGGAACCTGAGCGCCCCTCCTGGGACGAATACTTCATGGAACTCGCCCGGTTGGTGGCGCGACGCTCCACATGTCTACGGCGTCAGGTCGGGGCGGTAGTGGTCAAGGACAAGAATGTGCTGGCCACCGGATACAACGGCACCCCCTCAGGGATCGCCCATTGCTCACAGGTCGGCTGTCTTAGACAGCAGCTTGATGTTCCCTCCGGAGAGCGCCATGAACTGTGCCGGGGGTTGCATGCCGAACAGAATGCGATTATCCAGGCCGCCAAGCACGGCGTGAATATCGCCGGAGGAACTCTCTATTGCACCAATTCGCCATGTATCATCTGCTCGAAGATGATCATTAACGCGGGGATCGCGGCGGTGATTTTCGATCACGGATATCCGGATCAGCTTTCTCTGCAGATGCTCGGTGAAGCGGGCATACCGTTTGGATCTTTCGATGAACGGGCGAAGCTTGGCCGGGAGCGGACACCATGAAATGTCCCTTCTGCGGTTTTTCAGATACCCGGGTTATCGATTCACGTCTCGGCAAGGAAGGCAACAACATCCGCCGTCGACGCGAATGCATGGAGTGCACACGTCGCTTCACCACATATGAGCGGGTCGAGGAAATTCTGCCTCTGGTGGTCAAAAAAGATGGTCGCCGCGAGCCGTTTGACCGCAGTAAAATTATCGCGGGTATCCAGCGCGCCTGCGAAAAACGTCCGGTCTCCATCGAGACCATTGAAAAACTTGTCGATCGACTCGAGCTTCAACTGCAGGAAAGTGGCGAGAAGGAAATCGAGTCAAGCCGTATCGGACAGGCGGTCATGGGGGCTTTGCATGATATCGATGAGGTGGCCTATGTCCGCTTCGCCTCGGTTTACAGGCAATTCAAGGATATAAATGAGTTCATGTCCGAACTCAAGGATCTGCTTGATCGTGGTGAGAAATAGCTCAGTCATCGATCTGCTGAGCAAAGGCGCGATCGCCCTCGATCCATCCGGAATGTCCACTGTGTTCAGAAAGAGCATCATCCGTGCGATCTGACGTTGATCATGAACCGCTGATGCAACTCGCTTTAGACCTTGCCCGACGCGGTGAAGGGCGCACTCGACCCAATCCTGCGGTGGGTGCGGTCGTCGCACGCTCCGGGCGGATTCTCGGTAAAGGATTTCATCCTCTTGCCGGCGAGCCCCATGCAGAAATTTTCGCTCTGCGCGAGGCCGGCGAGGCGTGCAGGGGAAGTGATCTTTATGTAACCCTTGAACCCTGTTCTCACCAGGGGCGTACCGGTCCATGCACCGAAGCTGTTATTGCTGCCGGAGTCTCCCGCGTTTTCGTCGGTTGCAGTGATCCCAATCCCCTTGTCGCCGGGCGGGGCATCGAGCGGTTGCGGCAGCCAGGTATCGCGGTCACCACAGGCCTGCTCGAGGTACCGTGCCGGCGTCTTATCGCCCCTTTCGCCAAATACATCCGGTCCGGCCTGCCTTATGTCATATTGAAGACCGCCATGACTCTTGACGGCAAGACGGCCACCGCGACAGGAGATTCCAAGTGGATCACCTCGGAAGCCAGCCGCGCCTATGTGCATCAGTGCCGCAACCGCTTTGATGGGGTCATGGTTGGAGTCGGCACCGTCATTGCCGATAATCCGCAACTCACCGTCCGGGGCATTGCCGATGGTCGCAATCCGGTGCGTATCATCGTCGACAGTACCCTGCGTCTGCCTCTTAGCTCCCGCATTTTCGACGAAGTTCAAGACGCTCCTTTGATCATTGCCACCACCGCCCAAGGGGCCCGGCAGAAAGTCGAGCTTCTACGCGAACGCGGCGTCGAGGTCGTTGAATTGCCGCAAGAGGGCGATCAGGTCGATCTACCTGCCCTGCTTACTCATCTTGGTCACAGAGGGCTGCAGAGCGTTCTCCTCGAAGGGGGAGCTAAGTTGAACGGAGAAATGCTGCGCCATAAGCTAGTTGATCGGATGATGGTCTTTGTCGCCCCGCGCATCGTCGGCGGCGCCGATGCAAAAGGGGTATTTGACGGTTGCGGCGTGGCGCAGATGGAACAAAGCGTCAAACTGATCGACCTGCGCACTTCGCGCTTTGATGACGACTTTCTGATTGAAGGGGAGGTCGAGCTATGTTTACCGGATTGATCGAAGATGTCGGTACCTTGCGACAGATCCGCAGAGGGGGCGAGAGTTATCGGCTCGTCATTGACACCGCTTTTCCTCAAAATGAATTCGTTCTGGGGGAAAGCATCGCAGTCAGCGGGATCTGCCTGACCGTTGTTGAGTTCGGTCAAGGCGTTTTTCACGTCGATGTCTCTCCCGAGACCCTGAGTCGTTCGGCTCTTGCTGAACTCAGGCCGGGTACCCGGTTGAATCTTGAGCGGGCCTTGCGCTTTGGCGACCGACTTGGCGGGCACCTTGTCAGCGGCCATGTCGACGGCATCGCAACGGTCGCGCGCCGATATGCACAGGGCAACGCTGAAATCTTCGTATTCGCTGCTGACGTTCCCATCCTTCGCTATATCGTTGAAAAAGGATCGGTGGCGATCGACGGCATCAGCCTGACCGTGAACGCTGTTACGGATAAGAATTTTTCCGTGTCAATCATCCCTCACTCTCTGGCGGGGACCAACCTCGGGGAGCGAAAAGCAGGAGACCGGGTCAATGTCGAAACGGACCTGATCGGTAAATACGTTGCTCGTCTGCTTGCTCCGGGAGCAGCGCAGAAGGGGGGGGGCAGGGGGGCTGTTGACCTGGAACTTCTTGCCAGAAACGGATATCTGTGACATATTTGCCAGCCACATAACCCGTTCAGAGTAAAGGGAAACAGGGATGCCGATTACTAAAGTCGAAGCTGCTCTCAAAGACATCCGTCAGGGTCGCATGGTCATTCTGGTCGATGATGAGGACCGCGAGAACGAAGGTGACCTTGCCATGGCGGCGGAGATGGTCACGCCCGAAGCTATAAATTTCATGGCGAAGGAAGGGCGGGGCCTGATCTGTCTGTCGCTGACCGAAAAGCGCGCCGACGAACTCGATCTGCCGTTAATGGTTCGCGACAATTCATCCTCCTTCGGCACCGCCTTTACGGTCTCAATCGAGTCGCGCAGCGGAGTGACCACCGGGATCTCCGCCGCCGACCGGGCACAGACCATCAAGGTCGCCGTCGCCGATGAAACCCGGGCGCAGGATCTGGCCCGACCGGGCCATGTCTTTCCTCTGCGGGCCAAAAAGGGGGGCGTTCTCGTCCGGGCCGGCCAGACGGAAGGGTCCGTCGATCTGGCTCGTCTTGCCGGGCTGAAGCCAGCGGGCGTCATCTGCGAGATCATGAATGACGACGGCACGATGGCGCGTATGCCTGACCTGAAGAAGTTCGCCGAGAAGCACGATTTGAAGATCGTGACCATCGCCGATCTGGTGGCCTATCGCATGCGCAAAGAAATGCTTGTCCATCGCGCCGCCGAGACCCTGCTGCCCACTCCCTTCGGGGGCGAATTCAGGGCCATCGCCTATGATAACGATGTCGACCAGGCTCAGCATCTGGCCCTGGTGCGCGGTGAAATCGATCCGGATGTGCCGGTTCTCGTCCGTGTTCACTCCGAATGTCTGACCGGTGATGTCTTCGGATCCCTGCGCTGTGACTGCGGTGACCAACTGCACGCGGCGATGGAGATGATTGCCGAGCACGGCTGCGGCGTTATCCTCTATATGCGGCAGGAGGGGCGCGGGATCGGGCTGGTCAATAAGCTGCGTGCCTACGCTTTGCAGGACCAGGGACACGACACCGTCGAAGCAAACGAAGCGCTCGGGTTCAAGGACGACTTGCGCGATTACGGTATCGGTGCTCAGGTCCTTGCCGAACTGGGCATAGGCAAGATCCGCCTGATGACAAACAATCCCAAAAAGATCGTCGGTCTTGAAGGCTATGGGCTGAAAATCGTCGAACGGATACCGATTGAAGTGCCCGCGAAACCCGGGAATTTAAAGTATCTGCGCACCAAGCGCGAGAAAATGGGCCATCTGCTTGAAAACCTGTAATCCGAAGAGACGAGGAGATTGTCATGCCCGGAACCCTTGAAGGAAAACTCGACGCCACAGGACTGCGCTTCGCCCTGATCGTCAGCCGTTTCAACAGCTTCATTGCCGAGCGGTTGCTCGAGGGGGCCCTCGATGCCCTGGTGCGCCATGGCGCAAACGATGATGATCTGACTCTGGTCAGGGTCCCCGGAGCCTTCGAAATTCCCCTTGCCACGAAAAAGTGCGTGGCCTCCGGGCGCTATGATGCCGTTATCTGTCTTGGAGCGGTTATCCGCGGCTCAACCCCCCACTTTGACTATGTCTGTTCCGAAGTCTCCAAAGGGATCGCCACCGTTAGCCTCGAGAGCGGAGTCCCGGTTTCATTCGGTGTTCTCACGACGGACAACGTTGAGCAGGCGATTGAGCGCGCCGGTACCAAGGCGGGAAACAAAGGATTTGAAGCCGCCGTCGGTGCCATTGAGATGGCCAACCTCTTCAAGACGCTATAAACGGAAATTATGCAGAAAGGTACCCGCCGCCGGAGCCGTGAACTGGCTCTGAAGCTTATCTATTGCTTCCCTGAAGGGGAATTCGATGTCCGGTTGCTGCTGGACAGTTTCTGGGCGAACTTCCGGTTTGCCGATGATGTTCTCGGAGAGCCGCTGGACAACGTCGAAATGCCGCTGCCGGTTGAAGTCGCGCGTTATACCGAGGGTTTAGTCATCGGGGTCGCTCAGAATCTGGCGCAGATCGATCAGACTATCGGCCAGCATTCAACCAACTGGGCGCTTCAGCGTATCGCCCAGGTGGATCTTTCCATTCTGCGCCTTGCCGCTTTCGAACTTCTCTACAGACCCGATGTCCCTGCAAGTGTGGCCATCAATGAGGCCATTGAGCTTGGTAAGCAGTACGGGACCAAGGAATCTCCGGCGTTCATCAATGGTATCCTCGATAAGATTTCCCGTCAGCACCGGGCTCCGGAGAAATGAACCGGGTGAGGCTCTGCAGCCTCCCCGCTGACCAGATCGAGGCCGACATCGTTGCCGCTCTTGTCTTTTGTGACCAGCGCCCGCTGCGTGGCCCGCAGGCACTTCTCGATTGGCGCCTCAGCGCTCCGGTTACGCGAATGCTGCTTCAGCAGCAACTCGAAGGACGATGCGGGGAACATTTGATCGTCAACAACAACGGCAAGCTGCGATCGAATTGGGCGCTGTTTGTGGGCGCAGGTCGACGAGACGATTTTTGTGACTGTGGCCATGGAGTCATTATGCGGGATATCCTATGCACCTGTCTCTCTGCGGGTTTCACCGAGATCGCCCTGTGTCTTGAGAACGATCTTATGGAATCGCACGAAATCTGCCGGGACCTTGTTGAACACCATCTCGCAGAGCTTCAGGATGAGCAGATGACCTGTCTGCTTTCGCTCACCCCCGGGGTCGAGAGGGGGCGTTAATTGAGAATCCGAACGAAAAGGAAAAAGTGAGCATGAAAGAGATTAAAGTCGGCATCCTTGGCCTCGGTACCATCGGGACCGGGGTCGTGAAAGTTTTCCAGAAAAATTCTGAACTGATCCAACAACGGCTCGGAGCCAGACTGACTCTGACGAAAATTGCCGATCTCGATATTATCACGGATCGAGGCATCGAGATCGATCCGGAGCTTTTGACGACCAAAGCAGAAGAGGTGCTCGATCACCCCGATATCGAGATTGTCATCGAACTGATCGGCGGTTATGAACCGGCGCGCAGCTTTGTTTTGCGCGCCATTGCAAACGGCAAGCATGTCATTACTGCCAACAAGGCACTGCTGGCGCTGCACGGCGACGAAATTTATGCCGCCGCAGAAGCCAAAGGGGTAGAAGTTCAGTTTGAAGCTGCGGTGGCTGGAGGGATTCCGGTCATCTCCTCCATCAAAGAAAACCTCTGTGCCAACCATATCCGCAACGTTCAGGGCATTCTCAATGGGACCTGCAATTATATCCTGACCCGCATGACGGATGCGGAGGAAAACTTCGATGATGTACTCAAGGAGGCCCAGGAACAAGGATATGCCGAATCCGACCCGACCTTTGATATCGAAGGCGTGGATACCGCGCACAAACTGGCAATCCTTATTGCTCTGTGCTTCGGCACGCGGGTGGATTTCAATGATATCTACACCGAAGGGATCACCGGAATTTCAGCCGTCGACATTCAGTTCGCCCGGCAATTCGGATACAAGATCAAACTTCTGGCGATCGGCAAGATGGGTTATGGAAAGGTCGAGGCCCGCGTGCACCCCACCATGATACCGGTGTCGCACCCTCTGGCGGACGTCGATGGCGTCTATAATGCCGTGCGTCTGGTCGGTGATTTTGTCGGTCCGGTCACGCTGCATGGACAGGGCGCCGGAATGGAGGCCACAGCCAGCGCCGTGATGGGGGATGCAGTCGCAGTCGCTCGCAACCTGCTGGCAGGTGCTCCTGTGCGGACGCCCTCTCTGGGGTATCCTCTGGCACAGCGCAAAGATCTGCCCGTGCGTCCCATGGACGAGCTCATCGGCCAGTACTATCTGCGGTTCGCCATCCCCGACCAGCCCGGCGTCCTGGCTCAACTCGCCGGGGTGCTCGGCACGTATGACATCAGCATCTCCTCGATGATACAACCAGAGCGCCAGGTCGGGGGTGCCGTGCCGATCGTGATGATGACGCATGAGGCACGTGAGGCCGATATCCGTTCGGCCTTTGCCGAAATCGACGCTGGCGGTCTGGTTCGCGAGAAAAGCCACCTGATCCGCATTGAAAGCGACCTGTTCTGAGCTTCTTTGACTTTTGCTTCTTGTGAAAAGGCGCCCTCCCAAGGGCGCCTTTTCCGCGGGTTCAACTTTTGTCCTGAATTCAAGTCGCCTCGAGGCAATACCTTAATCCCGCGTTGACGTCCTGCGCATCTCTCAGGGCGGCAGGAAAACCTCACGCGGTCAACAAAGTGCTTGACATCCCTTTCGTTCTTTTGATAAAAGGTAGCGGCATTGTTGCTGTAGGCACGTAGCTCAGTGGGAGAGCACTACCTTGACACGGTAGGGGTCGGCGGTTCAATCCCGCCCGTGCCTACCAGATTCTACAGCAGGAATTGGTGAGGCATCTTCGGATGCCTCTTTTTATTCCGGGGGTATGGTGATGGATCAAATTCGTGTTGAACTTCCCGACGGTACGATCAAGGAAGTCCCGGCAGAGACCACACCGCTTGATCTCGCCCGCTCCATCGGCGAGCGGCTGGCCCGGCAGACAGTCGCCGCAAAGGTGGACGGAGAGCTGGTCGATGCGCAGCTGCCTCTCCAGCGCGATGCCCGGCTCGAACTTGTGACCCTTGGCAGCCGCGAGGGGCTCGAGATCTATCGTCACTCTGCCGCCCATCTGATGGCTCATGCCGTCAAGTCTCTGTTCGGCCATGACGTGCAGGTCACGATCGGACCGGCGATCGAACACGGATTCTACTACGACTTCTATAGCGACACGCACAAATTTACTCCGGAAGAGTTCGATATTATCGAGCAGAAAATGGCCGAACTGGCCAAGGCTGACCTGCCCGTCGAGCGTGAAGTCATGAGCCGCGAGCAGGCGATTGATCTCTTTCAGCGGATGGGTGAGCAGTACAAGGTCGAGCTGATCGAAGATCTGGGCGAGCCGACCGTTTCTGTTTACCGGCAAGGCGATTTTGCCGACCTCTGCCGCGGTCCTCACCTTCCTTCCACTGGCTTTCTTAAAGCGTTCAAGCTTACCAGCGTTGCCGGTGCTTACTGGCGTGGCGATGAGAAAAACGCCATGTTACAACGCATTTACGCTACGGCTTTTCCGGATAAAAAAGACCTTAAAAAGTACCTGCACAAGCTGGATGAGGCGAAAAAGCGCGATCATCGCAAGCTTGGAAAAGAACTTGATCTTTTCTCGTTCAGCGAAGAGGCGGGTGCCGGACTGGTCATCTGGCATCCAAAGGGCGCGATGCTCCGGACCCTGCTCGAAGACTTCGAACGACGTGAGCATCTCAAGCGCGGCTACGACATTGTGATGGGGCCGCAGATCCTGCGCACGGAGCTCTGGAAGACCTCGGGGCATTACGAAAATTACCGCGAGAATATGTATTTCACCGAGGTGGAAGGGCAGGGATACGGCATCAAGCCCATGAACTGCCTCGCACATATGCTGATCTACAAATCACAGATCCGCTCCTACCGGGATCTGCCTCTGCGTTTTTTTGAACTGGGGACAGTTCATCGGCATGAAAAATCCGGGGTGCTTCACGGTCTGTTGCGGGTGCGTGGTTTCACCCAGGATGATGCTCATATCCTCTGCACTCCGGAGCAGCTTGATGGCGAAATCAAGAACGTGCTGACTTTTGTTCAGGATGTGATGGAAATTTTCGGTTTCGAATATGAGATGGAAATCTCAACCCGCCCCGAAAAGTCCATTGGCACGACAGAAGATTGGGAACGTGCCACCACTGCTCTGCTCAGCGCTTTGAAAGACTCTGGACTGCCTTTCGAGATCAACGAAGGCGACGGGGCTTTTTATGGCCCGAAGATCGATATCAAGCTCAAGGATGCGCTTGACAGGCGTTGGCAGTGTGCTACAATCCAGTGCGATTTTACCCTGCCAGAGCGCTTTGATCTCTCTTATATCGGCAGCGACGGAGAAAGACATCGTCCGGTTATGGTCCATCGTGTCATCCTGGGCGCGATCGAGCGGTTTATCGGTGTACTTATCGAACATTATGCCGGAAATTTTCCGCTCTGGCTTTCACCGGTCCAGGCTGTAGTTGTCAATGTGACGGATAATCAAGCCGAGTACGCCGAGCAGGTCTTCAATCATCTGCGTTCCGAAGGTGTTCGTGTTCAGAAAGATCTGCGCAATGAAAAGCTAGGTTTCAAGATCCGCGAGGCCCAGATGGAAAAAATCCCATATATGCTTGTCATCGGTGACCGTGAGATGGAAGGCGGCACAGTCGCGCCGCGTCACCGCTCCGGCAAGAGCCTTGATCCCATGACGCCGGCTGATTTTGTCCGCTTCGTGCAGGAAGAATCCCGGCAATATCATTAGGAGGTTGCACCATAGCTAAGCAAGAGACCAATATTAACCGCGCTATCCGTGCTAAAGAGGTTCGCGTCATTGATGACGAGTCCGACCAGCTCGGTATCATGAGCCTTTCCGATGCCCTTGCCGCCGCTCAGGAGCGTGGCCTCGACCTGGTCGAGGTTTCTCCCAATGCTTCTCCGCCGGTCTGCCGCATCATGGACTTCGGCAAGTATAAGTACCAGCAAAGCAAGAAGGCTGCCGAGGCCAAAAAGAAGACGGCACGGGTTGAACTTAAAGAAGTCAAAATGCGCCCCAAGACCGAGGAGCACGACTTCCAGGTCAAGGTGCGCAATGCCAGGCGGTTTCTTGAGGCCGGCCATAAGGTGAAGCTGACGATCATGTTCCGCGGTCGGGAAGTCACCCATCCGGAGTTCGGGCAGAAGCTCCTTAGGCGCGTGGCCGAAGAAATTGCAGATATCGGCCAGGTCGAGGGCCGCCCCAACATGCAGGGGCGCTTCATGTCGATGATTATTGCCCCTAGTAAGAAATAGCCAGAAGCGATTTGCCAAAAAGGAGTTAAGCATGCCTAAGATCAAAACCAACCGAGGTGCGGCCAAGCGCTTTCGCAAGACCGGCACGGGCAAAATTCGCCGGAATAAAGCTTTTCACAGTCATATTCTGACCAAGAAAAGCGCTAACCGCAAACGCAACCTACGTGGTACTGCTCTGGTGCACAGTGCCGACGAAAAGAACGTCAGCCGTCTGATCCCCTATATCTAAAAAAGGGCACGGCTCGGCTTTAAATCCGTGAACTGAGGGGCTATTCAGTCTCCCCCTTCAGATCCGGTGGCGGCTAACGGTCGTCTATTTTTTCACAAGGAGTCAAACATGCCGAGAGTAAAAAGAGGTTTTAAAGCGAGACGAAGACGCAACAAGGTGTTGAAGCTTGCTAAAGGCTATCGTGGCGCACGCGGCAAGTTGTTTCGCAGCGCAACTGAGGCTGTTGATCGTGCCCTCAATTATGCATATCGCGATCGCAAAGTACGGAAGCGCGATTTTCGTGCGCTTTGGATCGCCCGGATTAACGCCGCATCGCGCGAAAACGGGCTTCCTTACAGTCGCCTGGTCAATGGGCTGAAAAAAGCCGAGATCGGCCTGGATCGGAAGGTGCTGGCCCAGCTTGCGGTGGAAGATCCCAAGGGGTTCGCAGGCGTGGTCGATAAGGCCAAGGCGCAGCTCCAGTAAGTCGGACGCGACAAAAGGAGATGGGGGCTGCCTCATCTCCTTTTTTTTCATGAAAAATTTTCTTCCATGAACGGAAGCCGCAGATGCGGCTTTCTCTTTTTTACCGCCACCCAGGGTTGATCAATGAAAGAGAAACTGCAACAGATGGCCGAACAGGCCCGGCAAACCATGCTGGAAGCGGCCACTGAAACTCAACTGCAAGAGGTGCGGGTCCGCTATCTGGGTAAAAAAGGGGAACTTACCTCTTTGATGAAGGGGATCGGCAGCGTCGCACCTGAGCAAAGACCCGCTATGGGCGCACTGCTGAACGAACTTAAAGAAGGCCTCGTAAGACTCTTCGAGCAACGTTTGCATGAGGTGCGCGAGGCAGAAATTCAAGAGCGACTGGCTACAGAGCGCATCGATGTCACTTTGCCTGGCAGGCGACGGTTCACCGGAAGCAAGCACCCTATTACTCTGGTGACCGAAGAGATCGTCGAGATTTTTTCCGCCCTCGGCTTCGGGGTCGAAGAAGGTCCTGAAATCGAGAGGGATTTCTTTAATTTCGAAGCTCTCAACATGCCCAAGGATCATCCCGCCCGCGACATGCAGGATACCTTTTACGTGACCGACGATGTTGTACTTCGTACCCATACGTCTCCGGTGCAGATTCGCACCATGCAGAAGCATGCCCCACCGGTGCGCGTTATCGCGCCCGGAACCGTTTATCGTCGCGACTCCGACTTGACCCACAGCCCGATGTTTCATCAAATCGAAGGCTTCCTGGTTGACCGGAAAATAACGTTCGGCGATCTCAAGGGAATATTGACGACATTTCTTTCCCGGTTCTTCGAGCGCAGTATCGGAGTTCGTTTTCGGCCGTCCTTCTTTCCATTCACAGAACCCAGCGCCGAGGTCGATATACAATGTGTGAACTGCAGCGGCACGGGGTGTCGTGTCTGCAGCCAGAGCGGTTGGCTGGAAATTCTCGGCAGCGGAATGATCGATCCTGAGGTGTTTAAGTCTGTCGACTACGACTCCGAGGTCTATACCGGATTTGCCTTTGGTATGGGGCTTGAGCGGATGGCCATGCTTAAATACGGAGTCGACGACCTGCGTCTGTTTTTCGAAAACGATCTGCGTTTCTTAAAGCAGTTTTGAGCTCAGGCATTGTAAGGCGATGTAAAACCAAACAAAAAAGGATTGCAGTTAAATGATCGTCACCCACTCCTGGCTTAAAGAATTCGTCGATTTCGACTTTGATGCGGATGAACTCGCCCACCGATTGACTATGGCCGGCCTCGAAGTCGATGCCGTCGATAAGCTGGGCGAGGGCTTCGATTCTGTGATTGTTGCCCGGCTGCGCTCGGTTTCGCCTCATCCGGATGCTGATCGCCTGACCGTTTGTGAAGTCGATAAGGGAACGGATACTGTTCAGGTCGTCTGCGGCGCCAAAAACCACAAGCAGGGAGACCTTGTAGCCCTTGCGCAGGTCGGGAGCGGACTTCCCGGGGACTTCAAGATCAAAAAATCGAAAATTCGCGGTCAGGTTTCCATGGGCATGCTCTGCTCCGAAAAAGAACTCGGTCTGGCCGAGGACTCTGCCGGGATCATGATTCTGCCGGAGAACCTGCCCTTGGGCCAGCCTGTTTTCCAGGCCCTTGGTCTAAAGGATGTCCGATACGAAATCGGATTGACTCCGAATCGTCCGGATTGTCTCAGCGTAGTCGGTGTCGCCCGAGAAATTGCTGCGATGGTCGGCCGGGAAATGCATCTTCCTGTCAACAATCTGCCGGAGGATGTAGCCGAAATCGCTGATCAGGCCTCCGTCCTCGTTGAAGATCCAGATTACTGTCCGCGTTATGCTGCGCGGTTGGTCCGATCCGTCAAAATCGGTCCTTCGCCGTCTTGGCTGGTTCGGCGACTCGAGGCCTTGGGAATGCGCTCGATCAATAACGTCGTCGACGTGACAAACTACGTCATGATGGAGCTTGGCCATCCGCTGCATGCGTTTGATTTCAACGAGCTGCGCGAAGGACGAATCATTGTCAAACGGGCCAGAGAAGGCCAGTCTTTCACCACGCTCGACAGCCAGTCGCGCGATCTGAAATCTTCCGATCTCGTCATCTGCGATGCCGGCGGCCCGGTTGCTCTGGCGGGAATTATGGGGGGCGAGAATTCCGAAGTCCAGGAGAGCACTACGGATATTCTCCTCGAATGCGCCTATTTCCAGCCGACCGCCATTCGCCGCACCAGCAAGCGGCTGGGAATTCACACCGAATCTTCCCATCGTTTTGAACGCGGCGCCGATGTGAACATGGTCCCACGCGCGCTCGATCGTGCTGCGGCCCTGCTGCACGAAATCGCTTCTGGGAAGGTCGCCAAGGGGCGGATCGATATCTACCCGAAAAAGATTAGACAACGGCGGATACAACTCAGCCTGCGCCGCACGAACGATCTGCTCGGCCTTGATCTTGACCTTCTAGAGGTCCAACGGCTGCTGCGGTCCATCGAACTGGATACTAAAATTGTTTCAGAGCGCAGCGGGGTCGAGTCGCTTGCTGTAGCCGTGCCGACCTTCCGACCTGATCTGGAACGCGAGGTCGATCTGATCGAAGATGTGGCGCGCCTTAACGGCTACGACAGGATCGCCACCACAATGCCTGCAGGCCGCATGGTGTGTCACCGCACTCCGGTCCGGCGGCGCACCCAGCGCGAATTGCGAAATGCCATGGCTGCGGCGGGGTTCAGCGAAATCATAAATTACTCTTTCAATTCGCCGGACGTTCTGGATAAAATTCTTCTCGATCCCAAGGATGAGAGACGCCGGCAGGTTCGCCTGCTCAATCCTCTGTCTGAAGACCAGGCGGTTATGCGCACCACCTTGGTTCCGAGCTTGCTCGAGACGGTTGTCAAAAACCTGGCTTACCGGTCCGGGGATCTGCGGCTCTTTGAGCTGCGCCCGACGTTTCACCCTCTCGCCGGGGAAGAACTCCCAGAGGAGAAACTGCGCCTGTGCGCCGCACTCTGTGGGCGTCGCCACCCCCTGAGCTGGTCCCAATCGAATGAGCAGGTGGATTTCTATGATATCAAGGGGGTTGTCGAAGAGGTCTGCGGGCATTTTGGAGTCTCCTCCATGTCCTGGGACAGCGCCGGCAGTGAGCCCTATCTGCACCCGGGTAAATCCTGCGCAATAATCAGCGATGGGGCTGCTCTCGGCGTGCTGGGCGAGGTCCACCCCACTGTTCTGGCTAATTTCGAGATAGACCGGCCGGTTTTCCTGCTTGATCTCAACGTCGATACTCTGGTCTCAAAGCGTCGCGATTTTGATGGATTCAAGCCTCTCTCAAGGTTTCCTGACGTTTATCGGGACAGCGCCTTGCTGGTCGATGAAAACGTTCCGGCACAGACGATACTCGACGTCATTGAACATGGAAAAGCCCGCGATGTCGAAGAAGTCATCTTGTTCGACATCTATCGTGGCGCAAATATTCCAGAAGGCAAAAAGAGCGTCGCAGTCCGCATTCGCTACCGTTCTGCCGAAAAAACCCTGACCGATGCGGAAATCAGCAAAATCCATGAAAAAATTCTTGCCTCATTGAAGAAACAGATAGGTGCCGAAATTCGTTGAAAAAAATCGGTTGCGGTCCCCCGACTGGTGTGTTATAAGACCTGAAAAATCAAGGACATGCATTTTAATGCGGAGGTGGTATGACGAAAGCGGATCTTATCGAAAGCGTTTATCTGAAGACCGGCTTTTCCAAAAAGGAATCCGCTGAGATCGTCGAGATGGTCTTCGATCTTATCAAGTCAACCCTCGAAAACGGTGAGAAGATCAAGATTGCGGGATTCGGCAATTTCGTGGTCAAAGAAAAGGAGTCCCGTCGCGGTCGCAATCCCCAGACTGGCGATGAGATCGAAATTTCGGCCCGGCGGATACTGACCTTCAAGCCCAGCCAGGTTCTCAAGTCTGTCATCAATGAAGAGACTGAGTAAAGTTGCGCTAGTCTCGGGACAGCGGATTGACTGAAGGGATATGAACATTCGTATTCCAGATAAACTTTACTTCAAGATCGGTGAAGTGGCTCAGATTGCGGGTGTAAAACCCCACGTGCTGCGCTATTGGGAATCAGAGTTTACTGCCATCGCTCCGGTGAAAAGCCGCAGCAACCAGCGTCTCTACCGGCGCGACGACATTCTTCTGGTTCTCAAACTCAAAGAGTTGCTTTATGCGCAGGGCTACACGATTGCCGGCGCGCGAAAGAAAATCAAAGAATCGTCCCGGCAGGAGGAGCCCCTCCTGGCCGCCGATCCGCCGGCATCTGATTGCGCCGACCTTTTGCGGGAAGTTCGCCACGATCTTCTCAAGTTGCGCGCTGAACTTCGGCGGACACCCTTTTCATGACAGATTTCCGGGCAGGTTTTCTCCAGGGGACCAAAGAGAAGCTTCTTGCTGATTCTCACCACCAATGATGACGGGATCCATTCTCCCGGTCTGACGACCCTCGTCGAAGCCCTCAAATCTGTCGCCGAAGTCGTGGTCGTTGCGCCTGATCGGGAGCGAAGCGCTACAGGACACGCTCTGACCCTGCATGCGCCTTTGCGCGCTGACGAGATCCGACCTGGCGTGTATGCCGTAGACGGCACCCCGACCGACTGCGTCAACCTCGGTATTCACGGTCTTTTCGAGCGCCGGCCCGACCTCGTGGTCTCGGGGATCAACCGAGGCGCCAACATGGGGGATGACATCACGTACTCAGGGACCGTCTCCGCCGCAATGGAGGCGACGCTGATGGGTGTTCCCGCCTTTGCCATCTCTCTAGCCTGCGAGTCACCGTATCCTGATTTCTCCGCGGCAAGTGATTTTGCGGCAAAGCTTTCCAGTTTTATCGCTCAAAGGGGACTGCCGCCCGATACGTTTCTCAATGTCAACATACCTGAATTGCCCGCCGAACAAATCAAGGCTGCACGGGTCACCCGGCAGGGAAAAAGGGTCTATGGCGACCTTGTGGTTGAAAACGTCGATCCGCGCGGGCGAAAATACTACTGGATCGGCGCGGGAGAACTCGGCTTTCGAGATCTTGAAGGGACCGATTTTCACAGCGTACACCGCGGTCACATTTCCGTGACCCCGCTTCACATGGATCTGACCAACTACCGCTCTTTTGAAGAGATCGGCAAGTGGGATCTTCCCCATCCATAGTCTCCTCCATCGAGAAAGCTCTTTATGGATTATGCGATTTCCCGGCGGCTCATGGTCGAGCGCCAGATCAAGGGCAAAGGCCTCACAGATCCGCTCGTGATTGCAGCCATGATGCGTGTGCCGCGGCACCTCTTTGTCGAAGAGGCACTGCAGAGTCAGGCCTATGGGGACAGTCCCTTGCCGATCGGTGAGAGACAGACGATTTCGCAGCCGTATATGGTTGCGGCCATGACGGCCGCCATCGAACTTAAAGGCGGCGAGAAGGTCCTTGAAATCGGCACCGGATCAGGCTATCAGGCGGCGATCCTCTCTCATATCGCCGGAAAGGTGTTCACCGTGGAGCGCAAGCCGGCCCTGGCGCGTCGCGCGCGTCGGATCCTGGATCAGATCGGGGGCAGCAATGTCAACATCAAGGTCACTGACGGCACGTACGGCTGGGAGGAAGAGCAACCTTTTGACGGTATTCTCGTTACCGCCGGCGCTCCTGAAGTATCGAAGCATTATCTCAAACAACTCGCCATCGGAGGTCGGCTTGTGATTCCGGTTGGCACGCGCGGCGGTCAGGTTCTGAAGCGAATTATCCGCAGGGGCGAAGAACGCTTCGAAGAAGAATCGCTTCTCGAGTGCCACTTTGTGCCCTTGGTCGGTGACCATGGCTGGGATCAGGAGCGCTGATCTCATGCTCTGGGTGCGTCGCCTCTACGATTGGGTTCTGTCCTGGGCACAGACTCCGTATGGAGTTCCCGCTCTTTTTTCCCTCGCATTTGCCGAATCGTCTTTCTTCCCGGTCCCGCCCGATGTGCTGCTCATCGCTCTGGCGCTTTCCCTGCCGAACCGGGCCTTCCACTTCGCTCTTGTCGCCTCCCTTGGTTCGGTGGCAGGTGGGATTCTCGGCTATGGAGTTGGATTCGGCGTGTGGGAGTTGGTTGAGGGATTTTTCTATTCCTATATTCCCGGTTTTACTCCTCACGGCTTTCTGAAAGTTCAGCAGCTGTTTGAAAACTATGATTTCTGGGCTGTCTTTACTGCAGGCTTCACACCGATCCCCTACAAAGTGATTACCATCGGCGCCGGGGTCTTTCACATCAATTTCCCTGTTTTTGTTGGGGCGTCACTCGTCAGCCGAAGCCTTCGTTTCTTTCTTGTCGCATGGTTTATCTCTGTCTCTTATACACATCTCCGAGCCCACT